>JAITDE010000049.1 GCA_031282735.1 Oscillospiraceae bacterium | reverse complement strand
AAATGGGGCACGGCGACGAATTGGTGCTGGCAGACGGCAACTTCCCCGCGGCATCAATCGCAAAACGTCTGGTTCGCGCCGACGCGCACGGCATTCCCGCCCTGCTCGACGCGATTTTGCGCTTTTTGCCACTGGACACCTACGTCGATTGCCCCGTCGCGCTCATGGCATCGGATGATCCCGGTTTCCGCGCACCTGTTTGGGAAACATACAGCAAACTCATTTTGCTTCACGAAGGCGACGTTAGAATTGAACGCATGGAGCGTTTCGCGTTCTACGACCGCGCAAAATCCGCCTATGCCGTCGTCGCCTCGGGCGAGACCGCGCTTTACGGTAATATCATATTGAAAAAGGGCGTTGTGAGCGATGAATAAATCCACACATGATTGCGTCGCCATTGATTTCGGCGCGTCCTCCGGGCGTGTGATGCTCGGGCGGTTTGACGGTGCGTCCATCCAATTGGAAGAACTGCACCGTTTTTCGAACGATCCGGTCATGGTCAGCGGAACGCTGCACTGGGATGTTTTGCGGCTTTTGCACGAGATCAAACAGGGTTTGGCAAAAGCCGCGCAATCGGGCGCGGATGTGCGGAGCATTGGTGTCGACACTTGGGGCGTGGATTTTGCGTTGCTCGACGAACGCGGGCAAATGCTGCAAAATCCCGTGCATTACCGCGACGCGCGCAACACAGGCGCGGTTGCTTCCGCCGCAAAACACTACCCGTTGCAGGATTTTTATGCCGAAACGGGCATTCAATTCATGGATTGGAACACCGCGTTCCAACTGCACGCAATCCGTCAGGCCCAGCCTGAATTGCTTGAACGCGCCGATCGCCTGCTCTTTTTGCCGGATTTGTTCGGATATTTTTTGACGGGGCAAATGACGACCGAATATTCGATTGCGGGCACGAGCCAACTGCTGTCGCTTTCCACGGGCGATTGGTCCGAAATTGTGATGGAAAAGCTGAAACTGCCGAAGCGCTTGTTTGGAAAAATCGTGCCGAGCGGCACATATTTGGGCGCTTTGCTCCCCGAAATCCAACGCGAAACGGGGCTTGGCAGTGTGCCCGTTGTTTCAGTCTGCGGGCACGACACGCAATCCGCGCGCGCCGCCGTGCCAAGCAAAACGCCGCGATTTGCGTTTTTAAGTTCAGGCTCATGGTCGCTTCTTGGCACAGAAACGGACAAGCCGATCGCTGACGAGCGCAGTTTTGCCCGCAACATCACAAATGAGGCGGGCTTTGGCGGCACGTTCGGTTTTTTGAAAAACATCAACGGATTGTTTTTTATTCAGGAGAGTCGCCGCTATTTCAACCGCGATGGCGCACAATACGGTTACGCCGATTTGGAGCGTCTTGCCACCGAAGTGCCGCGGAATCTTGCGTTGATTGATCCAAACGATCCCCTTTTTGTTGCGCCCGGCGATATTCCTGTGCGGGTTCAGCAATATTGTTCCAACACAAATCAGCCCGTGCCGCAATCCATCGGCGAAATAATCCGTTGCATCTACGAAAGCCTCGCGCAAAAATACAAGGACGTGCTGTTGGACTTGCAAACCTGCACGGGCAAAACCTATGACCGCCTGCACGTGATTGGAGGCGGCGCGAAGGACGGCTATCTTTGCCAACTTACCGCAAACGCCTGCGGCATCGACGTTATGGCGGGGCCTGTGGAAGCGACGGTTTTGGGCAATCTTTGCGTGCAATTGATACAGGCGGGCAAGCTTGAAAGCATTGCCGCCGCGCGAGAGATGCTGGCGCAAGGGGATATCAAAACATATCGGTCAAGATAACGTGATAAACAATACAAATAAATAAAACAAATAAATAAAACAAATAAAAATCAACTTGAGGAGGCAACTATGCAAAACAATCATCCGCGCATTGGTATTCGTCCCATCATCGACGGCCGCTGGGGGGGCCTGCGTGAATCGCTCGAAGACAAAACCATGCAACTCGCAAACGCCGCAAAAAAACTCATCGAGACAAACTGCCGCTATGCCGACGGCACGTCCGCCGTTTGCGTTGTTTCGCCCACAACCATTGGCGGCGGTGCGGAAGCCGCCGCTTGCGCCGCTTTTTTTGCGGGACAAAACGTCACGGCAACGCTTTCGGTCACGCCATGTTGGTGCTATGGTAGCGAAACCATGGATATTGATCCGCAGACGATCAAAGCGGTTTGGGGATTCAACGGCACGGAACGCCCCGGCGCGGTTTATCTTGCGGCGGTTATGGCGGCGCACGCCCAGCGCGGTTTGCCCGCTTTTTCGATTTATGGACATGATGTGCAGGATATCCCCGACGAGAGCATTCCCGACGATGTCGCCGAAAAGATGCTCCGTTTTGCGCGTTGCGCGATTGCGTTGGGGCAAATCAAAGGCAAAAGCTATGTGGGTATCGGCGCGGTATCAATGGGTATTGCGGGGTCGACGACTGATCCGTCGTTCATGCAGCACTATTTTGGCTTGCGCCCCGAATGGGTGGACATGAGCGAAGTGCGCCGCCGCGTTGACCTCGAAATCTACGACAAAGAGGAGTATGAAAGGGCGCTCGCGTGGACAAAAGCGCATTGCGCGGAGGGTTTTGATAAAAACGCAGTCAAATCTTCCGCCGAACGCAAGGCTTGGGAATGGGAATTCTGCGTCAAAATGACCCTGATTTGTCGCGACATCCTGCTCGGTAATCCCAAACTCGACAGCGTGAAGCCATCCCCGGCCCTGATTGGGCAAAACGGCGTTTTTGAAAACGGCTGGCATGAGGAAGCGCTCGGGCGCAACGCGATTTTGGGCGGATTCCAAGGTCAGCGACAGTGGACAGACTACATGCCCAATTGCGATTTTACCGAAGCGATTTTAAACTCATCCTTTGACTGGAACGGCAAAAAAGAGCCGATCACGTTTGCGACCGAAAACGATGGATTGAACGGACTTTCGATGCTTGCCGGCAAATTGCTCACAGGCACGGCAAGCATTTTTGCCGACGTGCGCACTTACTGGAGCCCCGACTCGGTGAAGCGCGTGACAGGACACACCCTGCAGGGCAAGGCCTCAGGCGGCATTATCCACATGATCAACTCGGGCGCGGCCGCGCTGGATGCCACGGGCACGCAAGTGGATGCCGACGGCAATCCGACCATCAAGCCGTGGTGGGATGTAACGGAGACCGATATTCAGGCGATGCTTGCCGCCACAGATTGGTGCCAAGGCGACAAAAACTGTTTCCGCGGCGGCGGTTATTCCTCCCACTTTAAAACGCAATCCGAACTGCCCGTCACGCTCATCCGTTTCAATTTGATTGAGGGATTAGGTCCCGTTTTGCAAATTGCGGAGGGTTACACGGTCACGTTGCCCGACGATGTTCATAAAACGCTCGAAGACCGCACCGACCCCACATGGCCGACCACATGGTTTGCCCCGCGTTTGGGCGAAGGCGCGTTTGCGGATGTTTACTCCGTGATGGCGAATTGGGGCGCGAATCACGGAAGCATGACGATTGGTCACATCGGCAAGGATTTGATCACGCTTGCCAGCATGTTGCGCATACCCGTCGCCATGCACAACGTTGCGGATTGCGACATCTATCGTCCGCACAGTTGGGCGGCGTTCGGCACAAAAGACCTCGAAAGCGCCGATTACCGCGCGTGCGCCGCGTATGGCGCGATGTATTAAACGTCAGCTTAAACAGAGCGGCAAAAAGATTTTAGCCGCTTTGCGCAACGAAGGGGACGGGCTTGCCCGTCCCGTGATTGTGCGCAACCGCGTTCGGCATCCGAGCAGGGGAGTGCGCGGCGCGCGATCATCATGAACGAGCAAAATTTTCAAAGCCAACAATCATAGGAATAAAAAAATCAACCGAGGTGTTTGCATGCCTGAAAGTTACATGGTGTCGCTCGAAAAATTGGTGCGCGATAATGGCTACAATTTGGTTTACGCACCCGCAAACCCCGAAACCATTTCTATTGTTTCAAAAGAAGTCAGCCGCCCCGGGCTTGCGCTCGCGGGGTTCACGGAGCACTTCGACGCCAGCCGTGTGCAATTTTTCGGCTACGTTGAAATGGACTACCTCGCCAATTTGCCCGGCGATGAGCGCGGCTGGAGATTGGAACAATTCCTCGCCCTCAAACCGTGTGCCATTCTGCTCACGCGGGGGCAAGCGCTGCCCGACGAAATGCTCCGGCTGGCACAAACATATCAGGTGTCCGTCATGTGCACGGAAATTTCCACATCCGACAGCATGGCGGCCTTGATATCCTATTTGGGCGTGGAGCTCGCCGAACGTGTGACGCGGCATGGCGTTTTGGTGGAGGTCTACGGTCAAGGTGTGCTCATCCTCGGCAGCAGCGGTGTCGGCAAAAGCGAAACCGCGGTGGAACTCATCAAACGCGGGCATCGCCTTGTTGCGGACGACGCAGTCGAAATCCGCCGCGTTTCAAACAAAACCCTTGTGGGCAGCGCACCCGACAACATACGGCATTTTATTGAACTGCGCGGCGTGGGTATCATCAACGCGCGCAGCCTTTTCGGCATGGGTTCTGTGAAGCAAACCGAAAAAATTGACCTTGTGATTAACTTAGAGCCTTGGAATCAAGAAAAAGTCTACGATCGCCTGGGATTGGACGAAGAATTCACCACAATTTTGGATATACCCGTGCCTGTCTGTGTTGTTCCCGTAAAACCGGGGCGCAATTTGTCCATTATTGTTGAAATAGCGGCAATGAATCACCGGCAAAAGGCGATGGGCTACAATGCCGCGCGCGAATTGCTTGCGGATCTTGGCATGGAAATCGACACGCCAACGCGCCGCGAACTGGATGTTTGGAATCATTAGGGATTGAAAACAGACGCGCGTGATCGATGATTATCAATTACAATAACTGACGGAGATTTTGAAGCATGACAAGCAAAGAACGCGCGGTTTTACGCGCACAGGCAAACCGGTTGGAGGCAATGTTCCACGTTGGCAAAGAAGGCGTAACATCCGCCGTCGCCGCGCAGATGCTCGACGCGTTTCGTGCCCGCGAACTGCTCAAGGGCAAGGTTTTATTGGAATCTTCGCCGTTGCCGCCCCAATTGGCGGCGCGGGAACTCGCCGAACGCACGGGCGCGGAGGTGATTCAGGTGATCGGCGGCAGCATGGTGTTTTTCAAGGAAAACCCCGACTTGCACGTACCCGCAAAAAAAACGGCGAAATCACACAAAAAAGATGTTAAAAAAAAGCCGCCGTTCGACAAATCAAAGCAATTCAAGCGGGCAAAAAGCGCACAAATCGCAAATCATAAGCGGAGCAATACGCCGCACGATTAGGATGTTTTTGGGGATTGTTTTGGGACAAACTACCGCAAAGGGTGGGATTAGAATGCAACGAACCAGACGCGCGGCATCGCTTGCGCTGTTGTTGATTTTTCTCTTCGCGGGTTGCACGCCAAGCACACCGCGTCTTTCAAGCGAAGCGGCGCAATCACAGGCGGAATCCAAAAAACTGGCGCAGGAACAGGGATCGGCGCAATATATTGTGTCCAAATACACCGTTGCGCCATCGATCGATCTTGATTTAATTGATCGCCCGAAGCAAAAGCAGGCCGACTTTTTGTATCAAAACAGCACGTTCAATATTTTGCGCGATCATGGCTTTTTTGCGGATTATGTTGCGCGGACCGACTATCTTTCGGCAGTTGTGGCGCGTTTTGGTCCGCCGCCGTTGCGGATGATGGGCGATTTTATCTACGCCGTTTATGACACCGACGCCGGCACGCGCGTGTTTTTGTTTTTTGCAAAAAAAGACGGTTTTCAGCATGTCGCGGGGCGCGTCGCGCTGATGAAGCAACGTCTGCGCATCAGTGATTTTTCGGGAGTTTATACGGGCGACAGCATCAAAAAAGTTGCGGCGGTCGATCCCGTTGCGGGTCTCTATGCCCACGGCTACGACCTTGCGGAATACGACTGGCTTACGTCGAGCGACGGCACACGCTCCAGCATTGCCACAACGCACATCCTGCTCGACGGCGTATTGCGTTTTGAATACAAGCTCCAGCAAAACGGCGATGGCACACGCGATTATCTCATCGAAAAATCCATCTATATGCCCGATTATATTTTGGAGGAACAGGACGGCGCAGTGTGCTACCGCATTTTGACGAATGATTTTGTGAAATAAAATGTTGGCGTTTTTCATAAATATTTGAAAAATGTGAAAATCTTTCTTGACATCATGTTCGGTTCGTGTTATACTGTGCATTATGATGATGTCGATAGTAACGCAAACATTAAATTTTATTACGAGTAACCGACCTGATGTCACAGAAAGGATTAGATCACATGAAAAAAATAATTGCGTTGTTCGTTGTTTCCATGTTGCTCTTTATGTTGCTCTTTGCAACATCTTGCGCGAAGGCAAATGAACCGACGACCTTGCCCACAACGACCGAAAAACCATCGACAAGCACAGCAGTTAGTTACCAAGACATGTTTATTGATTGGTCATTGTTTGAAAACGCGTCAGCGTTGGTTGAAGAGGCGACGCTTGTTGTTGTCGGCACGATCAAAGACGTATCGTTTGCGGTTGTGGATTCGTCTACTGCTGAACCGCCCACCGAAGAATCCGAACCACTGCGCCTGCACCTCAATAGTTATTATACAGTTGATGTTTTGCAGGTTTTCAAGGGCGATGTCGGCAGTTCGCTTGAACTGGCAATGGACGGCGGTATCAAAGATTTTAAAGTGGAAGAGCAACTTGCCGCTTTGGGTGATTTGGCTGAAAAAGGAATTCCTATCGCAGTCGATGTGCCGGAATTAAACATCGGCGAAACGTATTTGCTCTTGATGAAACAGAACTTGCCACACGCCGCATATCCCTATTACCCCGCCCAATCCATCTATAATCTGAGCGTTGAATCCCCGCTGACGCAACACCCCAACATGACCGCAAAAGACATCATCCTGACTTTCGGCGAGGACAAATGGCAAGATTTTTGGGCGCAGTGGCAAGCGGAGCATCCCGACTATCAAGAATTGACGACGACGACGATTTACGATTGATTGACGGCAAGATAGAAATAACAGCCCGCGGAGTTTTCTCCACGGGCTGTTGTCGTTTTGCACAAAAACAGTCAACATATATATATATATATATATATATGCAATGCGATTTTTCCGTAATATTCCAAATTGGAAAAATAAAACAGTGAATATAGTGTATGATTATGTCACGCGAAGGCGAATATAGGAAGAAAAAGGTGTTTAACATGGCTGAACAACCGATCAACGTAACAATCAACTCGCAATCCACGCAAGGCGCACCTTTCTACGCACCACCGTCAAAAAAAATGAAAACGAATCGGGGTGGAATCAAGTTTTACATTCTCACCATCGTCACGCTTGGTATTTATGCGGTCTTTTTCTATGCGGGAGTCGCAAATGATATCAATCTCGCCGCAACCAAGTATGACGGCAAAAAAACCATGAACTTTTGGTTGCTCTTCTTACTCGTGGGACCTATAACGTTCGGTTTGGGCTACTTGGTTTGGGGACACAAGCTGGCGGCGCGTATTGGAGCGGAAGCAAGACGGCGCGGTCATTCAACCACATTCGGCGCGGGAAGCTACTGGCTTTGGAACACGCTTGGTCTGATTATTATTATCGGACCGTTCGTGTACATGCACAAATTGAGCGCTTGTATGAACGCGATTGCTCAAGATTACAACGAGAAGGGCTGAGCAGACATTGCGCAACGCGCTTATACTTTTTCTTTCATAAAAGTATAAAATTCTTCCACACAAGCCGGCCGCCCGTGCATTGCTCCACGGGCGGCGTTGTTTTTGGTAGCCTATAAAATAATGCAAATCAATCCCGAACAACCCTCGTTGATGATCTTTTCGATGGTCTCCTGGAACTTGCTCCGTGCGTCCAGCGGCATTTGATAGAGCTTGTTGTGCAAGCCCTCGTTCACCAACTCGTGCAGGCTCTTGCCGAAAATATTTGACTGCCATATCGCTTGCGGATTTTCCTCAAATTCGTTGAGCAAATACATCACAAGCTCTTCGCTCTGGGATTCTGACCCGACGATTGGCGCGACTTCTGTGCTGATGTTCGCTTTCATGATGTGCAGCGACGGTGCGGACGCGCGCAGACGCACGCCGTAACGCCCGCCTTGGCGCATTAGTTCAGGCTCTTCGAGCGTGAGTTCTTCCAGTGACGGCATGACGATGCCGTAGCCTGTCGCCTCCACTTCGCCAAGCGCGTTTTTGATGCGCTCATAGGCGGATTTTGTTTTGGACAGCTCGCTGAGCCAGCGCAGGAGGTCGTTTTCATCGTTGATTTCAAGTCCGGTGGACTCCGCAAGCACTTTGTAGAAAAGTTCGGGATGAACCGTCACATCCACGACGGTTGCGCCGTCGGCAAGGTTGACCGTGCCAAGCGAAGCCTGCCGCACATGCTCGCAGCCATGCAGTGCGGATGCAAATGTTTGGCTGTCGCGCACGTGGCGCAATCCCTGCGCGGCGGTGCGCACATGGTGATAGATGCTCTTGCGAAGCCAGTGATCGCTTTCCAGCGAGACAACCCAACCGGGCAGATTGACCGAAATTTCACGGATGGGGAACTCGAACAAAATCTGTGAAATAATCTGTTTGATTTGCCACTCGTTGAGCGACAAACAGTTCACAGGCATAACGGGCACGTTATGTTTTGCCGAAAGTTGCTGCGCAAGCGCGGTTGTTTCGGGCGATTCCGGCGCGGCGGAGTTGAGCAAAACCACGAACGGCTTGTTGAGTGCCTGCAATTCGGTGATTACGCGTTCTTCGGATTCCGCATATTCTTCGCGCGGGATTTCGCTGAAGCTACCGTCCGTCGTGATCACAAGACCGATTGTGCTGTGTTCCGTGATCACCTTGCGCGTGCCTGTCTCCGCCGCCATATTGAAGGGAACTTCCTCTTCAAACCACGGGGTCAGCACCATGCGCGGCTGATCGTCTTCGATATAGCCAAGGGAACTCGGCACGATGTAACCCACGCAGTCGATGAGACGCACACGGAGCTTCGCGTTGCCGGGCAGGGCGATTTCCACCGCCTCTTCGGGGATGAATTTGGGTTCGGTCGTCATGATGGTGCGCCCTGAAGCCGATTGCGGCAATTCATCCAACGCACGCTCCCGCTTTGCCTCAACGGGGATGTTGGGGATCACCAGCGTATCCATGAACGCCTTGACAAAGGTCGATTTGCCGGTGCGGACGGGTCCAACAACGCCAATATAGATATCGCCTTGGGTGCGGTTTGCAATGTCGGCATAAATGCTGCGCTCTTCCATGTGAAGCTCCTCCTCTTTACAGTGTTGGGATCAACAGCATCTGACCGCCCGTTGCGGTGTCGGCGCTGATATCGTTTTCGGTTCGGATGGCATCAATTGTTGTGCGATAACGGCGGGCGATCTCCCACAACGGCTCTTGCTCGGCGGCAAAATAGATGGTCAGCGGCGAACGCGGCGAGACAATCTCTTCTTCCAACGGCGAAATACCGCGCACAATCGTGTGATCTTCCCGCGCGAACGCATTGCCGTCCACGCCGATTTCGGCGCGCAGTTCCAAGCCGTCGTTTGCGGTCTCGTGCTGGGCGTTTAACAATTGCAAATTGGTTTCAATCCGAGGGGCGTTTCCCGCGCGGTTGAGTGCGCGATGATACACCAGCGGAATGTCTTTTTCCGCACTGCGCAGCTGACCTTCGCCGTCAAGATAGATGACATGAAAACGCGCTTGCCCGTTCAAATCCAACGCGTTCCCTTTGCAATTGGATATGTGCGGCAAAAGCTCCGCGGTGCAAAGCAGAACATCCGTGACACCGTCGCTGAAATTTACGCTGTGCTTGGCGATGAACGTATCACGGAACGTTTCGTGCAGCAATTGCGTTTCAAAATTTTGCGTATCCAGCCCAACGCCGCCCTGCGTTGAATAAGCGTCCACCAAAACGGGGATTTCAAGGGATTGATACCCTTTCACGCCGGCGGCGATGCGTGCGTTGATATCCAGCAGGCGAAGCGCTCCGCTTGCGTTCGCTTTCTGCGTCACTTCCAGCGATTGCAACGCCATTTGCAGCGTGTTTTGCGTGGTGTCGCCCACGCCTTGCACCTCAATGATTTGGCTGATGGGCATGGTGTGCACAATCTGCACGGGTTCTTTCGCGTCGCGGCTGCGGTAAATGACGCGCACTTCGAGTGTTCCCTTGAGCATCAATTTGTTTTTGATTGCTTTGATTTCCCCCGGAATCGCAACCGCGCGGCGGCAAATGATTTGATCCACGGGCGGCGCGTTTTGATCGACTTCAATGACCTCCGAGAGCGAAAAACCGGTTTCGCCGAGCGCTTCCAAGCTTGAAAGCTTACAGATTTTGCTGCGCGTCTGCACGCCGCTGCCGACCGCGTCGGTCAAAACTTCGTCTCTGCGCCGCCGAACGACGCACAGGCGAACACCAAGCATCGCGTGAATATCCAATCGCCGCTGGCTCACGGCACGGGCGTTGGCAAATTCGGTTTTGACAGTCGCCGATAACACACAGTCGTCCGTCAAACCCGCGATATCCGCCGTGCGGCTGAACGGATATGTTTGCTCAAAGCATTGCAGTGTGCCGTCTTCCGCGGCATACAGCACCGAAACACGCGCCGCGCCATCCACAATCACGCGTTCCCCGATTGCCTGCGCGTTATGGACGCACGGTTCGACACCGCATTTGAGGATACGCAGGATATCGGGACAATATTCCTGCAAAGTCGCGTC
>JAITDE010000035.1 GCA_031282735.1 Oscillospiraceae bacterium | reverse complement strand
GAACGGATTCTTGCCCGCGAGTTTCAGGCGGGGATCGAAGCGGAACAAGTGCCAGTAACCCGCTTCGACGGCGCGTTTTTCTTCTTCCATGCCGTAGCCCATGCCCCCTTTGATGCCATGGTTGATGCACGGCGCGTAGGCGATGATGATGGACGGACCATGATAGCTCTCGGCCTCGGCGAACGCCTTGATGCACTGGTCATAGCTTGCGCCCATGGCGATTTGCGCAACATAGACATAGCCGTAGCTGATGGCGATTTGCGCGAGATCCTTCTTCTTGACCTCTTTGCCTGCCGCCGCGAACTTCGCGACCGCACCCGTCGGTGTGGATTTGGATGCTTGACCGCCCGTGTTGGAATATACTTCGGTGTCGAACACCAAAATGTTGATATCTTCGTTCTGCGCGATGACGTGATCCAATCCGCCGAACCCGATATCATACGCCCAACCATCGCCACCGAACGCCCACACGGATTTTTTCACCAAATAATCCTTGTGTTTGAGGATCTCATACGCCAGTTTGCATGCGGGGCATTGGCAACGCGTTTCGCCCGCCGCTTTTGCTTTGGTCACCTCGGCAAATTTCACCGTGAATCGCTCTTCCGTCTGCTTCGCAAGCCACGACAGGTCGTCGTCGATGCTCATGATGCAATCTTCCAGCGCGTCGATGTAGGCGCGCGAGGCGGCGGCGTTTGTTTCGCCATCGTCTATGGAGTCGATCCACGCCTGTGCGGCATCTTTCAAGCCTTGATAGGCGTAGGGCATGGTGATCAGTTCTTCGCTCAAACGCGCCAAACGGGCACGGATCGCCTTGTTCGCAAGGAGCATGCCGTAGCCAAATTCGGCGTTGTCTTCAAACAGGGAATTCTGCCAAGCGGGACCGCGCCCCTGCGCGTTGACGGTATATGGTGTGCTCGGCGCACTGCCGCCCCAAATGGAGGAACATCCCGTCGCGTTGGCGATATACATGCGTTCGCCGAAGAGTTGCGTTGCGAGTTTGGCATAGGGTGTCTCGCCGCAACCGGCGCACGCGCCCGAGTATTCAAGCAGCGGCAGGCGATATTGACTGCCGATGACCGTGTTTGCTTTGAACTTCGCAAGCACTTCCGGCTTCGGCGCAAGGGATTGCGTGTAGGTGAAGTTTTCCTGCTGCTCGAGCTGGCTGGCAAGCGGCACCATGGTGAGTGCTTTTTGCCCCTTCATCCCGGGGCAAACCATTGCGCACTGGGCACAGCCCATGCAGTCGAGCACCGAAATGCCAAGCGTAAATTTCGCGGCGGGCATGCCGTTCATCGGTTTTGTTTTGCAGGATGCCGGTGCGGCGGCGAGGTCGTTTTCGTTCAGCACAGCGGGACGGATTACGGCGTGCGGACAAACGAGAGCGCAACGGTTGCAACCCGTGCAGTTTTCGGGTGTCCAATTGGGAACATCGATGGCGATGCCGCGCTTTTCGAACGCGGAAGAACCTTGCGGGAACGTGCCGTCCGCAGTGTCGGCGAAGGTCGAAACAGGCAAACTGTCGCCCTTTTGCGCGTTGGCGGGGTTGAGCACCTCTTTGACAAATTTTTTGAGATCAGCACGGTTGGTCGGGATATCCACCGTTGCGGTTTCTTCCGATGCCTCAGCCCAATCGGCGGGTACATCCACGCGTACGACGCTCACAAAGCCTGCGTCGATGGCGGCATGGTTGGCGGCGACTACTTTTTCGCCCTTGCGCGAAAAGCTCTTGGTTGCGGCGGCTTTCATCAGTTCAATGATCTGTGCTTCGGGCAGAATCGCCGTCAATTTAAAGAACGCGGCTTGCAAGGTGGTGTTCGTGCGCCGTCCGTCGCCCATGATCTCTTCCGCCAGTTTTGTGGCGTTGATGATGTAGAACCGGATGCCTTTTTGCGCGATGGCGCGTTTCACCGCCGCGGGAAGCTTCGCGCCGAGTTCGTCGGCAGTCCAGCCGCAGTTGAGCAGGAACGTGCCGCCCTGTTTCAAATCCTGCAGCATGTCGTATTTATCCAAATAGGAAGGGTTGTGACAGGCGACAAAATCCGCCTTATTGATGTAATAGGTTGAACGGATGGGCGTTTTGCCGAAACGCAGGTGCGAAATGGTGATGCCGCCCGTCTTTTTGGAATCATAGGCAAAGTAACCTTGCGCGAACATGTCGGTGTTGTCGCCGATGATCTTGATGGAATTCTGATTCGCGCCGACCGTGCCGTCGCCGCCCAATCCCCAGAATTTGCATGAAAACGTGCCTTCGGGCGACGTGTCGGGGTTTTCATCAATTGGCAGGGACAGATGCGTCACGTCGTCTTCGATGCCGACAGAAAAGCGGTCTTTGGGCGCGTCGGTTATCATATTTTTATAAACCGCAATTGCGCACGCGGGATTGGTATCTTTTGAACCCAAGCCATACCGTCCGCCAAGCACGGGGATATCCTTGAACGCGGTGCCGCGCAATGCCGCGCAAACGTCCAAATAGAGCGGCTCGCCGATGGCGCCCGGTTCTTTGGTGCGGTCAAGGACCGTGATGCTTTGTGCCGTTTGCGGGATGACCGCCAGCAGGTGTTTTGCCGAAAACGGGCGGTAAAGCCGCACTTTGATCAGTCCGACTTTTTCGCCGCGCGCGTTGAGGAAATCGACGGTTTCTTCAATGGTATCGCACACCGAACCCATGGCGATAATCACGCGTTCCGCGTCGGGCGCGCCGTAGTAGTTGAACAACTGATAATTTGTGCCGATGCGGCGGTTGACTTCTTGCATATAATCTTCCGTCACGCCGACGACGGCTTCGTAGTATGGATTGCAGGCCTCACGGGCTTGAAAGAAGATATCGGGGTTTTGTGCCGAGCCGCGCAACACGGGATGTTCGGGGTTGAGCGCACGGTCGCGGAACGCCTGCACGGCATCCATGTCGACCATTTCCGCCAGTTCGTCGTAATTCCAGACCTCAATTTTTTGAATTTCGTGGGAGGTGCGGAATCCGTCGAAAAAGTGCAAAAACGGCACGCGGCTCTTGAGCGTGGAAAGGTGGGCGACTGCGCCCAAATCCATCACTTCCTGCACGTTGCTTGAGCAAAGCATCGCGTAGCCTGTTTGGCGGCAGGCATAAACGTCGGAATGGTCGCCGAAAATATTGAGCGCGTGGCTGGCCACGCAACGCGCCGAAACGTCGATGACACTCGGCAGAAGTTCGCCCGCGATTTTATACATGTTGGGGATCATCAGCAACAAGCCCTGCGATGCCGTGTATGTTGTGGTCAGCGCACCCGCCGCAAGTGATCCATGCACCGCGCCGGCGGCACCCGCTTCTGATTGCATTTCGGCCACGCGGACAGTTTGCCCAAAGATGTTTTTCACGCCGTCCGCGGACATTTTGTCGGTTTCCTCCGCCATGTCGGAAGATGGCGTAATGGGGTAGATTGCCGCGACATCTGTAAACGCGTAGGATACATAGGCGGCGGCGGCATTGCCTTTTAAGGTTTTGGTTTTCCTCGCCATGGGTTTTCCTCCTTTAATTGTAGCACTGCTACTGCTTTAGATAATCATAACACCCAAACAGTATAACAAAACGCGCGGGTAAAGTAAATGAAATCTTGCAAAATATTGCAATTTTCAACGCAGAACTTCAGGAGCTTGTTTGTGTTTTTTTTAGGCAAAATGCATATTCGTCAAAAATCGACATGATTTCCCGAAAAAAACGCCTGCGGCGGGTGCAGGCCGATCGCGATTGGCGCGTTACGTGCGCCTGTATTTGCGCAACAACGGGCAAAGAATGCGGGCGAGCACGACGCTGATTGCGATTTTCGCGGCATCGAACGGCAAAAACGGCAACATGCCCGCCGCGACCGCTTGGGCAATCGTGATATCCTTTACATACGCCAACCACGGAACACCGGGCAAATAGACAATCAAATCGCCCACAACCATGGCGGCGATCAAAACGGGCAATTTTGTGCCGCGCTTGTTCGTGATCCATCCGACCAAAAGCGCGGCGATGGGATATCCCCACAAAAAGCCGCCCGTCGGGCCGACAAGCCAACCAATCCCGCCGTGGAAGCCGGAGAAAACGCTCAAACCCGCCGCGCCCATTGCGACGTATAGCGATTGGCTCAAAAAGCCCCATTTCGCGCCCAGCAGCGCGCCCGCAAGCAAAAATGACACTTGCGTGAACACAACCGACACCACACCCATCGGGATGACGACTTGCGAAAGCACCACGCTCAGCGCGGCAAACAGCGCACAGAGAGTCAATGGCAGGATCGTTATTTTTTTCAAGATTTTGCCTCCATTCACGGCTATTAATTCCCAATTTTACCAAATGCAGGACGCGATACCATGTATTGCAAATGCAACAGTGTTTTTCACCCATTATTTGGAGATTTCAAAAAATTTTTTCCGGATTATGCAGTCGTATACAAGGGTTTTTTTTGCTCATGATTTTCGCAATGCGCCGCTTGATTGTTGATAACTTGGTGGAAAGTGTGCAAAACCCGCATAAAACATCACTTTTAAAGTAGTAAAGCAAATCACTTGTCGGCGCATTTTTGCTTTTTTCTCCAAAAGAAATATACAACGCTATGCATGCAAGATATCCTGCACAATTCCACCCAAAACGACCGTGACGAGATTGTAATTTTCATCTGTTAAAATCAGATCGGCTTGTTTGCCGATTTTTACGGAACCAATCGTGTTCTGCGCGCCGATCACCTTGGCGGGATTGATCGTGCACGCTTTTATCGCCGCGCGTTCGGGAATGCCGAAAGCGATCAGGTTTTGTAGCGACCGGAGCATGTCGCAAGACGAACCCGCCAAGGTTTCGCCATCCTCCATATAGACCGCGCCGTTTTTGCGCACAAAAACCTGCCCGCCGATGCTGTACGCGCCCTCGGGCAATCCCGCCGGTGCGACCGCGTCGCTGACCGCCGCCGCGCGATCTTCGCCAAGCAGGCAAAACGCCAAACGCAGTGTCACAGGGCTGAGATGCACGCCGTCGCAGATCAATTCCGCCGTGACACGCGGGGAGTCGAACACCGCGCCGGGTACGCCGGGCGCACGGTGATGCAAGGGACTCATGGCGGCAAAAAGATGCGTCGCGTGCGTGAACCCCGCCGCAAAACCCGCGATTGCCTCTTCATATGTCGCGTTTGTGTGCGCCGCGCTGAGCACACATTTTCCCGCCATTGCGCGGGCGAACGCCAGTGCGCCGTCCGCTTCGGGCGCAAGCGAGATGATATCCACAGGCGCGAGATTGCGCAGTTGGTCGATTTCATCCGCGGACGGCTTGCGGATGTAACGCGGATCCTGCGCGCCTTTTTTGGCATGTGAAATATATGGACCTTCCAAATGCGCCCCATGGATTTTTGCGCCGCCGATGTCTTCTTTGCATGCGGCGATTGTTTCCATGCAACGCACCAGTCGCTCTTGAGGGAGCGTCATCGTCGTTGGACAAAACGTCGTGACACCGTGCGCAAGCAAGTGTTTGGCGATTCCGCGCAACGATTCCGCGCGCCCGTCGCTTGCGTCGTATCCCAACGCGCCGTGCGTGTGGATATCAATCAGACCGGGCAAAAGCCGCAAGCCTGCGGCGTCGATTGTCTGTTCGTGCGGGAATGTATTGAGATGAGACGCGATTTCGCAAATCGCAGTGCCGTTTGCGCGGATATCGCCGCGAAAAAAGGCAAAATCGTCGCCGCAAATCAGCGCGTTTTTGATCAGTATATCAATCACTCCCCAAAAGTTCGCGCAAAACGCGCGTCACCTCCTGCGCCGACGCCTGACCGCGCAGGGATTTCATCCCTTGGCCCACCAAAAATTGAAACGCCTGCGTCTTGCCGTTTTTGAACTCGTTGACCGATTTTTGATTCGCCTCGACCACACCGATCAAAGCCTCGCGCACGGCGTTTGCGTCCGTCAGCATTGCAAGATTGTTTTGCTTCACGTACGCTTCGGGATCGGTGTCTTCGGCAAAAACCTGCGCGAAAACCTTTTTGGCAGTGCCTCGGTTGATGATGTTTTTTTGCGCCATCACAATGATTTTGCCCAACGATTCGGGCGCGAAAGGCATGTTTTCGGGCAAAGTTTGGGTGGACTTGAGCCGACTGAGCACTTCGCCCATAATCCAATTCGCGCTTTCTTTCGCGTCGCCGCAAATTTCCACCGTTGTTTCAAACAGGCGCACCAAATAGACTGACGAGGTGATAATCCCCGTGTCATACGCGGGCAAACCGAGTTCCCGCGTATAGCGCAGTTTTTTCGCCTCCGGCAATTCGGGCATGTTCGCTTGGATCGCGTCGATTTGTTCCTGCGATATAACCAGCGGCGGTAAATCGGGTTCGGGAAAATACTTATAATCCTGCGCGTCCTCTTTGCCGCGCATGGGATAGCTCTCGCCCGCGTCGTCGTCCCAGCGGCGGGTTTCCTGCGTCACGTGACCGCCTTCTTCCAGCAGGGCAATTTGCCGTGCCGTTTCGGCTTCGATCATGCGAGCGATGGCACGGGTGGAGTTCATGTTTTTGAGTTCGGTGCGTGTGCCGTATGTTTCGCTTCCCATGGGACGCACCGACAGATTGACGTCGCATCGGAACGAGCCCTCCTGCATTTTGCAATCCGACACGCCGCAAAACTGCAAGATTCCTTTCAGTTTCTCCAAAAAATCCAATGTCTCCGCGACCCCGCGCAAATCGGGCTGCGAGACAATCTCAAGCAAAGGCACGCCGCAACGGTTAAAATCCGTGAACGAGGCATCCTCCCAATCGTCGTGTATCAGCTTGCCCGCGTCTTCTTCCATGTGGATTTCGCGGATGCGCACCTCTTTTGTGCCGCCGTCTTCGCTTGTGATTGCAAGCGTGCCGTCGGTGCAAATCGGAAAATACAACTGCGAAATTTGATAGGCCTTGGGCAAATCGGGATAAAAATAGTTTTTGCGGTCGAATTGATTGTTGCGCGTGATGTTGCAATTCACGGCAAGCCCCGTGCGGATGGCATACTCAACCACCGCGCGGTTGAGCACGGGCAACGCGCCCGGCATACCCGAACAAACGGGGCAGACCTGCGTGTTTGGCGTCTGCCCAAACCGTGTTGAGCATGCGCAAAATATTTTTGATTTTGTTGAAAGCTCGGTGTGCACCTCAAGACCGATGACTGTTTCGTATTGCATGTTGATCTCCCTTGCTAATTAATAATTGACGATTCTGTTTTTGTTCTTTTCCGCGCGGATGCCGCATAGCATGTTGAAAGGAACGTTTTTGCCGCAACGCAAACGAAAGAGGAAAATGATATGCGGAGCATTGTGCTATCGGCAAGCTATAAAGACGGCGATGAGATGAGCAACGGCGCGAAAGAGAGCGTTGTTTTGGAAGCCATTTTGGCGCAGGTGCGCGACTATTTGGCGGCGAGCGGTTTGCGTGTGATCATGCGTCCCGCGCAAGTGCCGCCGGCGGCCGTTGCGTCGATTGCCAACCGCGAGCGGGCAAGCTTTCTGTTTTGCCTGAGCGCGAACGGGCGCGAACCTTGCGGTGTGTGTTACCATCCGCAAAGCCAAGCGGGCAAACGATGTGCCGATCTTGTGCTGGAGCGTCTGGAGTTGATCATACCTGAGGGCAAGGCGTTCAAGCGCGTCGCGTCGCCGCAATTGCCCGATTTCCGTATGGCGAAATGCCCATGCGTGCATTTGTGCTTCGGCGAGGAGAAAGACGCGAAAACGGCGGAATGGCTTGTGCAGAGCGTCGGTGTTATTGCGCATGCGCTGGCGCGGGCGCTCACGGCGTGGTTTGATCTGCCGTGCCAATCGCCGTTTGCGCGGAGTACGGCAAAAATCGCCGCACCGCAAGGCGCGTTGGCGCTGCGTTGCCTCCCGAGCGAACAAAGCGAACGACTCCTGTCGATGAAAAACGGCGCGGATGTTTTGCTGTTCCACCGTGAGGGCGAGTGGCAATACATTGAGTGCGAGGGCGTTTGCGGATTTGCGAAGCGGCAATATTTGCGGATAGCGGAGAGTTGAGTGAATTATTTCGCGAACAAGTAATCCATATAAGTTTCGGTATCCTCATGTTCGTTTTGCCGCCGATAAACCAGCATGGCAAGACCGATTGCGGCGTAGAGCGTTAGATTGGACGAGCCGCCCGCGCTGAAGAACGGCAGCGTGATGCCGATGACGGGGAGCAGTTTGATGCACATACCAATATTGATCACCGATTGCGCGCCTATCATCACCGCCACGCCGAAGCAGAGCAATCGCGCGCGGAACACACGTGTGCGGCTACTGACGCGGATCATGCGCAGGACGATAAGACCGATCACCAAAATCACCGCAACCGCCCCGAGGAAGCCGAGCTCTTCACCCGCGACAGAAAAAATCATGTCGATTTGGCTTTCGGGTACAGAGCCGCTTTGGATGAACGAGCCTTTGAACAGCCCTTTCCCCGTGAGTTGCCCCGAACCGATGGCGTATTGCGCCTGTTGCTGTTGATAGATGATTTCTTTAAACTCCGCTTGCAATTTTTGGTTGCGAGTGGGGTCGGCGTAGGTGAAATAGCCGGGATAATACACCGAGAGGATGCGGTTTTTTTGGAA
>JAITDE010000022.1 GCA_031282735.1 Oscillospiraceae bacterium | reverse complement strand
ATTATTGTTCTGATGGTCGGATTACTTATCTGCAAATACAAGCCTTCTTGGAAGAAGATAGGTGTTTTCCTAACTGTTTTGGCTTTCGTAGGAGCGATTACAATAACTCTTTTGAAATTCATATTAAAATTAGTGTGAGGACAAAAAATGCTGAGCATACATAACAGCAAAACTCTTAAACTCACCAACGTGCTTGCACAAACAGTGCCGCAGGAAGGCTTGGGAAATGTAGGTCTGTTGATCGAACAGCAGATCAACTACCTAAAAAATCATGGGTCACAACCCATTGGTCCTGTTGTGCAATACACCAAGCCAGAAGTCGACGAACAAGGGCAATTGGCTGTACAATTCAAACTGCAATGGCAATCCGGTTATGTTGTATGATCCGACGGGGCGGGCGGCGAGCGAACATGGCGGTGGCAGAGATAGTGGTGTCGACGGAAATCATTCCCTGCTTGCAAACACCGCAATTGTTTATTTTCCCGGCACAATAGGAGGCGATATTGATGAAAAAAACAAAAATGAGGCTATTTGCTTTTGCGTGTTTTGCGTTTATCCTGCTTTTTTCTTCGTGTTCCGCGCAAAAAACAACCACACAAAACGCCAATCCTGTATGGTGGAACAAAATCTGGTTGCTGGATGGAACGCGGGAAATGTTCGATTTTGGCTTGACAAGAGCGATACAAGATGTTGGCGATTCAATGTATTTTTTCGATCAAACCGGCATCTTTGTGTATGATTTTTCATCCGATACTGTAACACAAATTTTGGATGATCCGATGATTGCGTCTTTCTGTGTGGATGGAGATACTGTTTATTTTACAAAACGATACAGTCAATCAAAGCAGGACGATTCAGCGAATATTTATCAGCTTTCGCTCAAAAATCCCAAAAAAACAACTCTTTTTTTGAACGGTGAAACATTACGGCAACAATTGGATGAGGAAATCGTTCTATTGTCCGACTTGCGTGTTTGCGATGGTTACATAATTTTCAAAGATTCAGGCGTTGATTATATTGCTTTTTCGCTAAAAACAAAAGAGATGTTTCGACTAGCAATGAATTCCAGTTCTTTGGAAATTTTGGACGGATATGCTTACTATGACGGGCGGCATGACAACTCGATTTACAAAAAAGAGTTGCGGATCGACGCGCAAGAGGAAGTGTTGTTTGGCAACGGGCACGATGGGATCGATCCGCAAGACGAAGAAATTGCATATAAGCGTGTGTATGTCGCGCAAAATCATCTATTTATTTTGCAAAGCAACCCACCTGCACTGTTTGAATGGACAGAAAATACGCAAAACATGATATCCACAACCGTGTCTGCAGACACAAAAATACCACAAATCGCAAATAACAAAGTGTATTACAACGACGACAATGGAAATCTGCATTGTTACAATCCAGAAAGCAAAACTGACACAATTGCTTGTGATGACGCGAGTTATCGCAGTGCGGGTGACGACTATCTTGTTTTGCGGGATCGGCTATTTTTTGGCGTTAAAACAGGTCCTTTCGCCAACTCGCCGATTGATTGGCTTTCGCTACGGTTGAAATAATGAGAAAAAAGCAGGACATTGGTTGGTCGACTATGCTTATTTTTCGTGAGGTATTGTTATGAAAACAAAAAAATTCGCACTATGCATCGTTCCACTGTTGTTGCTTTTTTCGTGCACACTAGGCGTGAAAACCACCCTGAATTGGTATCAAGTTCTGTTTCCGCAAGGAATTGTTGACACATTCCCCGTGTTGTCTGACGATGGAATGTCGCTTTTTTATCTTAGACGCGGCATTTGGCGTTATGATATGGCGACAGCCGTAACAAAGCCTTTGGTCGACGATCCGCTCATCACAGAATTTTGCTTGGGCGGAGATACCATTTATTACCTCAAAGACACATCACATGTCGAACATGACGAACAAATAAAAGAAGAAAAACTGCCGCTCATATTTGGTGTTCACGTTATCGGCGGGGAATCTTGGACTGTTTGGACGGCTGATATGTTGAACGAAGATTTCAATTTTGGGATTGGAAACGCCGTGATTGCAGATTTGAAATACAATGGCGGCTCGTTGATATTTGCGGATTCCGGTGTATCATTTATTGCTTATAATCTGCACACAAAACAGACCGCTCGTCTTGTTGAAAATGCAACATCTTGCGCGTTGATCGGCTCGGAAGTGTTTTATCTGGAACGCTTCACGTTCTCTATTTATAAAAGGAATTTCATCCTCACGGAAAGTACACCAACTTTGGTTGTTGGCAGCGGTCAAGTGATTGAAAATGGGCAGGAAGCGGATTTTGATTTGTATGATCAAGTCGTCGTTGTTGACGGGCGCATTTTTGTTGCGCGTCGCAATCCGGCACAGGTTTTTGAAATTTCCGCGGATGGGAAGCTGTCAATAGTTGCGGAGAACACAGAGCATACAGATGTGGAAATGTTTGTGGGCAAGCATAAGTTGTATTACCATTTTGAGTTGACCGAATCTATCAACGCATTTGATTTACCTACATCAACTTCACGAGAAGAATGGAACGATCCGGCACTGCGCAAGGCAAGCAATTTTCACCCGGTTTTAGACCGCTTGTTCTTTACACTATACGATGACGCAGAAGGTTATGTTTGCCAATCTATTTTGTAGTTTCGGAGGAAAATTTGATATGGTCACAACAAACAGGAAAACATCTGCATTGTGCCAAAAGAAAATGCGGGTTTCCAGCGTTCGACTGCGCCATCATCTATGGACACCCACGGCTTGCGGGAAACGCTCCGTCAAACGGGCAAACTCGTGTTTATATGGTGATCTCCGTTCCGGCTGGATACCTGATTTCGATTGCGCCTGAATCGGTGTTGTGCTGTGCTTTCATTTTACGCCGTCCTTTTTTTGCTCAAAAATAAAAACAAAAGCCGAACCCTTCTCCAATCGCAAAGATTGGAAATTGGTTCGGATTATGTGGGTTTGGTGCCGCTGACCGGACTTGAACCGGTACGGAGTTTCCTCCGAGGGATTTTAAGTCCCTTGCGTCTGCCGATTTCGCCACAGCGGCACATATTCAGAGGCAAATTGTGTAGACACAACTGCCCCTGTTTTTGTTGAATAATCTTTGCGGGTCTTGAAAATTGATGCCTACTTGCAACCTCCGCAATCGCAATGATCGTCGCAACCGCAATCATCCTCAAAATCAAATTCGAGGAGTTCTTCGCATTTTGGGCAAACGACACTGCCGTCTTCCAGTGTGCCCGCGTCAATCAGAATCACTTCGCCGCAATTCGGGCACTGCACCTCAATGGCATCCTCGTTGAAATCCTCAAGCAAAAGCTCATTAATTTCATCAAGTTCGGCGTTGATATCGCCTACAACTTCGGCTAATTCGGCGACTTGATTTTCCAGTTTTTCCACGCGGACAACCAGTGCCTTGTTGAGTTCCACAAGCGTTTCCAATTCAGTTGGCATTTGTATGACTCCTCTCGTTCGCTATGCGCGGCTTACATATTCGCCTGTGCGTGTGTCTACAATCACAAGTTCGCCTTCGTCGATGAACAACGGCACTTTAATTTCCGCGCCCGTTTCGAGTTTGGCGGGTTTGGTGGCGTTCGTGGCGGTGTCGCCTTTGAACCCGGGATCGGTTTCGATGATTTGCAAAGTGACCGTCGTGGGCGGCTCAACGCCGAAAACATTGCCTTTGTAGGACAAAATCTTGCAGACGAAGTCCTCTTTCACGAACTTGAAGCTGTCGGGCAAATCGCTTGCGTTGATCGGCACAAGCTCATAGGATTCGCCGTCCATAAAGTAATACAACTCACCGTCGTTGTAAGAATACGCCATTTCTTTGCGTTCAATGTAAGCGGTGGGAAATTTGTCGCTTGGGTTAAACGTGCGCTCCACCACAGAGCCGGCAATCACGTTGCGGATTTTTGTGCGGACAAACGCCGCGCCTTTGCCTGGCTTGACGTGCTGAAACTCGATAATTTGATAAACCGCGCCTTCCATTTCGAACGTAACACCGTTGCGGAAATCACCAGCTGAAACCATGAACGATAACCTCACTTATTTTTTTACTGCTATTACTATAACCGATTTTACGGAAAAAATCAAGTGTTTTTTGCTTGCGGATTGACGATCGCGAAAAAATCATGGGTAAAAAACGCCCGCTTTCTTACCCATTTTCATCTTGAAGCAAACCATGCAATCCTGCCGCCAAACCCGCGATACCCTGCAATTGGCTCGGGATGATAATTTTTGTGGACTTGCCGTCGGCAACGCGCGTGAAAGCGTCAAGTGCCTGCAATGTCAAATAGGCATCACCCGGCGCGGCTTCGTTGATCAGCCGAATGGCTTCCGCGCGGGCGCGCTGAACCGATAAGATAGCTTCCGCTTCACCCTCCGCCTCACGGATGTTGGTTTCTTTTTGCGCTTCGGCATGCAGGATCGCCGCGCGTTTTGCGCCCTCAGCCTCGGTGATCGCCTTTTCTTTTTCGCCCTCCGCGGCAAGGATTTTGGCGGATTTTTCGCCCTCCGCGCGTAAAATGGCCTCGCGGCGCTGACGTTCGGCTTTCATTTGTTTTTCCATTGCGTCTTGGATTTCGTGGGGCGGCACGATGTTTTTCAACTCCACGCGGTTGACTTTGATGCCCCATGGATCGGTCGCGACATCGAGCACAACACGAATGCGGGCATTGATGGTGTCGCGCGCGGTGAGCGTGTGATCCAATTCTAAATCGCCCACGATGTTGCGCAAGGTTGTGGCGGTCAGGTTTTCGATGGCGGCAAGAGGCCGCTCCACGCCGTAGGTATAAAGCTTTGGATCGGTGATTTGATAAAACACGACGGTGTCGATGTGAATTGTGACGTTATCTTTGGTAATCACGGGTTGCGGCTGAAAATCCGCCACTTGTTCCTTGAGCGAAACGTGCTTCGCGATACGGTCGATGAACGGAATTTTAATGTGGAAGCCCGTTTGCCAAGTTTCTTTGTATGCGCCGAGACGTTCGACGACGACCGCGACAGATTGCGGAACGATACGGATGTTTGAGATTGCCAGAATGATCGCGAGAATCACGACGATGACGACACCAGGAATAATCCATTCCATGAAATGCAACTCCTCTATTTATTTATTTGTTGATCTGACGTGAAAAACCATTTTTTCTGTTCCGTTCAAGCGAACGCAACGGAAAGAATGCTGTTACGGCGCGGATTCCACAATCAATTTGTTCCCTTCGATGGAACGGGCGACGACGACAACACCCTCGGTGATCACCGTGCTGTCAGCGGTGCGGGCAGACCAATCCTGCCCCTCCAAACTGACGCGTCCCGTGCCGTTGGTGAGGTTGATTTCCTCGGTGACAATCCCTGTTTTGCCGATGTTGCGGTCGGCGTTTGTCGGCTTGATTTGCTTTTTCATAAGCTTTCGGACGAGCGGACGCGTGGCAATCAAACTTGCCGCAGTCGCCGCAACAAATAAAACGATTTGCACACCGATCGGCAGATCCGCCAGCGCGGCGATCAGCGCGGCGAGCGCGCCCACGGCAAACCAGATGGAAAACAACTGCATGGAAAGTGACTCCAAAACAAGACACGCGACCATAAGGACGAGCCATAAAACCCAGATATATTCCATATGCACACCTCCTGTTGCTTAGTATAGCACAATCGGCGGCGGAATGCAAGAGGGAAAAATGATTATCACGTGATTCAAATTTTTACTTTGCGGTGAGTTACCCTCAACTTTGTTTCGCCGGTTAGGTCTTTTACTAGGTAATTTGAAACAGCTTCTTTTCGTTTTTCTTGCGGCGAGCGGATAACGGTTTCCTCGCTTTCATCAGCCAAAAAATCGCCAGCGCAACGAGTGCCACGGCAATCCATTGGGAGGTTGACAATATCCAAAAATCACCTTGTACGAACCGCATCCGGCACGGCGATCGCCGTGATAGGATACGGTTTTGTACTGGTAACAAGAATCGGGGAGCGCAGATGATGCGCCCCCCTTGATTTTTTTATTCCTTCGCATTTAAGCCGCTTCCAACCTCGCTTCAATCGCGGTTGCGTCGCTTTTTTTGTGCGCGATTTAGGCGCGATTTTCTGTTGCTTTGCCGGAACGGTTGCCCGTTTCCGCGCCGATGATTATCACCTCGGATTTTGTATCTCGCATGCTAGGATTTGGCACGTCCCTTCCATTCAGGTGAAGAATACGAGGATATCCCGCGCGCAATCGACTTGATGCAGGAGTATGGTTGTCGCATAAGACGCAGATAATGCAACGATTAACGCGCTAATGGGAAATATTTTCAACCCACCAATCTACAATAGAAAACAAAAAAGCACCCTTTCGGGTGCTTGGAAAACTTGTTGCAGGGCTATTCAATTCAAGGATCTTGTGTTGCTTCTTCTTCTCGCTCATGTGCCTCTTGGCTTTCTCGTTCGTACGCCGCAAGCAATTCCTCGAATTCTGCGGGGATGTCGGTAACTCCGTCTTCTTTGTACAAAGCATCAGCACCCATCGTCGGAGCACTGCGATAGATAACCCATTCCTCGACAGGGTAACCTTTGACCTCGAAAATTGTGGCTGTGCTACCTCTGCTCCCTGTGTCAACTTTTGCAAACTTTTTGCCAGCCAAGTCGCTTTGGGTTCCTAGGGATACATACTTGCGATAAGTCTTCCCATCCCAAGTATAAACGCCCCAGTTCTCAGGAGTAAATTCTACCATTTGAAAAACTTCCAATTTTGAGTCTGCTACTTTCCAACTGACAAATGAGCAAGTCAAAACACAAAGAACGATAATCGTAATCCATTTTAACGTATATAACATAAAATTACCTCCATATTCTAAATAACATTTTTCAAAAGATCAGCCGACGAAATCAAGAAGGATCCTGTGCTGCTTGTTCTTCTCGCTCATGTGCCTCTTGGATTTCTCGTTCGTACGCCGCAAGCAATTCCTCAAATTCTGCGGGGATATCGGTAACCCCATCTTCTTTGTACAAAGTATAGCACCCCATCATGTTCGTATCAAGGTGTATAACCCATTGCTCGACAGGGTATCCTCCTTTGATCTTAAAAATCGCTTCACTTTTTCTGCCCTCTGTTTCAACTTTTGCAAACTTTTCGCCAACCAAGTCGCTTACCCCTCCCAAGAGTACATATTGATGATAAGTCTTTTCTTTCCAAGTAAGAACCTCAAAGCCATCAGAATGTTCCCCTTGAAAAACTTCCAATTTTGAGTCCGCTACTTTCCAACTGACAAATGAGCAAGTCAATACACAAAGAACGATAATCGTAATCCATTTTAACGTATATAACATAAAATTATCTCCCTATTCTAAATAATATTTTTCAAAAGATCAGCCGGCGAAATCAAGTGTGTGTGTCCATTTTAGCTTTCATAGTCGATCCTCCAAATTGTTTTTTTTGCATTATAGCATTTTTGTGTGGTTTTTGCAAGTCTTTTTTGAGGGTTTTTAGAAGTTGCCTATAGAGGCTTAACGGCGCTTATCAAGCCCCTTCCTTTGTCTCCAAGGATGCTCGAGATAATAACGGCGGCAGGCGTCGCTGCTGAGACGAAAATCAACGCCCCCCTGCAACTGAACACCCCTGTGCGGATCAGTTTTTTGGAAACGGATGAGCACGTTTTTTCATTCAAGCCCACTGTCAGCGGTCCCTATCGGCTCAACGGCGTAAAAGAGACCGTCGCGAAAGCGGAAGATGAGAACGGCAAGCGCCTATGTGACAACGATACGCACAACGCCGAACCTCCGCTGACTATAAACCCACCCAAGCAAGGGCGGGGACAATAAAGCACGGGAGAAAAATGAAAAATTTGTAAAAATCGAAAAATTTTGCGCTTCAACAAAAATAGTCCTTGACAAACGCACCGTCAAGGACTATAATAATCTGACTACTAAATATCGTAATATGTATCGTGGTGTTTTGTGCTGTTTCGCCAACCGCTTGAAAGGAAAAACCATAAGCGCAAGGCGAATGCCGCAAAATAGCGACAAAATACGGTAATTTTTTCCGCCAATTTTGTTGGATAGTTGCAAACGTCTGCAAGTGATGCTCGCTAGGGGTAGTGTATCATATTCCTGCAAAAAACGCAAGCGATTTTTTGGGAACAATTTTCACAGGCATTGGCGGTATAAACGCGCTTCATCACGATGGAGTGCGGGGAGTTTATTGGGCTTCGCGCCAAGAGGCAAAACGAATGGAGGATGCATATGCCGAACGTCACCCCGATCCAGCGCGGCAAACAGACCCGCATGAGCTATGGAAAAATTCGTGAAGTCATGGACATGCCAAATTTGATTGAGGTGCAGAAGAATTCCTTTCAATGGTTTTTGGATGTCGGGTTGCGGGAAGTGTTCCGCGACGCGGCGGAAATTACGGATTTCAGCAAGAATTGGGTGCTGACGTTCGTGGATTACCGCATGGACGAAAAACCGAAATACACCGTGCGCGAGTGCAAAGAGCACGACGCGACCTACGCCGCGCCCATGCGTGTGCGTGCGCGTCTCGTTAACCGCGATACGGGTGTTGTGAAGGAAAGCGACATCTACATGGGCGATTTTCCCCTCATGACTGAGAGCGGAACTTTTGTCGTCAACGGTGCGGAGCGCGTGATCGTTTCGCAGTTGGTGCGTTCGCCCGGTGTCTATTTTGGGCGCAGCTACGACAAAACGGGCTTGGAACTTTACAGCGGCACGATAAACCCCAATCGCGGCGCGTGGATCGAATATGAAACAGATGTCAACGATCTGTTTTATGTGCGCATCGACAAAAACCGCAAGCTGTTTGTGACCACGTTCATTCGCGCCTTGGGCATCGAAACAGACGACGAAATCCGCGCTTTTTTCGGCGACGACTTGCGCATCGAAACCACGCTTGCCAAGGATGAAATTGCGAACTCCGCCGAAGCGTGCATGGAAGTTTTCCGCAAATTGCGTCCAGGCGAGCCCGTGACGCTCGAAAACGCGCGCGAGCACATCAAAACATTGTTTTTTGACCCCCATCGCTATGATATCTCACGTGTCGGACGTTATAAATATAACAAAAAATTGGCGCTCAGCCCACGTTTGGCGGGCGCGGTGCTGGCACAGCCGATCGCCGACCCGCGCACGGGCGAAATCATTGCCGAAGCCGGCGAGACCATTTCGCGCGTGAAAGCGTACGCGCTGGAGCAGGTAGGCGTGACGAGTGCCGTGATCGTGCTGAACGAAGCGCACAACCTCACCATCCTCTCCAACGGCATGATCGACCCCAAAGGGCGGTGCGACGAAGATTCCGAAGACGACGCGCGTATGCACGACTATCTGCCGCAGTTCACGGTGGAGCAATTGGAAGAAATCGGTTTTGGCGAAAAAGTTTGTGCGCGTGTGTTTTTTGAGATTTTGGAACAAAACTTGGACGACGCGACTCTTCTGCAAACCCTCCGCGCCCGTTGCGATGATTTGATTCCGAAAATCATTACGCTGGATGATATCCACGCATCCATCAACTATATCAACTGCCTTGCGAACGGCGTTGGCAAAGCCGACGATATCGACCATTTGGGCAATCGCCGCATCCGTTGCGTGGGCGAATTGCTTCAAAATCAGTTCCGTATCGGCATTGCCCGCATGGAAAAACTGGTGCGTGAAAAAATGACGCTCCAAGCGCAGGACGAAGTGGATAAAATTTCCCCCGCGACGCTGATCAATATCCGCCCTGTAACGATGGCGATCAAAGAATTTTTCGGATCGTCGCCGCTTAGCCAATTCATGGATCAAACCAATCCGCTGGCGGAATTGACGCACAAACGCCGCCTGTCGGCACTGGGTCCCGGCGGTTTGTCCCGCGATCGTGCGAGCTTTGAAGTGCGCGACGTGCATTACAGCCACTACGGCCGCATGTGCCCGATCGAAACACCGGAAGGTCAGAACGTCGGTTTGATTTCCTACCTTGCGACCTTTGCGCGTATCAATAAATACGGATTTGTTGAAGCGCCTTTCCGCCGCGTGGAAAACGGCATCGTGCTTGACCGTGTGCGCTACATGACGGCCGATCAGGAAGACGATTATATTGTGGCGCAGGCGAATGAGCCATTGGATGAACACAATCATTTTGTGCATCCCCGCGTCAACGCGCGTCATCGTGACGAATATCTGGAAGCGCCGCGCGAAACCATTGACTACATGGATATTTCCCCCAAAATGGTTGTCTCCGTTGCGACGGCTATGATTCCTTTCCTCGAAAACGACGACACGAACCGCGCGCTCATGGGTTCAAACATGCAGCGGCAGGCCGTTCCGCTTTTGCGCACGGACGCGCCGCTTGTCGGCACGGGCATGGAATACAAAGCCGCCATGGATTCGGGTGTGGTTGTGCTTGCAAAAGAGGCGGGTACGGTTTGCTACGTTTCGGCGGATCACATCATCGTTCAGAACGACCGAGGTGTCAAACAAAAATATGATTTGATCAAGTTCCTGCGCTCCAACGCGGGCACGTGCATCAATCAAGTGCCGATTGTCAGCAAGGGTGAATATGTGCAGGCCGGGCAGGTGATTGCCGATGGTCCCGCGACCGATCAGGGCGAAATCAGTTTGGGCAAAAACGCGTTGATCGCTTTCATGACATGGGAGGGCTACAACTACGAGGACGCCGTTTTGGTTAACGAAAAGATTGTGCAGGACGACGTTTATACATCCATCCACATTGAGCAGTTTGAGCTGGAAGCCCGCGACACAAAACTCGGCAACGAGGAAGTGACGCGCGATATCCCCAATGTGGGAGAGGATTCCATGAAGGATCTTGACGCGCGGGGCATTATCCGCGCGGGTGCGGAAGTGCATTCGGGCGACATTTTGGTTGGCAAGGTGACGCCGAAAGGCGAAACGGAATTGACGGCGGAAGAACGCCTATTACGCGCCATTTTCGGCGAAAAAGTGAAGGAAGTGCGCGACACGTCCCTGCGTCTGCCGCACGGCGAATACGGCATTGTGGTTGATGTTCAGGTGCTCACGCGCGATAATTTTGACGAACTGCCGCCGGGGGTGCACACCTTGGTGCGCGTGTTCATCGCCCAAAAGCGCAAGCTTTCGGTCGGCGACAAAATGGCGGGACGACACGGCAACAAGGGTGTTGTCTCGCGTATTTTGCCGCAGGAAGACATGCCGTTTTTGGCGGATGGAACACCGCTGGATGTTGTGCTCAACCCATTGGGCGTGCCGAGCCGCATGAACATTGGGCAGGTGCTGGAAGTCCACTTGGGCTTTGCCGCCCGTCAGTTGGGCAAGAAGCGCGGCGAAAAATATATGGTAATGACCCCTGTTTTCGACGGTGCGCGCGAGAACGATATCCGCGAGGCGCTGGCGGAAGCCGGCGTGGACGAAGACGGCAAATCGGAGCTGTTCGATGGACGGACAGGCGAAAAATTCGACAACCGCGTGACAGTCGGTGTGATGTATTTCCTCAAACTCCTCCACTTGGTGGACGACAAAATCCACGCGCGTTCCACCGGACCATATTCTCTTGTCACACAGCAGCCGTTGGGCGGCAAGGCGCAGTTCGGCGGCCAGCGGTTCGGCGAAATGGAAGTTTGGGCGTTGGAAGCCTACGGCGCGGCATACACGCTGCAAGAGATTTTGACGGTCAAATCCGACGACGTCGTCGGGCGTGTGAAGACATACGAAGCCATTGTCAAAGGCAAGAACGTGCCGCAGCCGAGTATTCCCGAATCGTTCAAAGTGCTGATCAAGGAATTGCAGTCGCTTGCGCTGGATATCCGTATTCTGGACACCGAGGGCGAGGAGATTGATTTGCGACAGACGTTTGAAGACGATCCGAGTTTTGCGACGTCCGACGAGCGCATGCGCGAGACGTTGCCCGAGGTGATCATCGAGGACGAAGACGAAGCGCAGGACGAAGAAGATGATGATACAGCTGACGGCGAGACAGACGATGTTTTTGTGGAAGACTTGCTCTTGGATGATGAAGCGCTCGACGAACCGGTCGCGTTGCTTGACGATTATGCGGACGACTATGTCGCCGAAGACGAGTGAGATTGCCGTTTGATAGATTGAAACTATAGGGGATTGGAGAATATAGTAATGGAGCATACGACGTTTGAATCCATTCGCATCGGTTTGGCTTCCCCAGAGCAAATCCGCGCGTGGTCGTTCGGTGAGGTGAAAAAACCGGAAACCATCAACTACCGCACACTCAAGCCCGAACGCGACGGCTTGTTTTGTGAACGTATTTTTGGACCGACCAAGGATTGGGAATGCCACTGCGGCAAATATAAGCGCATGCGCTACAAAGATAAAATCTGCGAACGCTGCGGCGTGAAAGTGACAAAGGCGAAAGTGCGCCGCGAGCGTATGGGGCATATTGAGCTTGCCGCGCCTGTGTCGCATATCTGGTATTTTAAAGGTATCCCGTCCCGTATGGGATTGATTTTGGATATTAGTCCGCGCAATCTCGAAAAAGTGCTTTATTTTTCGATGTATATCGTCACCGATCCAGGGGACACGCCGCTGGTGAAAGGGCAGACGCTGGACGAAAAAACCTATTTGGAATACCGCATGCGCTATGAGCAGGACTTCAAGGCGGGCATGGGCGCGGAAGCCATCAAATTGTTGCTTTCCGACATTGATTTAGAGAGCATGGAAGCGCAGTTACGCGAAGAGTTCGAGACGGCGACCGGTCAAAAACGCGCCAAGTGGCTCAAGCGTTTGGAAGTCGTGACGGCGTTCCGTCAATCAAGCAACCGCCCCGAATGGATGGTTTTGGATGTCATACCCGTCATTCCGCCCGAAATCCGCCCCATGGTTCAGCTTGACGGCGGAAGGTTTGCGACTTCCGATTTGAATGACCTTTATCGCCGTGTCATCAACCGCAACAATCGCTTGCAAAAATTGCTGGAACTCGGCGCGCCCGAAATCATTGTGCGCAACGAGAAGCGTATGTTGCAGGAGTCTGTGGACGCGCTGATCGACAACGGACGCCGCGGTCGTCCCGTAACAGGCGCGAATAACCGCGCGTTCAAATCCCTGAGCGACATGCTCAAGGGCAAGCAGGGGCGTTTTCGCCAAAATCTGTTGGGCAAACGTGTGGATTATTCGGGGCGTTCCGTGATTGTCGTCGGTCCTGAACTCAAAATCCATCAATGCGGTCTTCCCAAAGAAATGGCGTTGGAGCTATTCAAGCCGTTCGTTATGAAACGTCTTGTGGAAACCGAAAAAGCGGGCAATGTTAAAACCGCTCGCAAGATGGTCGAACGTTCCCACCCCGATGTGTGGGACGCTTTGGAAGTTGTGATCTACGATCACCCCGTGATGCTCAACCGTGCGCCAACTCTCCACCGCTTGGGTATTCAAGCGTTCGAGCCGATTTTGGTGGAAGGACGCGCGATCAAATTGCATCCGTTGGTGTGTACCGCGTTCAACGCCGATTTCGACGGCGATCAGATGGCGGTTCACGTGCCGCTTTCGGCGGAGGCCCAAACCGAAGCCCGTGTGCTCATGCTTGCGGCGAACAACTTGCTCAAACCGTCGGATGGTCGCCCCGTCGCCGTGCCGACGCAGGATATGGTGCTCGGTTCCTATTATATGACATACATCCGCGCTGGCGCGAAAGGCGAGGGCAAAGTTTTTTCCAACATCGCGGAAGCGCAAATGGCGTATGATCACGGCGATTTGGATTTGCACGCCAAGGTGCGGATTCGTATGTTCCGCGAAGTGAACGGCAGAAAAACATCGCGCATCATCGAAACATCTTTGGGGCGCGTGACGTTCAACGAACCCATTCCGCAGGATTTGGGCTTCACGAAGCGCGAAACACCCGAAGATCAGTTCTTGCTTGAGATCGATTGCCTCGTCAATAAATCAATGCTGGGAAAAATCATTGATCGCTGTATCCGCGTGCACGGCACATCGAAAGCGGCAATGGTGCTCGATGATGTTAAATCGCAGGGCTATAAATTTTCCACGCGTTCGGGTATCACCGTAGCGGTGAGCGACGCGACCATTCCGCCGCTCAAAGCGCAGTTGATTGCCGAAACGGAAGCGCGGATTGAAACCATCACACAGCATTATACGCGAGGCTTTTTCTCGAACGCCGAACGCGCCGAGCGCACCATTTCGGCTTGGGAGGACTGCACGCACCGCGTGGCGGATGCCCTGCGCGAAAACTTTGACGAATACAATCCCATCAACATGATGCTCCGTTCGGGCGCGCGCGGCACCGACAGCCAGTTGCGCCAGTTGGCGGGTATGCGCGGTCTGATCGCCAACACGGCGGGCAAGACAATCGAAATCCCCATCCGTGCCAATTATCGCGAGGGTTTGAATGTTTTGGAATATTTCATCTCCTCACGCGGTGCGCGTAAAGGTTTGGCGGACACCGCCTTGCGCACGGCCGACTCAGGTTACCTTACCCGCCGTTTGGTGGACGTTTCGCAGGATGTGATCATCCGCGAGTACGATTGCGGTTGCACGGAGGGTTCTGAGGTCTATGATATTTTTGCCGACGGGCGGCGCGTGGTGACGTTGGAAGAGCGTCTCACAGGGCGTTACTTGTTGCACGATTTGCGCGACACCGCGGGCAAACTGGTCCACAGCAAAGATGAACTGATCGGCGACGACAGCGCGGCGGTTATCGCGAATTATGTTCGTGCGAACACGCCCGAGGGGCGTCGCGCACAGGTGATCATCCGTTCGCTGCTCACGTGCGAGTCGGAGCGCGGGGTTTGCATCAAATGCTACGGCGGAAACCTTGCGACGGGCGAACCTGTTACCGTGGGCGAAGCGGTTGGCATCATTGCGGCGCAATCCATCGGCGAACCCGGTACGCAGCTGACCATGCGCACGTTCCACACGGGCGGCGCGAAAGACAGCGGGGATATCACGCAGGGTCTGCCCCGCGTTGAAGAACTCTTTGAGGCGCGCAAGCCCAAACTGCTTGCGCAGATCAGCGAAACCGATGGTATCGTTTCGTTCCGCGACATCAAAAAGAGTAAAAATATCATTGTGACGAGTCTCGATTCTGAAAATCCCGATGAACGCGCTTATCCGATCCCATATGACCAGATTATCAAGGTGACGGATGGGAAGATGGTTTATAAGGGCGACAATCTGACGGAGGGCGCGCGTAATCCGCACGATATCCTTGCCATTTTGGGTGTGCACGATGTCCACCACTATCTCATTCAGGAAGTCCAGCGCACATACCGTACGCAGGGCGTGGATATCAGCGACAAGCATATCGAAGTGATCATCCGGCAGATGATGCGCAAGGTGAAAATCACCGAACCGGGCGATTCAAAATTGCTTCCGGGCGCGGTAATCGAAAAACGCGAGCTGCGCCGCGCGAACGAAGAACTTATCGCCGCATACGGCGAAAACGCCAATCTCATCCAGACCATTCCTGTGCTGATGGGTATTACGAAGGCGTCGCTTGCGACCGATTCTTTCCTTTCCGCCGCGTCGTTCCAAGAGACCACGCGTGTGCTCACCGATGCCGCCATCAAAGGCAAGAGCGATCCGCTGATCGGTTTGAAAGAGAACGTGATTATCGGCAAGTTGTTGCCGTCAGGTACGGGCATGCGTTGTTACACCGATGTTGCCGCCGTTTCGACCCAAGGACATTTTGGGCGTACGCTGATCGACGCAATTTCGGGCGAATGATGTTTTTGTTGCGGGGATGCCGGACGGTGTCCCCGCAGACTGAACACGACAGTGCTGAGCGGAAATGCTTATAAAAAGTGTTCGATTTGCTTTTTTTAAGCAAAAATGCAATAAATTCAAAAAAAAGCTTGATTTTTGCGCCGTTTTCGATTATAATATCATTGTTTCGCCGGTGTGATGGAATTGGCAGACGTGCTGGACTCAAAATCCAGTGGTGGCGACACCGTATCGGTTCGACCCCGATCACCGGCACCAAATAGGCATTCGGACACAGACGTCAGGGGAAGATTTCCCGGACGTCTGTTGATCTTTTCGAGCGTCATTGTGTTTGGTTTGTAAACTGTTTTAAAAATTCTTGCATTTGTGAAGCGCGTGTGTTATACTAAGCTTTACAGAATATGAAGCCAAAAGGGGACGACCATATGCAGATTTACAACACGCTCACACGGCAAAAAGAGCCTTTTGTTCCAATAGTTGAGGGCGAAGTGCGCATTTATGCCTGTGGACCAACTGTTTATAATCTCATCCACATCGGCAACGCGTTGCCGCTTTGCGTGTTCGACACCTTGCGCCGCTTTTTGATTTATCGCGGTTACAACGTGCGTTACGTGCAGAATTTCACCGATATTGAGGATAAAATCATAAAAAAGGCGAACGAAGAGGGTGTGCCTTACGATGTGATCACCGCGCGATACATAGACGAATATTGGACGGACGCAAAAGGCTTGAATCTGATGCCCGCGACTGTTCATCCGCGCGCGACGGAGGTTGTGCCCGAAATCATCGAAATGGTGGAGCGTTTGATCGAAAAAGGCTTTGCCTATGTGTCGGAGGGCGACGTTTATTTCTCCACCCGCGCGTTCGACGGCTACGGCAAGCTCTCACATCAGGATATTGGGGATTTGGAAGCGGGCGCGCGCATCATGGTGGGTGAAACAAAGAGCGATCCCATGGATTTTGCCCTCTGGAAAGCCGCCAAGCCCGGCGAGCCGTCGTGGGATTCCCCGTGGGGCAAAGGACGCCCCGGCTGGCATATCGAGTGTTCCGCCATGAACAAAAAGTTTTTGGGCACGCAGATTGATATCCATTGCGGCGGGCAGGATATCATCTTCCCGCATCACGAAAACGAAATTGCGCAAAGCGAGTGTTGCAACGGCGTGCCGTTGGCGAATTATTGGATGCACAATGGGTATATCAACGTCGATCATGTCAAAATGTCTAAATCCTTGGGCAACTTTTTCACGGTGCGGGAGGTCGCCGAAAAATACGGCTACGATGCCATTCGGTTCATGCTCATTTCATCGCACTACCGCAGTCCTGTCAATTTCAGCCAAGAGAGCGTCCGGCAGGCGAAGTCGTCGCTGCAGCGTATCTATACCTGCCGCGACAATTTGGAGTATGCCGCCGCAACGGCGCCGATCAATCGGACGGACACCGACGGCGAACTGATTGCGTTGCTTGAAACGTTTCGCGAGGGATTTATCGCGGGCATGGAGGACGACCTCAACACGGCGGATGCCTTGGCGAGCGTGTTCGATTTGGTGCGCGCCTGCAACATCCGTGTGGTGGAAGCGCGTGCGTCCCGCGCCGTGTGCGAAGCGGCGGCAAAGCTGCTGGATGAGCTGACGGATGTTTTGGGTGTGACCGCCAAGCGCGAACGAGCGAACGAAACCGACGCGGCGGCGCAAAAGCTGATTGACGAACGGACGCGGGCGCGCAAAGAAAAAAATTGGGCGCGCGCCGACGAAATCCGCAAAACGCTCGGCGAAATGGGTGTAACGATCGAAGATACGCCGCAGGGCACAAAAATTGTCCATTAACTTGAAAGAAGATGAAATGAGAGACACATGAAAATTGTATTCAAATATCTCAAGCCTTTTCGGGTGTTGGCGATTGCGGCAATTTTGTTGCTGTTCGGGCAGGCGTTGGGCGAGTTGACCATGCCGAATCTCATGAGCAATATTGTCACAAACGGCATACAAAATAGCGGTATCACAGAGGC
>JAITDE010000090.1 GCA_031282735.1 Oscillospiraceae bacterium | reverse complement strand
TCAAGGAAGAAATCACTCTGCATGCGGGCCAAGAATATGGCAAGTTCGACGTCGATGGCGATGACAAAGTTGACGCTTTACCGAGCGTGCCGCGTGCCGGCTATTGGGATTCGCCAGGCAATGAGACACCAGGTGCGTGGTATACCGCACCGGCGGATGAATCAACGGACGGCGCGGACGGCAAGATTGTCACTAACGGTTCGAAGGTGGAACAGACTGTTCCTGCCAATGGAACGGTGATCAACCTCTATAAACAATGGTTTGCGATTCCTGAGAATGCGACAGGTCACGCGTTAGTGCATTTCCATCCGGAAGCCGGCACGGTTATTCAGGTGGACAAGTACGCCAATCCGTATGCCGCACAGGCAGGGGTGACGAGGTTAGTCGATCTGGTGAGCGAAGATCTCTGGAATTTGGCTGGTCAGCGTGCGGGTTGGGTGTTCAAGGGCTGGAAAGTCGGCATTCCGAAAGTCGGCGGCTACACACCGCTGGGCGATGATCTCATCACTAATATCCAAACCGTTGTGAACCTCCCGTCAGCCGATAGCAATGAATTGCATTTGTATGCGCAGTGGGAGAGTGCCAGTAATAGTATCACCATTACGCGCCACCCGCGTAAAGGTGTGGCGAAGATTCCCGAACTCTCGGGCTATTCGCCTAATGATCTGCTGGATAAAGGTGCTACGGAAGGAAGAGAACTTGGCATAGCGACCCGTGCGGGCTACACGTTCTTGGGTTGGGCAGACAGCGCGGAGAAAGCGAATATAGAAGAACCGTTCACGGATATGCTCGGAGTCGCACCTGACGGTTACACGGTAGAGAATTTGCTGCAAATCCAAAACAATACCCAGCTCATAGTCTATGCTTGTTGGAAAGTCAACACAGGCGATCCGATTAAGGTTATTTTCGATTCGCGGGGTGGCGTCCGTCCCAAATATGAGGGATCAGCATATACATGGGAGAATGATCCCGGAGACAAGAACCGCGCCTTCACAAAGGTACCTGCGGGCACGGTGTTGAGCGATAAACCGGGATTCGCGGCACCCACCACGTCGAAATCCGGTTACACTTGGGACGAACAGTGGTATACCGATCCGGACGGCGGTGAAGCGTACGATTGGAAGACAGCGATCGAAGCGGGAGATCCCAGCAAGGCGGAACTGGTTTTGTATGCCCATTGGGCTGCGCAGGCAGAAGACATCGGAAGATCGACGGTCTATTGGAAAGCGCAGGGCGGCTATTTTGGAACGCCATCCAAAACCTTGCTTCAGTGGAATGGTTTGACGGTTGACGAGCCTTTGTCGAGTTACACAGATGCTCATAGAGAAAAATCGGAGATAAAGGACGGTTTGCCACTGCCGAGTCGTGCGGGTTATGCTTTCGCCGGTTGGTACAGAAATTTCAAAAACGACGACGACCGCGTTACGGGTGAGACGCTTGTAGCGCCGACCTATGATGATGAGGACGAAGAGGGAAACAAATACGGCATCATGGAACTGTTTGCCTATTGGACGGCGGTGGACAGCAAAGTCAAGTTGACATTCGACCTTAACGGCGGTGTGCTGAGTGCAGACAAAGACGTGACAACGCTTGACGATGTGCCTGATCTCACAGCGGGTACGCCGTACACAGATATCGTAGATAAATTCGATATCGACGACGCCAAGTTGCTGTATCGCGCGGGATATATCTTTGACGGTTGGTATCAGGATGTCAACCTAAGTGATCAACAACCGTTCAGTGATTCGAAAAAAAAGCGTACGGGTGCCGACAAGATCATTCCGGCGATGGATGCTTCGTTGCAAGATGGCTACTACATCGTCAATCTCACCGCGAAATGGCGTCTTCCGGATCGGGATGAAGAAACCACGGATGATAACAACCACATGTTGATCGTGACTTGGGATCCAAACGGTGGCAATCCGGTCACAGTCGTTGGCGATACGGTCAATCAGGAAGGCTGGCGTGTGGATGGTTACTTGGCGGGGGATTGGTTCAAAATGCCGCCCAAATACACAAAACCGGGTTATCGTTTGACGACCTGGACCTCAGAACAATTGCTCCCTGAACCTTGGCGCGTCAAAACGGATGATTTCAAAACAGGACTTTATGGTACCGAGGTTCCTGTCAATCCAAAACCGGATCTTCTGCCGAGTGAGGACGGCAAGCTTCATGTCGAGATGGTTGCCGAATGGGAACCCATCGATGATGAAGACGAAGGGGCTCTTGTGGTTCGGTTTGACGAAAACGGCGGCACTGAAATCACGACCGATAATAAAACGGTATCCGTGAAGGCAGAAAGTTACTATCACGATTACGCCAACATTGATTTGGATATTGATACAACAGCGAAGCCGAACACAAGCAAGAACCCAGTGACATCCCGCGCAGGTTACAACTTCACGGGCTGGTATTGGGAAGAGAATGAAGGTAAGCAAGTCGCGAACGACGATCCAATCATCCCATTGCTCACCACAGAATATATTGATTTGGTTGCGCATTGGGCATCGATCGTTCCGGATTCAAATGACCCAGCGAGTCTGTCGAATAGCGCACAGCTTGTGTATAACCCAGGACCGGGCGCGACACCCATGGCGCAGTTGCCGGTTGAGGCGGGTAGCAAATACACTGCGGAAATGCTTAAGCCCACGACGGGCATGACGACTCGCCCAGGGTGGACGCACGTCGGTTGGTATCTCAATGAGGAACTGACAGGCAGTCCGGTTGCGATAGGCGACACGATCACACTTACGTCCCCAGACTCCAATGAGATTAATCTCTATGCCAAATGGTCTCCTGATACATCGATTACAGTCACGCTTTTGTTTGATACCCAAGGCGGCACAACCGTGACCGAAACATCGGCCGTCACTCCGGGCAAACATTACTATGAGTATTTTGATGGGATGCCCAAGACGACGCGTGACGGTTATTCATCTGCCGGGTGGTTTACGCACAAGACGGGCGGTACGAGCGTCACAAGTGGCAGTTTGATTGAGCCGAATGATTATATCGACAGCGAAAACGCGAACAATGGCGGCTATGCGGTGGATTCCGATGGCAACATCACCTTGACGCTTTATCACCAATGGATTGCGGATGAGTATGCTGTTGATGTGACGTTTGCTTACGCGCCGTATTCCGACACAACGAAGATTACACCCGTGTATAAATCCTTCCAAGTGACGGCGGGGAGTACCTACGGTCAAAACAAGGCGGTTTTGGAAGACGGCACGGAGGAATCAAACGTAGCCTTCCCAGAGGCGTATTTGCCGGGATACGAGTTTGTCGGCTGGTTCTTGGTGTCGCACAGCGAAACGGGTGTTCATGCTGTGCATGCGCAGGATGCCCCGAAACCGATTGATGAAAGCAGCGAAGTGATCCTGCCGTCGGCGACATCCTCCAGTCTCACGCTTTACGCTCACTTTACGCCCATTGCGAAGGGTGTGACGGTGAAGCTCCACGCGGGCGATTATCCAGACGCTGAAACAAGCATCGAAAGTCTGTTGCTGACCAACGAAGCACCTTATTACACCGAAACCGAGGGTTTGGCGGATCCGTTGCTCAAGACGGCGATAGCCACGCGCTACGGCTATGCGTGGGACGGCAATTGGTATCCGACACAGGCTGATGCCGAGGCGAAGACCAACGTCATTCAGAAGTTGGGCGCAGATAAACCAACCCTGGTTACAGCGGATTCTCCGCGTGATTTGTACGCAGGTTATACCTCGAACAAATACACCATCACCCTGCACACGTCCATCGGTACAGTCACGCCTGATACGGTGACGGTTACGTTCGATCTGCTGATTGGCGAACTGCCGATGCCTATGATGGGTGGCTACGAGCTCGCGGGCTGGTATGACAACGAAACGGGCGGCAATCTGATTGATCCCGCAACAAAAGTCTATGATAATGTTGGATTGACAGATTTGTACGCGCGGATGGCGCCGAAGAGCGACATCGTCGTGATTTTCGATCCGTCGGACGGAACAGTTGATCCGGCAAAGAAGGTTGTAACATTTGGTGTGGGCTACGGCGAACTGCCGACGCCAATCAAGGCCGGCTACGACTTCCTTGGCTGGTATACGGCAAAAGACGCGCTGATCGAAGCGGGGCAGTGGATCACCGAAACCACGGAAGTGACCAATGCCGAAAACCATACGCTTTATGCGCAGTGGAGCGCGAAATCAGACCTGGTCGTCATTTTTGACCCATGCGGCGGATTGGTTCTGCCCGGTTACAAAGCGGTGACGTTCAACGAAGCCTACGGCGCATTGCCAACGCCTGTCTATGCGAATCACGTTTTTGTGGGTTGGTATACCGACAGCGAGGGCGGGGATTTGGTGGAGGCAGACTACCTTGTCAAGATCCCAACGTCGCACGTGCTTTATGCCCACTGGAAAGCCTTGCCAGTCCCGCCGGTGATTGTCCCGATTCTTCTTCCGATACCCATATCCGATAGTGACGGCGACGGTTGGTGCGATGGCGACAACGATGGAACGGATGTTCCGAAGCCGGTTCCTGCACCCGACGACACGGACAGCGACAATTACAATGAGACCGTTTTCCCGGACACTGGCGACCATGGCGCGCTTGCGGTTCTTGCCCTCTTTGGATTGAGTGCGGCGGCGACCGTGTTGCTCAAAAAACGCAAGGAAGACGACGACGAATAAAACAAAACGCGGAACGCCCCCAAGTCAAATTGGCTTGGGGGCGTTTTCGTGCCGGCAGTTATGCAATCGCCGCATCAAATATCGCACAGAACACTGTTGCGCGCTGAATATTTGTCAAGCGCCCATTCCAAGTGGGAGTTTGACATCTTTGCTTGGAATAATAATACGGTGGTTCGGCATCGCACCCGTGTTCAACATAATCTTGCTTGAGCACCGCACCGGTTTCGCTCAAAAAAGTGACTAGATACTCTTTTTTTGCATAGACGGCAGTGGTGCGGGTGTCCGCCAAAACGTAGGCGACCTGGGGTTCCCAATGGTCGAACCGATAGCCTTTCGGCGGCTTCGGTGGAATTGGGGATTGGGCGTTTCTGCCATGGCGCACACGCTTGTGCCCCAAATACGCGCCATTGGCGTCGAAAAAATCAACTTTGTATGTCTTTTCAAACAATTTTTAACATCCTCGCTTTACGAGACTTTATGCTTCCTTGCGTATGTTGGGTTGGATGGACGCGGTAGCGGGTTTTGCGAGATAGAGGCTGAACGAACTGCGTATTTGCATGGAAAAATCGAACACGCGCACCCCATGTTTGCTGATGCTGATGATGGTGTCGCCTTGGACTGTGAAGCCGAAAGCGGCAATGCGATCAACGGCGCGCAGATGGAGACATTGCAGGTCGTTTTGCGTGATTTGCGTACCGTAACGCATGCTTGCCATTGGAAGCAATGCCGCGTTTTCGGATTCGCGCAAGTCCAGCACCATTACGCGGCACGAAACGGCTTCGCATTGCGCGATGTATTTTTGGTCGGATTTGACTTCCGCGATCGACAGCGTGTTCGGTTGCAAAAATGGTTCGAGATTGGGTTGCTTGCCGGACAGTTTCCACCCCGTGAAGCGATAGCCCTGCGGGGGCTGAAAATCGGGCAATTGCACCGTATCACCATGGGCGACGATTTGCTCATCCAACTCAAAACCGTCGGGATCATAAAATGCGACAAAATAGGTTTCGCGCTCAAAGATTTCCTGAATCGTGCAATCTTCGGTGATATGCGTCACGTCGCCCTTCCAACGCCGCGCGATAGAACCCTCCGGCAACGGCGGCAAACGCCGGGGCAGGGGAGCGGCTTCGCCGTGTTTGACAGTGAGTGACTGAATGAGCGATCCATCCTCACGCAAAAAGCGCACCGCATAGGTTTTTTGATCCACGGTCGCACGAACCACCATATCTTTGACAACGCTGGATAGCTCCGCGTTCCATCCCGTGTGCAAAAATCCAACGCCGCCTTTTGGGGCATATGCCGGCGGCATTACGGCGCATCCGTGCCGAACACTTCGCGGCGTCGCCTCCAGCGGAACGCCGTCCTCATCGCAAAATGTGACGATATACGTTTGCGTGGATTCCGTGGGTTTCGGTTGCGTAAGCGCGACGACAAACAAATCCTGATAGACATGCTCCGTGCTGCGACTCCAACCAATGAATGTTTCTGTTTCGGGCAGTTCCATCACGGGCGGTTGTGCGCTTTCACCATGCAAAACCTTGCATGGCGTACCGATCACCTTTCCCTTGCCATCCAAAAAATAGACCGTGTGGCGTTTTGGAATCGCAATGGCGGCAATCACACAATCCTGCGTGATGTTCTTCAAATCGGCATTCCAGCCGCCGAAGCTCGCGTTTTCGGGATTGTAAAACGGTGGATCGGCATCGTCGCCGTAGCGGACATAGCGCAAACCGTCGGGGAGCATTGCGCCGCGTTCGTCTGTGAATGTTACGGTGAGCAGGCGCCGCGCATAGTGGACGTCGATCACTTCGTTGTGCGCGATGTTGTAAAGCATTGGAGGGCTGAAGCGCAAAAAAGTCCACCCATCCCGTTCGGGGCGGCACTCGCTGGTGAATTGCAGATCGCGCACCGAAGCGGAGACATGTATCCTATGGAACGTCGCGCCAGGATAATCGTCCTCCACAAAGCGAAACGACACGCAAAATTGCTCATCATCCTGTGTTTTGGGTCGAAAAATCCCCATCGAACCATCCTCTCAACATCCGCGTTTTTTCGCACAAATCTATGGTAACCTGTGTGCGGATGAAAGTCAAGGCGATTGATGAAGATTTTACGCGCTAATGTGCGACTTATTTTGCAGTTGTAAAAAGTTGTTTATTTTACCCACGGATAGCAGGAAAATTATGGTACCCGCCAAAGCGATGCAAGTCCAGATTACCGCTGTTACTTTCCAGCCAAAGCGATCGGCCGTCCATGCAATGCCGAAGATTGAAACCGCGCTGCCCACATAGGTACACGCGTTGATGACGCCCGCCGCAAAACCCATGCTGTTGTGCGCCGCGAACCGCGCGGGCAATTGGCAGATGATCATCAAGTTGACCCCGTGCATGCAACTGGTGATCAACGCCATCAGGATAATATTTGCCGCAACGGAGCGGTTGACTGCAAAGGGGAGCACTGCCGCGCACAAAAAGGCGATTGCAAAAAAGAGCGCCGCCGTGCGTGTTTCATGGTGGATTTTTCGACCGATACGCCCTGCAATTTGGATGCTCAACGCCGCGAACAAAGGCAAAATTGCCGCTGTCAAAACAGATTTTGCCTGCGAAAACGCGGGAAAACTCTCCGCGATGAGCACAGGCATCCATGTGCTCACGCCATCGCGCAAAATACCGTGCAGAACGACACCCAGCAACAGCGGAAGCAATCCAATCCCGAAGAGCATGCGGCGCATTGGTATCGGTTTTGCATCGGACGGCGCAATCGGATTTTCGTTGCGCGCGGCGGTGTTCGGGAGCAAGAACGCGGCGAAAAGAATCACAACCAGCGAAAGCCCCGCGCAAATGGGGAAAGCCCAACGCCAGTTGCCAACTTGAATCGTGAACGGCACGAGCAAATACACAAAGACCGTGGCGAACGAGCTTGCCACAGTCACGTGCACACAGGCACGTTTGTAGTCTTCATTGTTCAGCTGCTGCGCCATTGTTTGCAGGAGAGACGGCCACAGCATCGCTTGGGCGAAACCGTTGACGCACCATACGCCCAAAAACGCGTAGGGAATCTGCGGGAGCGGCAAAAACGTACCCAAAAGCGCGATCATCCAATTGCAGACGGCACTCACGGATAGCCCGGTGAGCATCATCTGTTTGGCTGAGATTTTGCGCAGAGCCAATCCACAGAGCAATTGACCGATGCCGTATGTGATGCTGCTTCCTGTCGCCGCCATGCTCAGCAGGGGTTTGGGGAATTGAAAATCAGCGAGCATGGGTGTGAGGGCGGCGGCGTAGTTCTGGCGCGTCAGATAGCTTGCGAAGTAGATAAACCAGCACAGCGCGATAAAGCCACGCACCGAAAATTGCCGCGCGTGCGGATTATTCCTCATCATCCGGTGCGTCCCAGTTGTGCCAAACAGCTTGCACATCTTCGTTGTCTTCCAGCATTTCGAGCAGGCGTGTCATGTTTTTGATGTCGTCGTCGCTTGTGAGCGAAACGGTTGTGCTTGGAATGTATTCCGCTTCGGACGACACGAAACTGTATCCCAGCGCCTCAAGCGCGTCGCGTACCATGCCGATGTCGTTGGGTGCTGTGCGGATATCGAACAGTTCATCGTCTTCGTGCAAAAAGTCGGATGCGCCGGCTTCCAGCGCGGCCTCCATCAGGGTATCTTCGTCATGCCCGGCGGCATCCACAAGTAGAACGCCTACGCGCGAAAAAAGATAGCCGACACAGCCGAGCTGCCCCATGTTCCCGCCGAATTTGTCGAAATAGTGCCGCATATCGGCGGCTGTGCGGTTGCGGTTGTCGGTGAGCGTTTCGACGATCACGGCCACGCCCGAAGGACCATAGCCCTCATAGATGATTTCTTCGTATTGCGCACCGCCCGTTTCGCCGGCGGCCTTTTTGATAATACGATCAATGTTGTCGTTGGGTACGTTATTCGCCTTTGCTTTGGCGATGATATCTTTGAGCTTGGCGTTGGCGGCGGAATCCGGACCGCCCTCGCGCACGGCAACCGCAATTTCGCGCCCGATTTTGGTGAAAATCTTCGCGCGTTGCGAGTCGGTTTTTTCTTTTTTGCGTTTGATTGTTGACCACTTGGAATGCCCAGACATAAAAATCTCCTATTCTTTGCTAAAAAGATAAATCTATCGTATTGCGCAAGCCTATCACACGCCGCTGTATGCCGAAAATCCGCCGTCGATGGCGAGCGTACTGCCTGTGACAAAAGACGAGTATGTTTCATCGCACAAAAACAGCAGAGCTCCGCTGAGTTCTTCCGGCAAACCAAAGCGGTGCATGGGTGTCGCCGCAAGGATTTTTTCGCTCCGCGAGGTTGGCGTGCCGTCGTCGTTCCAAAGCAGGGTCTTGTTTTGCTGTGTCGAAAAAAATCCGGGTGCGATGGCGTTGACGCGGATGCCGACATCGGCAAAGTGCACCGCCATGAATTGCGTGAAGTTGCTGACCGCCGCTTTTGCCGCGGAATATGCGGGAATTTTGGTAAGCGGTCGGATGGCGTTCATGGAGGTGATCATCACGATTGCGCCATGCGGACTTTGCGCGAGATCGTGCGCAAAAATCTGCGTGGGAAGCAGTGTTCCCAAAAAATTGAGGTTGAATACACGTGAAATGCCGTCGGGATCGAGGTCAAAAAATGTCGTCACGCCGGCTTGTTTTGCGGTCAGATCTTCGGGTGAGAGGGTTTCTTTGCTCGTCGTGCCGCTGGGATGGTTGCCGCCCGCGCCGTTGATGAGCAAATCGCATGCGCCGAACGTTTCGTGCACAATCTGTTTTGCCGCTTGCAAACTGGAGGCGTCCAGCACGTCGCAGGCAATGGCGGCGGCAATGCCGTTTTGCGCTGTGATGCTGTCGGCGACGCGTTTGGCGGCATCAAATTTCAAATCAAGCACGGCGACTTTAACGCCTTGCTGTGCGAGGACTTGCGCGAACGCGCCGCACAGCACACCGCCGCCGCCCGTGACGACCGCAACGCGGTTTTTGAGGTTTGGATGATGAAATGGCATAAGATTGCTCCTTTTGGCTTTGGATGATGAGATATGCAGTCTAATGCTATTGCACCGCAAATTGACCGAACGGCTTCAGGCGCAGGGTGACTTTACCTAAAATATAATCACTGCGGATAAAACCAACCTCTTTGCGGCGACTGTCGGATGATCCGCCGCGGTTGTCGCCCAAAACATACACATGCCCGGGCGGCACAATAACGGGATAACGCGTTGACGCAAGATATTCGGGCGGTTCTTCCGTGATCACATCGCCGCCCAGATAAGGTTCGCTGAGCCGCTTGCCATCCACATAAACATAGCCGCCGCGCAGGTCAACTTCCTGACCTTCGCTTGCGATCACGCGCTTCACCAATGGCTCATTGTAGGTGTTCGGCTGCGAAATAATCACAATATCACCCGTGCTCGGGTGCGGCAAATTGGCTGAAATCACCAACCAATCGCCGTTATTGAGAGTCGGGAGCATCGACCACCCTACAACGCCGGCAAAGCGGAATAAAAATAAAAACAATATGACAATCACAACCACGGCGGATGTCATGATCTCGGCAAAGTCATAGATGGAAGTCAATAACGGAGATCTGCGCGCGGCATCAATCGTTTCCGCAGGAATCGCGGGTTCGTTCTTTTGAGGTTCCGCGGCGGGGGTGATTTTTTGTGTTTCGTCGTCCATAGGTATCCTTTCGCGCTAAAACAGCGAAAAATGAAACAATACTTTGCCCAAAACATTGTTCTGATCAATCAACCCAATGTCAGGCGAGCGGCTATCTTTGGAATGGTTGCGGTTGTCGCCCATCACGAATATGCGGTTCGACCCGACTGTGACGGGGAGTTTAAACCCAAAATCTTTGGCTGTTGATTCCGCAATATATGGTTCGGTCAGCGTTTGATTGTTGCGTATCACTTGCCCTTTGGCGTAATCAATGTTGAGCGTGTCGCCGGGCAACGCGATCGCGCGTTTGATGATGCATTTGTTCAGCGATTTTTGCTCCATAATCACAAGAATATCGCCGTGCTTCGGTTTTGAGGGGATCGCCTGCAAAATGACCCAATCGTTGTTATGCAGTGTCGGTTCCATGGATTGCCCATCCACGACGACGGGGCGGGCGATAAAAACGAAGATAAACAGCGCCAAAAGCAGGGCGATGGTGACGGAGGCAAACACTTCATAAACCGCACGAATGCGGCAACGTTTTGGGGGCGGTTCGGCACGTGTGCGCAGTGCGACCCACGCTTCACGCGTCACGCGCATGCTTTATCCCCCCATTTTCCGTTTTTTAAACAAGCCGATGCCGGAAGCCGTGCCGTGTTGCAACACAACCAATGCCCTTCTCGTTCAGGCGAGAAAGGCAACGGGAAGTGGTTTGAACATTAAGCAAGTTTTTGTTTGACCTTGGCGGCTTTGCCGACGCGTCCGCGCAGATAATAGAGCTTCGCGCGACGCACACGACCCAAGCGGACAAGTTCCACTTTGGCGACATGCGGGGAGTGGATGGGGAAAACGCGTTCCACGCCAACACCGTAGGAAAGGCGGCGCACGGTGAACGTTTCGCTTGTGCCGCTCCCTTTGCGGGCAATTACAGTGCCTTCAAAAATTTGAATGCGTTCGCGCTCGCCTTCCTTGATCAGCACATGAACTTTGACCGTCGAACCGATCTTGATCACGGGGGGTTCTGCTTTGAGCGAGTCTTTTGCAATGCGCAACAACGCGGCGTTTGGGCTGTTGGGCGCTTGCGCGATGAGTTGATCCGCCTTTGCCTGATTCATTTTTTCCTCCAAAATATTGATTGTTCATGCGCACGTGAGTGCCAGAGGAACAACAAGCTACCCCTTTTTGCAAGGGCTCAAACAGTATAGCACACTATGCCGGAAAATGCAAGAAAAATTTTATGTAAATTTCAACAATCCGCGTATCCTATTTTGCGGCGTCGTCCTGCCGAATTTCCACCCTGCGGATTTTTCCGCTGATGGTTTTGGGTAGCTCGTCCACAAATTCAATGATGCGCGGGTATTTGTAGGGCGCGGTGGTGCGTTTGACGTGATCTTGCAATTCCTTTTTCAGTTCTTCGGACGGCGCGTAGTCCTTTGCCAAAATAATGGTCGCTTTCACGCTGAATCCGCGCACGGGGTCAGGCACACCCGTGACCGCCGACTCCATCACCGCGGGATGCTCCAGCAGGGCGGATTCCACCTCGAACGGACCGATGCGGTAACCCGAGCTTTTGATGATGTCGTCATTACGCCCGCTGAACCAAATGTAGCCGTCCTCATCGCGCCACGCAATGTCGCCTGTGTGATAAAGCCCATTGTATACCACGCTTTGATAGCGCGTTTCGTCATTATAATAGCCCGCGAACAGTCCCAACGGACGCCGACCGCCGGGCATAGGAATGCAGAGTTCGCCGATTTCGCCCGCTTCGCACAAATGATCGCGTTCGTTGTAGACATCGCAGAATATTCCGGGGAGGGATTTTCCCATGGAGCCGAGCCGTGGTTCGTCATAGATCGTCGTCGCCGCCATGATAGGACCTTCCGTTTGCCCGAAGCCCTCTTTGAGCTTCAATCCCGTGGCTTGCAGCCACTGCTGATAGACTTCGGGATTGAGCGGTTCGCCCGCGATCGTGCATTTTTTGAGCGATTTGAGCGAATATTTTGACAAATCCGCTTTGATGAAAAATCTGTAAATCGTCGGCGGCGCACAAAACGACGTAATGCCGTATTTGTCGATCAGCTCCAAAAAATCCGTGGGTTGAAAGCGGGTTTCGTAGTCATACACAAAAACGGTCGCGCCGCAGAGCCATTGCCCATACAACTTGCCCCAAACGGCTTTGGCCCAGCCCGTGTCGGCGACGGTCAGATGCAAATCGCCCGGTTGAAGCCCGTGCCAGAACTTTGCCGTGGTGATGTGACCCAACGGATATTGATAATCATGCGCGACAATCTTCGGCATACCCGTCGTTCCTGATGTGAAATAGGCCAGCATCAAATCGTCGGCGCACGGATAATCGTTCCCTGCCGGACGCTGCCAATCCTTTGTTTGCGCGGCGACCAACGCCGTAAAATCCGCAAATCCCGCGCGCGCGCCTGAAAGAACGGCGGTGACTTGCAGGATATCGCCGCATTGTTCTTTTGCATGCGCGATATTGGCGCAAAGTTTGTCGTCGGGCGCGGCGAGAATCATTTTCACATTTGCGCTTTGCACACGGTAGACGACATCCTTGGCGGTCAGCATATGCGTCGCGGGTATGAGTATTGCGCCGATTTTGTGCGCCGCCATCACCAAAAACCAATATTCATAGCGGCGTTTGAGCATCACCATCACGGCGTCGCCCTTGCGTATGCCCAAATCGGCAAGTGTTTGCGCGTATTTGTCGCTCATTGTTTTAATTTCGGCGAACGTCACGCAACGTTCCTCGCCGAGATCGTTGCACCAAAGCAACGCGAGGTCGTCGGGCGTATGCGCCGCCATTTCGTCGAGCACATCATAGGCGAAATTGAAACGCGCAGGACATGTCACTTCAAAATTCCGATAAAAATCGGCGTAATCCGCAAAATCACTGCGGCAAAATTGATCCAGCATATTCACGCTATAAACTCCTTCTTACACGGTTATAATCACAAGACTTTGCGCGTCTGTGCCGCCAAGCGCCCGCATGCCGTGCGGAATGGAGGAGTCGAAATAAATGGAATCTCCCGCATCCAAACGCAATTCATGCTCGCCCACGCGGATAAAAAACGCGCCGTCGAGACAGTAATGGAACTCCTGCCCTTTGTGCGTATTGAGCGCAAAAGGCTTACCCGCCGTGTCGGCGGGGATGGTAATTCGCATGGGTTCCATTTGTCTGCCTGTGTAATTGAGCGCAAGGGCTTTGTAGGCATAGGACGGACTGCGTTCGAGCACGTCGCCCTGTTCGTTGCGCACAACGCAAAAGCGGCGGAGTTTTGCGGTTTCGCCCGTGAGCAGTTCCGTTGTGCTGATGCCGAGCACAGACGAAACGTTGTGCAAAACGCTCACAGGGATGTCGTCTTCGCCGTCTTCGTAGCGCAACAACTGTTCTTCGCTGATTTCAATGCTTTTAGCGAGGCGTTGCGCGCTCCATTCGCACAACGCGCGGATGCCGCGCAGACGTTCGCCAATTTCGGTGTTGATGTTTGCCATTACGTGTTCACTCCCCATACGCCGCGCCGAGTGCCAGCGCGGTTGTGTTTTTTTGCAGAAGATTCGCCTTTTTGGGCGGCACGGTTTTGATCATTGCCGCTTGGATGGTTTCTTCCGACGCGAGATTGGTTACCGCGAGCAGTTTGCCGAGCAAAATCATGTTTGCCAAGCCGGTGAGTTGGTTGTCGGATGCCAGCGCGGTGGCGGGTACGTAATGCGCCGCGATTTCCGCGCGATCGCTTTTGACGGGAATCAAGGAGCTATCCGCGAAAAGGAGACCGCCGCCGCGCACAGACGGCGCGAAGCGTTCAAAACTCGGCAAATTCATGGCAAGCAGAACGTCCGGCTCAAGCACGATGGGCGATCCGATGGAATCGTCCGACAAAATCACGCTGCAATTTGCCGTGCCGCCGCGCATTTCGGGACCATAGGACGGCAGCCACGAGACCTCACGCCCCTGCAATAACCCGATATATGCCAAAAACTTGCCCGTGAACAAAATACCTTGCCCGCCGAATCCGGCAAGTAAAATTTGTGTCGTCATGCGCCGGCCTCCTCTGCGGGTTTGTCGCGGAACACGCCCAACGGATAGTAGGGCAACATGTTTTCGCGCAACCAAACGAGCGATTGTTCCGGTGTCATACCCCAGTTGGTGGGGCAGGTGGATACGACTTCAATCAGCGAAAACCCCTTGCCGCGCACTTGATAATCAAACGCTTTCGTGATTGCTTTTTGCGCCGTTTTGATGTTCTTAACACTGTCCACGCTCACGCGTTCCAAATAGGCGGGGCTTTCGAGTGTCGCAAGCAGTTCGCAGATTTTGATGGGCATGCCCGTCTTTGTCACGTCGCGCCCGTAGGGGCTGGTTTGCGTGACTTGATTCGGCAGTGTTGTGGGAGCCATCTGACCGCCTGTCATGCCGTAGATGGCGTTGTTGATGAAAATAATCGTAATATTTTCGCCCCGCGCGGCGGATTGAACGGTTTCTGCCGTGCCGATTGCCGCCAAATCGCCGTCGCCCTGATAGGTGAAAACCATTTTATCCGGATTCAACCTTTTCACTGCCGACGCTATAGCAGGCGCTCTTCCATGAGCGGCTT
>JAITDE010000086.1 GCA_031282735.1 Oscillospiraceae bacterium | reverse complement strand
CAGCGCAAAGCCGCACAATCCGACAATATCTCCCACCGCTTTTGGAAGTTCTGCCGCCTCCTCCAAAAACGACGAGGCGTATTGCGCCATCGTCTGCTCCGACGCACCGCCGAAAATGATGGCAACAACCGCGCAAAGGAATATTTTATTTTTGAGGAGAGACGCGATCGGCGTTGCGTCTTCAGCGGCGACGCGCACAGAGATCGGCGCGTTCCAAAACACGACGAAGTTGCAAAGCGGCAACGGCGTCCAGATTAGGACAATCCATTGCCATGGTATTTTTGCGGCAAGTAACAGCGTCGTGATCAGCACGACCGCGACTTGACCCCAAGCATACACCGCATGGAGCATCGCCATCTCACGCGCGGGATTTTCAGTGCGCGCGGGGATTGCGTCGATGATGGGTGACAGGCACAACTCAAGCAGTCCGCCGCCCGCGGCATAGAGCATGGTCGCCAAGAGCAATCCAACAAAAATATGTGACCCAAACAGTTGCGGAACTGCCGCAAGCAAGAGTAATCCCGCGCAGCAACACAGTTGCGCACAAAGCACAAAGTGCCGCATGCCGTGTTTTTCGACGGCGCGGCTGCACAGGATATCAATGCCCACCTGGGCGGTGAAGTTGAGCAGGACAAGCGTGCCGAACTGCGCGTAACTCAATCCATACGCCGTGCGCAAAGGAAGAAACAGCACAGGCATCAGGTTGACAACCACAGCTTGGCAAACATAGCCAATGTAACAGGCAGCGCGGGTGCGGTTGTAATTTGGCATAAATCAAGCTTCCATTAAAAATAGTTGATTCAAAATATACAGACATAGACACCGGGTAAATTCTAACCGAAACAGCATGATTTGTCAAGCAATATTCAAAGCGGAGAACGTTCCATTGGAATTTTACGAAAAAAAATGAATTCCGAACTTGACAAACGGCAAAAAGCATAGTATAATACTCATGTTGTGGGGGATTAGCTCAGCTGGGAGAGCGCTTGAATGGCATTCAAGAGGTCAGCGGTTCGATCCCGCTATTCTCCACCAAAAATCACTTTTAAAAAGAATCGGGGACCGCAGATGATGCGGGCCTTGTTTTTTTGTTCCGCAAACGTTCTAAGGTCCAATCCATTACATGAGCGACGGATTTTGCAATATTTTTGTTACCCTTTGCAACTTTTACATTTCCTACAAACTATCCGATTTCATAATTGATTTTTTAACTATTTTGACGATTTATAATGCCTGTATCGAATAATAAACCCCATTTTGCCATAAAAGCTGCACATTTTGCCCACGATGCAAAACTTGACAAACAAAATTTTGGGCAATATACTGCTAATGTATGTAATACTTCCGCGTTTGACCGTTCGCCCCATGATTTTAGGAGGCTAAAAAAATGAATCAAGCGAACCATCACCGAAGGCGATTCATCATCTCGCTGGCGATTGTCGCCGTGTTGCTGATCGCTTCGGTTTCGATCACCGCCTACGCCATGCAGGCTCGCACTGTGATTATCCGCGACGACGGCGTGGCGACGACCATCACCACAACCAAGCAAACCGTGCACGAAATTTTGCTTTCGCAAGAAATTACGCTCAATAACGACGACTACCTTGTGTTGGATGATTTCAGCGAAACAGCGGATTCTACCATCCGCATTTACCGCGCAAAACAGGTTTATTTAACCGACGACGGAATTGTGCGCCAACTCAGAGCGGCAGGAACGGTGCAGCGACTGTTGGATTTGTACGATATCGCCTTGGGCGAACGCGACAAACTCAACCGCAAAAAAACCGACTTGCTGGAAAATGGCATGCAAATTGAAATTGAACGCGCGTTCGACGTGGCCGTTGTGGATTACGGTGCGCAATATTCCCTTTCGCTCACGAGCGGATCGGTCGGCGGGGCGTTGGAACTGTGCGGCGTGACGCTGGAAGGCGAAGATTATACAACGCCTGACGCGGACACAGAGCTTGTTCCGGGGCTTACCATTCACGTCTACCGCGTTGAATTCCGCGAGCGCAAGAAGACGGCTTCCATTGACTACGAAACCGAAACAAAAAAAAGCGCGAAGATGGATCTCGGCAAATCCAAAATTGAGCAAAAAGGCGTTCAGGGCAAAAAAGAGACGCTCTATCAGGACAAATATGTGAACGGCGAGCGCGTGGAATCCATCGTGCTGCAAGAAAATATCCTGACGCAACCCGTCAAAGAGATAAAAACCATCGGCACAAAAGCCGCAAAGCTCCGCGCCGGCTTAACGCCGATTTCCACCATGAAACTACCCTCCTCCGTCACGATCGAAAACGGTGTGCCTACAAAATACAAAGACGTGATTGTCGGCACGGCGAAAGCGTATTCGGGCGGCGGCACATGTGCTGTCGGCGTGAAAGCGCGTCCCGGTTATATTGCGGTCAATCCCAAGCAGATCCCCTATGGCACGCAGTTATATATTGTGTCGAACGATGGCAGATATATCTACGGCTATGCCATTGCCGCCGACACGGGCGGATTTGTGAAGAAAAAAAGTTGCACGATTGATCTTTACATGGATAACGAATCGATGTGCAATCAGTGGGGGCATCGCGGCGTGACGATTTATGTGTTGGATTTGCCCAAAATCAAATTTTAGCAAAAAAACAAACCCGATTTCCGAAACCCCCTTCTTATGGGAGGGGGCTATTGTCTTTTATGGCAAATTCATAAGGCGATACCGGCCGCGCAAAATTCTAATTTGCATTTTTTGCGCGATTGTGATATACTCTTGCCAGAGGAATCATAAAAAGAATATGGAGGACAAGCCATTGAACACATTAAACACACGTCCGCCGCTGCGTTTTCGCGCGGATGGTACGTTTACGGTCATGCAAATTTCGGACGTGCAAGACTGCGATGGAATTACGCCGCGCACGATCGCTCTGCTGGAAGCGGCATTGGATCAAGAAAAACCTGACTTCATCATCTTCACAGGCGATCAGGTCAAGGGCTACGGCATGCCGCTTTGGTTCGGCACGGCGGAACAGAAGTGCAAAAAAATTGAAAAAACACTCGAAACCCTGCTGTCATTGCTGGATCGCCGCGGCATTCCTTTCACGTTCACTTTCGGCAACCACGACCACGACGCACCGATGAGCGGCGCGGAGCAAATCCGAATTTATCACCGCCACGCGCTGTGCTGTGCGGAAGACAATCCCGACGTGCCGGGCTATGCCAATCATACCGTGGAAGTGCTTGGATCAAAAGACGACGCGCCCGCGCTCAACTTTTATCTGCTCGATTCCCATGATTCAAATGGATTTGGCTATAAACCGCTTGATCCCGCGCAAATTGAATGGTATCGCCGCACACGCGACGACTTGATTGCCAAAAACGGCGGCAAGGTTGTGCCATCGTTTTTGTTCCAGCATATTCCTGTTGAGGAAATCATTCAGCTATACAAAAAAGTAAATCGCGGCACGGAAGGCGCGCTTGAGGGCTTCCGCACGCACAAGGGCAGCTTTTATGTTTTGGACGATAAAAAAACCGCCAAAGGCAGCTTCATGGGCGAATTGCCGTCCGCGCCCGATGTGAACATGGGGCTTTTTGCCGCCGCGCGGGAACGCGGCGACATGGTCGGCATGTTTTTCGGTCACGATCACAACAACGGCTTTCACGGCAACGTGCAAGGGATTGATTTGGGGTATGCGCCGAGCGCGGGATTTACCGCCTATGGTCCGGGGCGCAGGCGCGGCGTGCGGGTGTTCCGCTTCAAAGAAGACGATATCGCGGATTATCAAACCTATGTGCGCACCGACGAACAATTGCTCAGCGCGGACGCAAAGCTCCCGTGGAATGTCGTTCTGCACGATTTTACGCCATCCAGTTTTGGCGCGGCAAAACCGCTGGTTATGCGCAGTGTGAGGACTGTCGCGGTGACGACGCTGGCGATTGTTGTGTTGTCGGTGGTGTTCGGGCATCAAAAAAAACGCCGCGCGACGGATAATTGATAATAGATGGAGGTGGCTTCCATGGCGAAAGCAAACAAAACAGAGCAGGAACCTGATATTTTGGAACATCGCGAAAGGGAAATTATGTGGGAAGACAGAAAACGCACGTTTTTGGGTCTCCCGCTGAGCTTCACGAAATACACGCTAACACGCGAAAGGCTGATTATCGAAACAGGATTTTGGAATAGAAAGCGCGACGACGTGCGGCTCTATCGTATCCGCGATCTCTCGCTCTCGCGCAAAATCGGCGAACGCGTTTTAGGGCTTGGCACAATCACGGTTTTTTCGTCCGACGCAAGCAAACACAATTTTGAATTGCTGCGCATCAAAGATTCTGAGGTTGTTTATGAGGAGTTTTCAGACTTGGTCGAAACAGTGCGCAAAGAAAGCGGCTTGCAATCCCGCGAAATTTTGCACACCGATTTGATGGACTCTGTGATTATCGACGGAGAAGACCGCACGTTCTAATACCTTTTGAATGGAGGATTTGTGTTATGCAATTCACACAAACAATCAAACGCGTTTTGTCGTTGGTTTTGTGCGTTGCGCTGCTTGGTCTGTGCACCGCCGCAATGCCATCTTGCGATATACCGTCTTTCGCCGAGGATGTGCCGATGCGGCATCCGTTCGTCTTCGTGCATGGCTTGGGCGGATTCGGCGAAGACGTCGCGTCGCCGATTTCCTATTGGGGTTCGACGGCCGGCGATTTGATGCCCGAACTGCGCGACGCGGGTTTTGAATGCTATGCGCCATCCGTCAGCCCGAGCGGCAGCGCGTGGGACAGAGCTTGCGAACTGTATGCCCAAATGACCGGCCAAACGGTGGATTATGGCGCGGCGCACAGCGCGGCTTACGGTCACGCGCGTTTTGGCAAAACATACACGACGCCGCTGTTTGAGGGCTGGGGCGAAAAAACGGCGGAAGGCGGCTTGCTGAAAGTCAATCTGATTGGTCACAGCTTTGGCGGGGCGACGACGCGCCTGTTTGCGCAGTTGATGCGATCGGGGAACATCGAAGAGCAAAACGCTTCGCCCGAAGATTGTTCGGATTTTTTCAAAGGCGGCAAGGGCGATTGGATTTTCAGCGTGACCTCGCTCGCCGCGCCGCACAACGGCGTTAGTCTCCTGGCGGCGGTCAATGCCTCACCTGCCTTAGCCGCGGGCGCGTCGCTGCTCACCGAAACCACCATTGGATCCGCTTTGCTCGATCAGCTCGAAAAGGCGGGGATCTCGCTCGGCGGCATGAATTTGAGCGATGTCGTCCGCGCCGCGCAAACCGAAGATACGGCATTTTATGATTTGAGCATTCATGGCGCGCAAAAGCTCAACGAGGGGATCAGTACTTTCGCGAATACCTACTATTTTTCATTCCCCGTGGACGGCACAAAAGAAACCGTCAGCGGCAATTATGTCGCCACGGACGATATGTCACTGCCGCTCCGCGTTTTGGCGGCGCTGATCGCAAAATATGAGGGCGAAGAAAGCGGGATTGCCATTGACGACACGTGGAAACCGAACGATGGTTTGGTCAACACGATTTCAGCAACCGCGCCGTTCAACGACGTGCGTCAATCCTACCCGACGGAGGAAAACCCAACCTTGCTCCGCGGCAGATGGTATGTGATGCCGACCATGCGCGGCGATCACGGCACACCCGTTGGCATGGGGCGGAAAATGGACGACACAAAGGCATTCTATATTGAACACATGCAGTTAATCGACAGTTTGAGTTTCGGAACCCAGTCGAATCAAACAATAAAAACTGAGGAGTAAACGATGCCTTGGCAAACCATTGAATCCATTTTACCGCTGGTCGAAAAACCGGGACGCTACACAGGCGGCGAATTCGGTTCTGTCGTCAAAGATAAAACTGACGTTGGCTTGCGCTATGCCTTTTGTTTCCCCGATGTCTACGAGGTCGGGATGTCGCACCTTGGCATGAAAATCCTCTACGCGCAGGCCAATGCCCGCAAAGACTGCTGGTGCGAACGCGTCTTCGCGCCTTGGATTGACATGGAGTCCATCATGCGCACACGACACATTCCGCTTTGGGGATTGGAAAGCGGCGATCCCATTTCTGATTTTGATGTCGTCGGCTTCACCTTGCAATACGAAATGAGCTACACCAATATATTGAATATGCTTGATTTGGCGGGTATCCCTTTGCGTGCCGCCGATCGCCCCGCGCTAACACCTCTTGTGATTGCGGGCGGTCCGTGCGCGTGCAATCCAGAGCCTTTGGCGGATTTTTTTGATTTGTTCATTCTCGGCGAGGGTGAAGAAGCAAGCATGGAACTGCTGGATTTGCTCAAAAAGCACAAAGAACAAAACAGCACAAAGCAAGCCTTTTTGCTTGAGGCCGCGCAACTGCGGGGGGTCTATGTGCCGTCGTTTTATGAGGTTGCATACAATGCCGACGGCACGGTTCAGGCAATCATGCCCGGCGACGGCGCACCGTCAATTGTCCGCAAACGGATTGTGGAAGACTTGGACAAGAGTTTTTTTCCAAACACGTTTGTCGTGCCTTTTTTGGACGTAGTACACGACCGCGCGGTCGCCGAATTGTTTCGGGGATGCATACGCGGGTGCAGATTTTGCCAGGCGGGATACCTCAACCGCCCTGTCCGCGCAAAATCGCCGCAAGTCGTCAACGCGCAATGCAAAGTGCTCTGTAACAGCACGGGATATGAAGAATTGTCGCTATGCTCCCTGAGCACCAGCGACTACGGCGAACTGCCGACACTCATGGACGACCTATTGGAATGGACCACGCCGCACCGCGTCAACGTTTCCGTGCCCAGCCTGCGCATTGATCGCTTTCCAAAAGAAATGATGGAACGTCTCGCGCTTGTGCGCCGCAGCGGTTTGACTTTCGCGCCTGAGGCGGGCACACAGCGTCTGCGCGATGTTATCAACAAAAACATCACGGAAGACCACATTATATCCGCGACGACGCAAGCGTTCGGCGGCGGATGGACAAGCGTAAAACTTTATTTTATGTTAGGATTGCCGACCGAAACCCTTGATGATATCCAAGGAATTGCCGATTTGGCACAGCGTGTTGTGGATGCCTACTATAACCATCCGCAAAAACCCGCCGGCAAAAGTGTCAGTGTTTCGGTGAGCGTCGCCTCCTTTGTGCCGAAGCCTTTCACGCCGTTTCAGTGGGAACCGATGGATACCGCCGACAGCATCAAAGAAAAGCAAGCCCATTTGCGCAATTGTGTGCGCAGCAAAAAGATATCGCTCAGCTGCCATCACACGGATATCAGCATATTGGAGGCTGTTTTTGCGCGCGGCGATCGCCGTTTGGGGCGCGTTTTGGAGCTTGCGCGGCAAAACGGCGCGCGCTTCGACGGTTGGGACGATCAACTGAATCCGGCGGCATGGCGCGTCGCGTTCCAACAAGCCGGGCTTGATCCCGCCTTTTATGCCCACAGGCGGCGTGATTTTGATGAAATCCTCCCTTGGGATCACCTGCATTTTGGGGTGCGGAAGTCTTTTTTGGTTGGTCAAGCAAAATTGGCATATCAGGCTAAAACCACGCCGAACTGCCAAGAATGCTGCGCGGAATGCGGCGTAGGTTGTTCTTCTTTTTCCCACTTACTTTTTCTGAAGAAAAAGTAAGCAAAAAGACTTTTTCCCGCTTCGCGCGGTCATTTTTAGACTGATTTATATTTGATTTGCGCGGGCTAAATATGACAGCGCGAAGCGACTGCTCCCCGCAGGGGCGCGCGGTCATTTTTAGACTGATTTATATTTGCGTGGGCTGAATATCAGCGCGAAGCGAGAAAAACTGTAGTTAGATGGGTTGTGCAAATGTTAGCAAACGCGATTTTATTGCTGGATAAACCGCCCGATATCACGTCCTTTGGCGCAATCGCGCGTGTGCGCAGGATTTTGGGCGTCAAAAAGGCGGGTCATACGGGTACGCTTGATCCCATGGCAACGGGCGTTTTGCCCATCTTGCTGGGCGGCGCAACACGATTTGCCGATTATTTGCCGGGCAAAGACAAGGCTTATATCGCGTCCTTTCAGTTGGGCGTTGTGACGGATACCCTTGATTGCACGGGCAATGTGATCGAGACGCATCCGGTCGATGTCGGAATAGACGATGTCAAAGCGGCGTTGGAGCGGTTCGACGGCAAAATCACACAAACGCCGCCCATGTATTCGGCAATCTCCAAAAACGGTGTGCGTCTTTATGCTCTCGCGCGGCAAGGTATCACAATCGAACGCGATCCGCGATCTGTTGAAATTACGCGTATTGCTTTGACCAAGGCGCACGGCGAACACGAATACACGATTGACGTGCATTGTTCCGCTGGAACATATATTCGTTCGCTGATCGACGATTTGGGGCGAGCTTTGGGTTGCGGCGCGTGCATGACCGCGCTGCGCCGCACCGTGGCCAACGGTTTTGCGATCGCGCGTTGCGCTTCGCTCGAACAATTGCAATCCCTTCCGCAAGATGATCTGACGAAAATGGGCGCGTTGATGCCGATTGACGACGCGTTGGACGACTACCCGAAAATCGCGGTCACGCAGGCGCAGGCAAAGCGGTTTTTGAACGGAGGCGGCTTGGATTTGAACAGATTGACATTGAATCAGGCGTTGGCGCGGTCGGCATATTGCCGCGTCTATGACCCTGAATTTGTTTTTTTGGGATTGGGTCGCTTCAGCGGCGGAGAACTCGCGGTCGCGCGGATTTTACCGAACGAATGGAGGCAGCATGGAACGGATTAGCAAACGTATGCGCTTGTTTGCTGTTGTGATCGTCTTGTTTGCGGCGGGGTTAATCATTTTGATGATCAACTTCGCGGCGCACGGCGCGGAATGGGCAACCAAGCGCATCAACAGTCACATTTACGCGCAGGGGCAAATCAACACGGCGGGCGGCATTTATGACCGCAACGGTACGCCGCTCGCGGTCACAAAAGACGGCAAGCGCGTTTTTTCCGGCGATAAAACCACCCGCGTTGCAACCCTCCACGCCGTGGGCGATTTGGAGGGCTTTATCTCTACGGGCGCACATACAAATTTCCGCAATGAACTGACCGGATACAGCTCGATCAACGGTGTGTATTCCCTGCTGAAATACGGCAAAGGCAACGACATCAAGCTCTCGATCGATGCCGCGCTCTGCAAAACGGCATATCAGGCTTTGGACGGCAAAAACGGCACGATCGGTGTTTATAACTACAAAACGGGCGAAGTGCTCTGCATGGTTTCAACGCCCAGTTATGATCCCAACCATAAGCCTGAAAACATCGACGGCAACAGCAAATATGAGGCGGTCTATCTCAATCGTTTTCTGCATGGGCTTTTTACGCCGGGATCGACGTTCAAGATCGTAACAGCCGCTTGTGCGCTGAAGCATTTGCCGCAGGTTCAATCCAGAACGTTCACCTGCACGGGTGAATATAACACGGGCGACGGCGTTGTGATTTGCCGCACGAAGCATGGTGAGATTTCGTTTGAGGAAGCTCTCAATGTGTCGTGCAACAGCGCGTTCGCACAACTTGCCATAGAACTTGGCACGGAGCGTCTCCGCGCCACGGCGCAAACGATGGGTTTTAACAAAGCGATCAGTGTGGAGCGCATGCCGCTTGCCATGTCGCAGTTTTCCATGGGCGAAATGAAATCGCTCGAACTTGGCTGGGCGGGCGTAGGGCAGCATACAACGCTCGCAAATCCCGCGCAGATGCTCATCCTCATGGGCGCGATTGCCAACGGCGGGCAGGGCGTTTTGCCAAAACTCGCGTCGGAGCGCATCACGGCAAGCGGCAAAATACAGCCGTTCCGTCTGTTGGAGAGCAAACCGTTGACGGCAATCGCCCTCGAACCGCAGATTGCCGCAACGCTCAAAACAATGTTGCGTTCCAACGTGACAAACACCTACGACGAGCGCGGCGATTATGATGATTTGCAGCTTTGCGGCAAAACAGGCACGGCGGAAGTGGATAACAAAAAGCCGCACGCGTGGTTTGTGGGTTTTTGCGCGAATCCCGCAACACCTTACGCCATTGTGACGGTTGCGGAAAACGCGGGTTCGGGGCAGGATGTCGCCTACAAAGCAGCGGCAAAGGTTCTACTTTTTCTGAAGAAAAAGTAGCAAAAAGACTTTTCCCGCTTCGCGCGTCGCGGGCGAGCAGTGCATTGCCAAACACGACAGCTTTAAAATGCGAAAATTGGACACACCAAACGCCGGTCATGCATATGATAGCATGACCGGCGGAATCAATCACCGATCCATTCGCTCCCGCCGGAATGGTTCTGCGGTATCTCCGCAACCAATAACATTTGATCCAGAAACGGAAGATGATATATGAATTGTTCCTACGGTAATGGTGGCGGCTCGGCTCATCCTTGGCAAAATTGTCAATGCCTTTGCAATGGCGGCAGCGGCTCATCTGGTTTTCCCGGATATCCTGGATGTCCATCTTATCCTTACTATCCCGGTTTTCCGTCAACGGGCGGGAGTTGCGGCGGAAGCGGTTATCCCGGTTATCCCGGTTATCCCGGTTACCCTGGTAACCCCGGCTATCCCGGATACCCCGGTCACGCGGGCTATCCGCATTATCCCGGCTATACGGGCGGTTATTTCAACAACGGATGCCCGCCGCCATGGTGCAACAACGGCGGCACGCCGGATGGGCCGACATGCCCACATAATTTCGCTTGGGACTGCGCCGCAGTGTTTGGCGGCATGTATCGCGCGGACGCTTTCACACAACCAATCGCGGCGGCCGCCGTGAATTTGCTTCTCGGCATGGATACCCCGCTCCCATTGCAAAACATCGGGTTTACGCCGTCCACCCTCACCGTGCAATGCGCGGGAACGTATGAAATCACATTCTTCGGCAACTTTTCTTACTCCGTTGCGTCTTTGCTCAAGTTCTATGTGAAAGCGAATGGGCGCAAAATTGAGGAAACTGAAGTCGATTTGAATACGGAACCAAACCGGCTCGAAAGCTTTGAACGCACCGTGATTGCAAAACTTCCCGCGAACACATCCTTGCAGGCGTTTTTGGACACAAGCGCCGCCGGCACAATCACGTTCCCCGAAAACGGCTTGCAGCTTTCCGTGCGCCGCATCGGTTCATACAATTGACATCGGTCGATGTCCGCAAAATCATCATTTGCCAAAACAAGCCCGTGAAAAATTTTTCACGGGCTGACGTTGTAAAATTTGCGCACGATTCCTATTGCGTTTTTTTACATATGATGTATAATATAATCAAAAAGGAAAATCTCATTCAAAGTGCTGTTCAAAAAAACAGAAAGGATCGTTTCTCGTGAAATTGAAATGTATGCGTGTCATTTGTCCGGTTCTGGCGTTCTTGTTTGCGGTGTCGTTGACCGCGTGTCAAAACGGTATGAATGAACCATCCGCAGAACCAAGTGCCGTCTACACGTTAAAAGATGGTTTTGATGTTATGACCATGTCCGAAATCGCCTTATATGAAGACGGAACTGCCGTTTTGCAGCAAGCCGCTATCAGAAGCTATCTCTTGCCTGACGCAACATACAAAATCTCCGGGGATTCTTTGACCTTATACGAAAAGATCGGCGACGGTGAGGAACTGTACGACGGCGACGCGTTTGCCGAATTCAAAATCAAAGACGATGGTGACACACTGGTGTTTGTTTCCTCGCGCATCCTGCTTTATGTAACGGAAGGCACTGAATACGTGCGAACCGCGCCGTGATGCGGCGTGGATAAGTTTATATGTATAAGGAATGAGCAAGATGAGGATTCGTCACAAACCTTTGGGCGACCGTAATCTCATTGGATCCCGCGTGGAACAAAGGCGGCTCGCGTTGGGGTTTCGGCAAAAAGAACTGCTCACACAATTGCAGGTGCGCGGCATTGATATGACTGCCTCCGGGCTTTCAAAGTTGGAGGGTCAAGTGCGCATCGTAACTGACAAAGAGCTGAAAGGTTTGGCGGAGGTGCTCCATGTGAGTTATGATTGGTTGCTGGGCATTCCCAATGAGGCGACCACCGTATGACATTGAAAGAAAAAGCGGCGGACATAACCGAACTGCTGAAAAGGGAGTATCCCGAGGCGGTTTGTTCGTTGTGTGCCGGCAATCCGTTTGAACTGCTGGTTGCGACGCGGTTGTCGGCGCAATGCACAGATGCCCGTGTGAACATCGTAACGCCCGCGCTTTTTGCGGCATATCCGACGCCTGAGGCAATGCGGCGCGCGGAGTTGCCGCGATTGGAAGCGTTGATTCGTCCATGCGGATTTTTTCACACCAAAGCGCGCGATTTGATTGCCATGGCACAGCAAATCTGCGATTTACACGGCGGCGAAGTGCCTCGGCACATGGAAGACTTAACGGCGTTGCAAGGCGTGGGGCGCAAAACGGCAAACCTCATTCGCGGCGATGTCTTCGGTCTTCCCGCGATTGTCGCCGACACCCACGTCATTCGCATCACAAATCTTTTGGGATTGACCGCATCCAAAGATCCGTTCAAAGTGGAGCAACAGCTCGTCGCGATACTTGAACCGAACGAAAGCAACGATTTTTGCCACCGCATTGTCATGCATGGGCGGGCCGTCTGCGTCGCCCGCCGCCCTCGTTGTTCGGATTGCGTTTTGCGCGGGCTTTGTGCCGCCTCTTCTTGAACAAAATCGGTTTTCTCTCCGTTATGTGATGTCTTTCGCTAATACTTGACATTCGGACAGATTTATAGTATACTACCCGTTGTGGTGGATTCATTTTACACCATATATATATAAATGGGGATATGGCAGTTAATGTGTTGTAAGGAGGTTATCGTGAAAAAGTTTAAGCGTGTTATAGGTTTGTTGCTGGCGGTATGCATGGTGTTCCTCAGCGCGTCTGTTTTTGCGGCGGGCGAAAGCGGAGCGCAAACAGACTATCCCATTATTTGGATGACAGGTGCGTTCCATGAACTTTATTTGAATGCGGGCACGCCCAAGCAGACCATCGCGTTCGGCGCGAGATCTGCTGCCGCGACGGTGTTGAAGTCGGCGAAAACGGCGGCGCAAGCGTCGGATGGGGACGATGCGCAGGGAGATCTTTTGGGCTATTTGAAAGAGTTGAACTTCGATGCGGTCGCCGATATCGTGGCGGATTATGTCAACCAATTATTTGGACCGATCGCTTATGATTCCAACGGCAACAGTCTCCAGGAACTCAACGGCGACATCAACGGCAACAAGAAAGAAGTGACGCTGCGCCGCGACGAATATACGTTCGACTATGATTGGCGGGAAGATCCGCTGATTTCGGCGGAACGTCTGCATCTCTTCATCCAAGAAGTGAAGCGGGCATCGTCCGCAGAGAAGGTCAACCTCTGCGTCCGCAGCGGATCAGGCACGGTGGGATTGGCTTATTTAAAAGAATATTTGGATGAGGGCGATCTTGCGGGAATGTTTTTCAGCACATCGCTCCACAACGGGAGCGCTGTTTTCGGCGAGTTGGTGACAAAAAATCTTTCGATTGACGCCGACGCGCTTGCCAACACCAGCGTGTTAAAAGAAATGAGTTTGCAGTCCGGTGAATTGGATCAGATCTGGGATCTGCTCAAGGCGCTGAACGATGTTGGTCTGCTTTCGCCTGTTATGGGTACCGCTTCGGTCCTTTTGCGCGCAGTGCTTATGGATAGACTCTATGAAAAAGCGATCATCCCAAGCGTTTTGACCATCCCGGTTTTTTGGGCGTATGTGCCCGACGAATACTACGAAAAGGGCATTGAAACCTGCTTTGGCGAGGATCGCGAAAAATACGCGGGTCTGATTGCGAAATTGGACAACTACCACAACAATGTTGCGAAAAATGCCGACAATATTTTAAAAGAGGCGTCTGAGGTCATGCGAATTGGGTTGCTTTCCGCTTTTGGCGCGCCGCAGTTTCCTCTCGGCTCAAAATCCAAACAACAAGGCGATATAATCATAGGCACGGCATATTCTTCCTGCGGCGCGACGGTGTCGAACGTTGGCGAAACGCTGAAAAGCGGTTTGTTTGGGCTTGCTCCTTACACGCAAAAAGTGCAGGATGGTCACAACCATATTTCGCCCGACAACACCATCGACGCTTCCACCTGTTTGTTGCCCGAAACCACATGGTTCGTTAGCGGCATGATGCACTTTGAGATTGCCGACAGCAGTAACCACAACATGATTCGGTGGTTTTTCCGCGCGGAGGAAACGCCGACCGTTTTCACCGATACGGAACGTTATCCGCAGTTCATGTGGCGCGAGAAGACGATCGACGAGAACGGCAAAACGTATTATGCGGACGTTCCGCCGCCCGTGACCGAAACGCGCCCTGTGAACGAGCAGCTTTTGAGCGTTCTTGCGAAGATCACAAAGACGGTGCTGTCCGCGCTGTTCTGGTGGCTGAAGTAGTATTATTTTTTCAAGCGATATTTTTCAAGCGATATAGGAATAAGCTGTGGTTTTACGACAAAAAAAGGAGATGAACAATGCGGTTTGCCTCACAGGAAAACCCGCACTTAGCAAGCTACAACCAAGAAGAACTCCAGATGCGCTTTGATCGCGTCGACCGCAACGCGGACGACTTCATGTTCACGTTGCACCACGGCGACGCGCGGAAGAGCGTTGCGACGAATTTTATGGGCATACGCACCACGTTTGAAGAATTGGACGGCGAAGTGGATCAAGTCGCCCGTGCGCTGTTCGCTTTTGGAATACGGCAGGGGGACTATGTCGCAATTTCACTGCCAAACCTCAAGGAGAGTGTCCTCTATGCCTACGGTTGCTGGCGCATCGGCGCGGTTGCGAACATGATTGATCCGCGCACCAACGGCGATGGATTTGTCCGCCGTGTGCAGCGCACGCATTCCAAACTGCTGGTGACTGTGCTGAACATCTGCACCCCAAAAATTGACGAGATATTGGACAAACTTCCCACCGTCGTCGTCGTCAGTCCGTCGGATTCGTTTAAACCGTTCCGCAATGTTAAAACGACGCTGGGTCTCCTCCTCTACAACGCGAAAAAAAAGAAATTCGCAGAGGGCAGGATCTTCCCGGGGAGCAAATATATTTGGCACACCGACTTCATCAAAATGGTCAGCGACGAGATTGATATACGCGCCACGAACAATGCTGATATGCCCGCGGCCGTGTTTTACACCAGCGGCACCACCGCCGACGGTCAAATCAAAGGATGCGTCGTCAGCCATCGCGCGCTTAATGCCGCACCCGCGGCTTTCAAGCTCACGGTGCGCAACGAGGACTACCAGCGGGGATTCACATTCGGCGGATTCGTCCCGTTTTTTTCGGCATACGGCGCAATGTGCGGCATGCACGCGGGTCTTTGCGGCGGTTTGGAACTCCTGCTCATCCCCGTGTTTGAGCCCGAAAAATTTGCCGATTTGATTCTCAAGCTCAAACCGAATATCTTTCTTGGCGTGCCGCGTTTTCACGAGCAGTTCATACACCATCCAAAACTGCAAAAAAAGAACAATCGTCTGCGTTTTATCAAAATCGCCATTTCGGGCGGCGACAAAATATCATCTGCCGCAATAGAGCAGGTCAATGAAGTTTTCGCTCGTAGCGGTTATCAGGGCGGCTTGCGCGTGGGATACGGTGCGACGGAACTCGGCGGTTCAATCGCCTGCATGAAGCATTATGATCCAAAAACCAGCGACGACTGGAGGTTGGAGGGCAATGTGGGTTATGTGCTTGCCAATTGCCGCGCTATGGTCGTCGATCCCGACACGATGAAAGAACTGCCCTATGGGCAGGACGGCGAATTGCTTGTGCACAGCATGAGCCAAATGCTGTATTATTACGGCATGCCCGAGGCGACGGCGGAAATCAGCTGGACTGCTCCGAACGGCACAGTGTTTTACCGCATGGGCGACAAAGGGCATTTGGACGAACGGGGATGTTTTCATTTTATCGATCGCTACAAACGATCCATCATGCGCCCCGACGGGCACACGGTGCATCCGTCGCCCATCGAAAATGTGATCATGATGCATGAGGCGGTTTTGGCCTGCGCCGTGGTGGGTTTGCGGCAGAAAGAAGCCTCAGGCGCAATCCCGAGCGCGTTTGTGGTTTTGCGGGAAGGCTTTGAAACAGAAGAATCCGTGCGGGATGTTTTGCAAAGCATTGATGTGCTCTGCCTGAAGTATCTGCCCGAGCGCGACCGCGCAATTGCTTACCAGGCAACGGCGGAACTGCCCTACACGGACATGGGAAAAATTCACTTCCGTGCGCTTGAAAAATTGCCGTTTGAAGAGGAAAAATTCTTGATTACGGACTTCGCTTTTTTCCCTGGAATACAAAAGAAGCAATCAGCCAAAACCGTCACGACCAAATAACGAAGGAGGACACAGTCAGCTATGATTCTGAGCATTCTGCACACCATGATCGCTTTTCTAATCTCGGCAATCGTCTCGATCACACAAGTCGGCGCGGCATCGGAAGCGCCTGGCGCACTCACTTGGGACAGCGGTGTCTATCAGGCAAAAATGGAGGAAATGAGGACCATCCAAAGGATCACAACCCTTGGTATTTCGCCGCCGCCGGCCATGGAAATCACGTATGACCCCATTATGGGCGGCATTTTCGACGATATGAAAGAATTGTCCGGCTTCGATTTCAAGCTAGTCGCGGCTGATTTTCCTGATATCTATTACTATAACCGTTGGCTCTACGCGATTATGCCGAACCAGCTCAACGGCTTGGGCGACTATATGATTGCCAAAGGCGATGCCTACGATCTGGAGGGCAACGGCGAACTGAAAGCTCTATATCGTCTGTTTGGCAGCATGGTCGCCATGCCAAAAAAAGCGCATATTATGGTGGTGCCGCTTGAGGGCGGCGGGGAGAACGAATACGAAGTGCACATCAAGCAGACTTACGGCGATGGTAGCACGGCGGTTCTTGACACCAGCATCCGCTATAACGCGGAAAGCGGCGAACTGTGGGATGTTCCCGGAATCAGCGCGATAGGGTTTGATTTCAACACAAAGCAGAATTATGTGCATTCCGCCGAGTCGAATCCGTTCCAGCGTATCCTTGGCTACACGAAGCTTTATGATGATTTGCTGTTGCAAACAACTGATATGGTGAACGTCGAAACCGTGCGTTTCAAGTTCCCATACCAAGGCAAAAATTGGATGCTCCAATTGTGGAAAGGTCGGTATTTCATTACCAGCGCCGGAGAAGTGGGGCTTTATAACATGCCTACGGATCGCCTTGTAGAATTTTATGACGCGGCGGCCGACAACGAGCGCGTTCCCATGTCGTTCAAACTCAAGGCGGTGGGCGTGGATGCGCCGCTGATCGACCAAAGTCAAGTCAACCATTGGTGGATGACAGGTTTCGCTTTGCGGAAATACACGTATCTTCCCGATAAACTCACACTGAGCACAATCATCACAGTGCCCGACGAGGAATTCCGCGACGGTTTGATTGCCGCGCTGGATGGACAGAAAAAGGCGCACAGTGATCTTGTGTATACCGTAGACGGGAACACCATCAAAATTGCGTGGGGTCCGGAAGCCAACTAATTGCCCGAAAAAGCGCGAAAGCCGCTCAATGGATGAGCGGCTTTTTGGGTTTGCGGGTATCCTGCCCGGTTCGCCGAAGGGTAACCGCCTGACCCGTTTTATCTCACGAAAAAAAACGCGTTTCCCTCTTGCAATCGTGCGCGATGTGTGATATAATCTATGTGTTCCGGGTGTGGCGCAGTTGGTAGCGCGCTTGACTGGGGGTCAAGAGGCCGTGAGTTCAAGTCTCGCCACTCGGACCAGAATGGTTGCTCAAAAAAGATGCAAACGCCTGAAACC
>JAITDE010000067.1 GCA_031282735.1 Oscillospiraceae bacterium | reverse complement strand
ATAGCGGTCAATATTTCAAAAATGTACGGCGGATTTTTAGAAGCGCTCCGGCATTCATCGTTTCAAGTTTCATCTATTATCTCAACAACAGCCTTTGCAACCGCAGATTTTAACCTTTGGCCAACATTAAGTCGGGTTATATTAGCACTTTTAATGATTACAGGAAGTTGCGCCGGATCGACCGGAGGGGGAATGAAACTGATAAGGATTCTTCTCCTTTTGAAGATGGCGAGAATCGAATTAAGTCGAATTTTGCATCCCGGAAGCGTAAAATCCGTTTCGATTAATGAAAAAAGGGTCAATCATGACATTGTATCAAAAACCGCTTTGTTTTTCTTCATTTATTTCGCGTTTTTCTTTGTTTCGGTCATGCTTATATCCATTGAGGATAAGGATATTGTTTCGAGCACCACAGCGGTTATCGCATCACTGAGCAATATCGGACCGGGACTTGGTGTTGTAGGTCCGACAGGGAATTATGCTGCATTCACCTCTTTTTCAAAGGTTATTCTTTCGTTCTGCATGATTGCGGGACGTTTGGAGTTTTTACCGATACTGGTCTTATTTATGCCGTCTGTTTGGAAAAGAAAAATGATAAAATAAATATCATAGAATTTACATAAATTTTTCGCCAAACTCAGTCGCGGACACTTGACAAAGTTGATCGTTGTGTGTTATACTTCCAGCAGTTGAAGTTTGCGGTTGCGCACAGAAAAACGAAAGCGGGTTTATGTTTGTGAAAAGAAAACACTTTATGATGAGCGGGTTTACGTTTATAAAAAGAAAACACTTTATGATGAGCGGGTTTACGTTTGTAAAAAGAAAACACTTTATGATGATTGGATTGGTGATTTGCGTGTTGTTTTCAATGGTATTCACAGGCTGCGGTGAGAAAGATCCAATTCCGTCTCAAGGGAAAAATCCGATTGCAACCATCAAGTTGGAAGACGGCGGCGTGATTGAAGTGGAACTCTACCCCGATAAAGCGCCGAACACCGTCAACAATTTCATCTCCCTTGCGAAAAGCGGCTATTATGATGGCAAAACGTTCCATCGCGCCATGCCCGGCTTCATGATTCAAGGCGGATCGCCCAACGGCGATGGTCTGAGCACCGGCTTCCCCTACTCCATCAAAGCCGAATTTGCAGTGGCGGGCTTCACGCAAAACGATATCTCGCACACGCCAGGTGTGATCTCCATGGCACGGTTGCAAAGTTCCTATGACTCCGCGTCAACGCAATTTTTTATCATGCATGGTGTCGCCGATTATCTTGACGGAAGCTACGCCGCGTTCGGCATGGTGACAACTGGGATGGACGTGGTCGATGCAATTGCAAACAGCCCGTGCGACGGTCAATTCCTCATCCAACAACCCGTTATCAAAAGCATAACCGTCGAAACTTTCGGCGTCAATTATCCCGAGCCGGAAACCATTCCCGTCAACGGTTGATGGGCGGCAACTTCACGCAGGCGCTGGCATATGTCCACTCGCTGGAGCGTTTCGGCATTCAGCCGGGTTTGGAACGCATCACAAAAATTTGCGCGGCGTTGGGGAATCCCCAGCGCGCGCTTCGCGTTGTGCACGTAGCCGGCACAAACGGCAAGGGTTCGACCTGCGCCATGATTGCCTCGATTGCGCAAACCGCAGGATTGCGCACGGGGCTTTTCACATCGCCTTATGTGATTGATTTTCGCGAACGCTGCCAACTCAACGGCAAAATGATCCCAAAAACCGACTTCGCGGCACTCACGTGGGAGGTCAAATCCGCTTGTTCCGCGCACGGAATTGCCGTGACGGAGTTTGAGTTCATAACCGCCCTCGCTTTTTTGTATTTCGCGCGGCAAAACTGCGATCTTGTCGTGCTGGAAGTCGGTCTGGGCGGTCGATTCGATGCCACCAATGTGATCGAAACGCCGGAGCTATGCGTGATTACAAAAATTTCACTTGATCACACACAGATTTTGGGCGGCACGATTGATGCAATCGCGCGTGAAAAATCCGGGATCATCAAGCAAGGTGTCCCCGTCGTCACATCCGCCGAACAACCGGACAGTGCGCTGGAAATCATCAAAAGCCGCGCGGACATGTGCGCCGCGCCGCTCAAAACAGCAAAACAACCCAAAATACTGCAAAGCACGCTCCTTGGCGGCGACGCGGATTTTGACGGACTGCGCGTACACGTGCCGTTTTTAGGCGATCATATGATCTGCAACGCCGCAATGGCCGTGCTTGCGGGGCAGATGCTTGGTTTTTCTCCGCAAGCAATCCAATCGGGTATCGCGGCGGCAAAAATGCCCGCAAGGCAAGAGGTTTTGCGGCAAAATCCGTTGATTCTGCTTGACGGCGGTCACAACGAGGACGGTGCGCGGGCGTTGCGCAATACATTTGCCGCACACATCAAAACACCATGCTTGATGCTCTGCGGCATGATGGCGGACAAAAACGCCGACGCATACCTTGCAAATTTGCCGTCCGCTGTTTCGCGCTTGATCGCCTGCACACCAAACGTTCCGCGCGCGATGCCTGCGGCGGATTTGGCACAGCGGGCAAATCGCGTTTTTGCGCACACACACGCAATCGATTCCCCCGCGGATGCGCTCGCCTTTGCGCTCAATTTGCAACAAAAAAGCAACGAACCGTTGCTCATTTGCGGTTCGTTTTATCTTGCGGGGGAATTGCGGAAGCTTCTCAATGGATCGTAAAAATGAATGGATAGACGTAATGATCAATGATCAATGATCAATTGCAAATCCTCCATGGCCTCACAATAGCCCCAAAAGCCTTTGCCCGCAATTACTTTTCGGCAAGCCATGGCCGGATAGGATATCCGCCGAAACGCCTCCCGCGTGTTGACGTCGCTGATATGCACCTCGATCGCCGGCAAATTGACCGCTTTCAATGCGTCCAAAATGGCCACGCTTGTGTGCGTGTAAGCGGCGGGATTGATGACAATGCCATCATAAACACCGAGTGCTTGCTGGATCCACGCAACAATTTCGCCCTCGTGATTCGACTGGACACACACAACCTCCGCGCCGATTTTTTGCGCGTGTTGTTGGATTGCCGCAACCAAATCAGCGTATGTCTCCCTGCCGTAGATCTCAGGTTCACGCACACCGAGCATGTTGATGTTCGGTCCGTTGACAACGAGTATTTTCACGCGTTACCTCCTTTGCAAAAATAGTCCAACGCCTCCGCCTGCAAACGCTTCCAATCCTCGTGATGCACGACGATACCGTCTGCGGCGGCGGCATAGAACGGCTCACGCTTGCGCAGCATCCGCACGAGCGCGTCGTTGTTTGCCGACAGCGGACGATTCTCCCGCGCAAGATAACGCAAATCACGTTGTATCCAAAGCAGATTGCCGTTTTGCCGTAGTGCCGCAACGTTTTTTTCGCGCATCACCGCGCCGCCGCCTGTGGATATGATCAGCTCCGTTTGTCGGCAAATGTCCGCAATGCACGCGCTCTCCGCGTCGCGGAACGCCTCCTCGCCGTACGCTAAGATAAAATCGCCCGCCGTCAATCCGTGCCGTAACAGCAATTGATCGTCCATATCCACCCACTTGCGCCCGCTTTTGGCGGCAAGATATGCGCCGATTGTGCTTTTGCCGCAACCCGGCATACCAATCAAAATCCAATTCGACTTTTTTTGCATAACATCCAGCACACGCGTGACCGCCGCGTCTGTCAGCGGTTCGCCCGTGAACAAATCACTTGCCGCTTTCGCTTGCGCAACGAGCATCGGCATGCCGTTTGTCCGCAACAATCCCCTGCCCCGCGCCTCTTGCAAGAGATGTGTGCGCAGGGGATTATAAATCATGTCGGCGACCGCTTCAAGCTCCAAAAAACGCGCAAGCGTGAGCGGCGCAACATCCGTGTGCGGGAACATCCCAACGGGTGTCGCGTTGATGATCACCTGCGTGTGCGGGCAGCGTTCGTGCGCGTTGCGCAAGTTGATGTCTTCACCGCGCGACGCGACGGCGACGCTTGCCGCGCCATCCGTTTTGCAGGCGGTCTGCGCCATAAGCGATGCCCCGCCCTTGCCAAGTATGAGCACATGCTTCCCTTCCGGCGTGATTTGCGCGTGTTTCAGCATGAATCGAAAACCCGCCAAATCGGTGTTGTCGCCGAACAGCGTGCCGTCCCCGCGTTTGACGACCGTGTTCACACAACCGATGCTCCGCGCGGCGGGGCTGATTGCCTCGCAATACCGCATGGCATCTCTTTTATAGGGAATTGTCACATTGATCCCTATAAAATCTCTTTTTTGAAAAAAAGACGGCAGTTCCCAAGGCGTCAACTCCTGCAATCGGTAGTCATATCCGCGCAAAAGCTTGTGGATTTCGGCGGAATAACTGTGACCCAAATGCTCGCCGATTAAACCGAATTGCATTAGCCCGCCTCCCCAACGCCAAGCTCGCGGTAACTACCCAGTAACGCGAACGACTCGCTGAGTTGTTCCATTTGCTCCAAAAAATCAATGCTTTCGGGGGTTGCGGCGTTCGATTCCAGTTCCAAACAGAAAAGAAACGCAAAATCTTTGCCGGGATCGGGGCGCGTTTCGAGTTTGGTCAAATTGACGCTGAGTGCGGCGGGTAATTGCAGCAACGCCGCCAGCGTCCCCGGTTCGTGGCGCAGCGTGAGCAACACGGCGCACTTGTTCGCGTTGGGATAAATCTCCAATTGCGGCGCGATGCAGATAAACCGCGTTTCGTTCCGCGCTTCGTTTTGCAGATTCTTTTTGAGTATTTTTAGATTGTAACGCTTCGCGCAGCTCTCCGAAGAAATTGCGGCGACGTCCTCACGCCCCGATTGCGCCGCCATCCGCGCCGCGACGGCGGTGTTTTCGCAAGCGGTGATGGCGACGTTTGCGGGCAGTTGATCCAAAAAGGCACTGCATTGCCCCAAAGCCTGTTCATGCGAGAAAATCTCGCGGATATCTTTCACACTTTTTGCGGGGCTGAGCAAACAGTGGTCAATTTGCAAGCGTACGCCGCGCACAATACGGCAATTGTGGCGTTTGAGCAAATCATAAACCTGCGTCACGCTGCCATAGGTGCTGTTTTCAATCGGCAACACCCCGTAGGTGCAAAGCCGTTGCTCCACGGCTTGGAATACCGCCTCAAAGGTGCGCAAAAAAAGTGTTTGCGGCGTTTGAAAGAGCTGACGCGCGGCAATGTGCGAATAGGCCTCCTCAATACCTTGGCAGGCGACAAGCGCGGTTGTTGGAAAATGTTCCCCCGCCCGCGCCGCGCCGTCTTCAATCGATCGGCGCAAGGGCGACGGCTCGCGCGAGAGCATGATTTCTTGGTGCGCACGGCTCAAGCGGAACATCGTTTCGTACAATTGCCGCAAAGCGGGAACCCACTTTTTCTCCACTTGCCCGCTCAAACGGCGCAGGATTGCTTCTTCGCGGGCGCGATGCAGCACAACTGTTCCGCTTTCCTGTTTCGCTTTCGCGATCTCCGCCGCCAAAACCATGCGGTCGGCAAACAAATTCGCCATGCGATCATCAATTACATCAATTTCGCCGCGCAATTCGTCAATATTTTTCATTTGTCGCTTCCTTTCATCATGTCCAGCAACACGCATGCCGTCACCGCTTCCACAACAGGGACGGCGCGCGGAACAACACACGCGTCGTGACGCCCTTCAATGGTGAGCGGCACGGTCTCGCGCGTATCCATCCGCACACTCCTTTGCGGCAAACCGATGGACGGCGTCGGTTTGATTGCCGCGCACAAAATCAGCGGCATACCCGTCGTCACGCCGCCCAATACACCACCGTGGTGATTGGTTTTTGTGCGGACGCGCCGATCTTCAAAAATATAATCGTCGTTATTCTGCGAACCGCGCATGGCGGCCGCGCCGAATCCCGCGCCGAACGATACGCCGCGCACGGCGGGTATGCCGAACAGTGCGGCTGAAAGTCGATTTTCGATGCCGTCAAACATCGGATCGCCCAAACCGATGGGCAAACCGATCGCGGCGCACTCAATCACGCCGCCGATCGAATCCCGCGCCTCGGCGGCTTCGCGCATTTCGACTTGGAACGCTTCGCGGATCTCCGCTTCCCGTGCCTGTATCAAATCCTCCGCCGAAACTTTGACCGCGTCAAACGAATTTGCCCGCGCTTGCCCAAGTTGAATGATATGCGCACCCAAAAACACGCCGCGCCGCGCCAAAATCTGTGCGCACACCGCCCCCGCAAAACAAAGCGGCGCAGTCAAACGTCCCGAAGAATGTCCGCCGCCGCGCGCGTCTTGGTATCCGTTATGCTTCATTGCCAGCGAAAAATCGGCATGACCCGGACGCGGGGTTTGACGCAGTTGATCGTAGTCTTTCGAGCGCACGTCGTTGTTTTCAATCACGGCGCACAGCGGTGCGCCGCACGTGAATCCGTTGTGCAAGCCTGACACAACCTTTGCGCAGTCTTCCTCGCGGCGTTTGGTGTCGGTGGGATTGCGCCCCGCGCGGCGGCGGCGCATAAACGCGGCGGCTTGCTCCAAATTGATTGCTTCGCCGGCAGGCAAACCATCAATCACGACGCCTATGGCTTCGGAATGCGATTGACCGAATATGGTGCATATGATATTTTTTCCAAACGACGACGACATTTTATTTCACCCGTTTCTGAACTTTCTAATTCTTTCAATGCTTTCGGCATCTTGAGGTATGCCGGCATCATCAAACGCACAAACCGCATCGTAATCCTCCCAAAAATGGGGATAGGACTTTTGCACGGCTTCGGCGCGTGTGAGACTCAGTGCGCCCTGGGTACGTAGTCCCGCGACGGCGATGGACATCGCGATCCTGTGGTCGTTGTAACTATCCAGTGCCGCGTCCTTAAAACGCGCAACGCCGCGGATCGTCAATCCATCCGCATGCGCGACGCAGTCGCCGCCAAGCGCGTTGATCGTCTCAGCCACGGCTTGCAGACGATCGCATTCTTTCACACGCAGACGCGCCGCATTGGTGATATGGCTTGCGCCCTCGGCAAGCGCCATCAGCACCGAAACAATCGGGACAAGATCGGGCGCGCCGGAAGCGTCGAAATCAATCGCCCGCAACGCGGTTTGCCTGACCGTCAAGTCGGGCGAAATGTCCGCGCCCATTTTGCGCAATACATCGGCAATTTGCCTGTCGGGCTGCATACTGTTCGCGTCGAGCCCCGCCACGGACACATCGCCCGCAAGCGCACCCGCCGCCAACCAAAACGCGGCGTTTGACCAATCGCCCTCGGGTCGCAAGCATTCGCACGGCGAACGATAGCTCTGCCCGCCCGCAATCGCCCATCCGTTGTCAATCGCTTCAATCCGTATGCCGAAACGCCGCAACGTTTGAATTGTCATATCCGCGTAGCCGCTTGATTCCAGCGGCGATGTGATACAAACGGTACTGTTCCCCTCCAAGAGGGGCAGAGCGAAAAGCAATCCGCTAACAAATTGTGAACTGACATTGCCCGGCAAACCGTAATCACCCGCCCGCAATTGACCCTCAATCGCAAGCATTGCATGCGCGTCTTCACGGATTTTGACACCATGCCGCAGGAGTTCGTCCAACAACGGTTTGATGGGACGCTGCGGCAGTTTGCCTTTCCCGATGAAACTTGCTTTTTTGCCATGCGCCGCCGCAATGGGAAGCAAAAACCGCAAGGTCGAACCGCTTTCGCCGCAATCAAGCCAACATTCGTCGCTTGTGCGTTTGATGGGCGCGACGCGGATTTTGCCGCCTTCCATTGTGATGCTTGCGCCCAAAGCGTTCAAACAATCCACTGTCGCCAAAATATCATTCGACGGCGCGTCCTCCAGCATAATCTTGCAAGGTTGTTCCGCAAGCGATGCCGCGATAAGCAATCTGTGGAAATCCGATTTAGAGGCAATCGCCCGTAGCTTGCCGCAAACACGTGATTTTGCAAGTGTGCGCGTCATGCGTTTTTTCCTCCCTCCAACAGCTTTTTGAGCGTGCCGAACGGCATTTTGCGCAAAACGCACACGCCGATGCGCACGGGGACGACCAGCGTGATGTCGCCGCCCGTCCGTTTTTTATCCTGCGCCATCGCGTCAAACAAATCGCGTATAGAATATGGACAATCAACCGGCAATCGGTTGTTCGCAAAAGCCGCTTTGAGCCGCTGTGTGAAGTCCTCTCCCCAACCTTGTTCGGCCGCAAATTCCGCAATCAACACCATGCCGATGGCAATCGCCGCGCCGTGCGGGATTGTATAACCGCTCACCTGCTCCACGGCATGCCCCAGCGTGTGACCCAAATTGAGCAATCGCCGCTCACCCGTGTCGTGTTCGTCCAAACAGACCACATCGCGTTTGAGGGCGACGCAACGGGCAATTTGCGCCTGTGTTACCGCAAAAAGCGCACCGTTTTCCAGCGACGCAAAAAGGGATTCATCCCACAATATGCCGTATTTCAAGGTTTCCGCCATGCCGTTCGTGTATTCTTCGGCGGGAAGCGTAAGCAGCAATTGTGGATCGCAGACGACGACGCTCGGTTGCCAGAACGCGCCCGCAAGATTTTTGCCCGCCGCAAGATTGACTCCCGTTTTGCCGCCCACGGAAGAATCCACGGCGGCAAGCAGCGTTGTGGGCACTTGCGCAAAACGAACGCCGCGGCGGTAACACGACGCGGCAAAACCCGTCATGTCCCCCACCACGCCGCCGCCCAACGCCAAAAACGCGTCGCCGCCCGTGAGCGTCTCTTGTGCGGCGCACTCCAAAATACGTTCAATCGTCGGCATTGTTTTTGCGTTTTCACCCGGTTTAATCACAAAGCTTACCGTCGCGTAACCCTTTTTTGCAAGGCACTCCATCGCCTGCGCACCATACAGCGCAAAGACGGTTTCATCCGAAACAACCAATATTTTTTGCGGCTGATTTTGTCCAAACGCCTCGGCGCACAATTCGCCCAATTGCGCGAAGATGCCGCCGCCAACATGGACGTTGTAACTTTTTTCGTCCAAAGGAACAGGGATTGTCGTCATTGGTATCCTCCCCTATCGCACCGCCAAAATATTGTTAACAAGCCCCATGGCGTTAGCAAACTGCTCAAGCGTGAGCGATTGCGGACCATCGCAGAGGGCACGAGGCGGATCGTTGTGAACTTCAATCATCAATCCGTTTGCGCCGGCCGCAGTCGCCGCCAGCGCCATCGGCGTAACATACCGCGAAAATCCCGTGGAATGGCTCGGATCAACAATCACAGGCAAATGGCTCAGCTCATGCAGGACGGGTACGGCTGAAATATCGCAGATGTTGCGCGTCGCCGTTTCAAACGTACGAATGCCGCGCTCACACAAAATCACATTTTCGTTGCCGCCCGCCATGATATATTCCGCACTCATTAGCCACTCTTGAATGGTCGAAGACATACCACGTTTGAGCAGGATCGGCTTTTTACTGTGTCCGATTTCTTTGAGCAACTCAAAATTCTGCATATTGCGCGCGCCAATTTGGATGCAATCCACGTCCGCGAACGCATCCAGTTGGGAAACATCCATCAGTTCCGTCACAATGGGCAACCCTGTTTCTTTGCGCGCTTCCAGCAAAAGCGGAATGCCGAGTTCGCGCATGCCTTGGAACGCGTAGGGCGATGTGCGGGGTTTATACGCGCCGCCGCGCAGGATCGACGCCCCTGCGTCTTTGACGGCTTTTGCCACAATCATCAACTGATCGTGGGATTCCACGGAACACGGACCTGCCATCACCGCAAAATGCCCCGCGCCAACTTTGACTCCGCTTATATCCACGACGGTATCCTGCGGATGGAATTTGCGGTTCGCCTTTTTGTAGGGTTCTTGCACACGCGTCACTTTTTCCACAATTTCGAGTTGTTCCACAAGATCCTGATCGATCGCCGACGTGTCGCCGATCAACCCCAAAACAGTGGATTGTATGCCTTGATTCATTTGGATGTGAACGTTTTGCTCTTCGAGCCAAAGGCGCAAAACCTCCAACTGATTGGGATCATAAGCGGGTTTTAACATAACGATCATACGATAACAACCTCTTTCAAGCAGTATTTATACTATTTTTCAACCAAGCGCAAAACCAAAAACCCTGCAACACACGGCTGCAGGGTCATTCGCTCGGAACGTTCTCACACCATTACCCGAAGCAATTTGCAGCCGCCAAAACCAAAGCCTTGCCAAAAGTAAGCAAAGCCTGTAAAGCGAAAAAAGGCGGCCGAACGTGTGAAAATCATTTTTTACTCCAGTTTACTTAAATGAAATTATGGTTATTATACCGCATTTTGCGCACTGTGTCAAGGGGTTTGAAAGGATTTTTTGCTGATTTATTGATTCAATCCCGCAATGACCAAATCCGTCGTCACTTTGTCGTGTTCGGCTTTGGTTTTTGAAAGATACATCCTGCCGTTTTTGTCGTGCTGAAAGTAATAATAATCACTGTTCTTGGGGTAGAGCGCGGCCTCGATGGCGGCAATACCGGGGTTGCAGATGGGTCCCGCCGGCAAGCCTGTGCATTGATAGGTGTTGTAGATACTGTAGTAATACGTCGCCGTGCTTTGATCCATTTGCGCGGCGATGTTGTTTGTCACATAGTCGCGGGTTGAGTCGCACTCCAATTTTGGATATGCCTCCGGTTTGCTCAAGCGGTTGTGGAGAACTGCCGAAACATCGGGCATCTGGTCGTTGTTGGCGGCCTCTTTTTGCACGATGGACGCGAGTGTGATGATTTGATCAACCGTCATGTTCAATTCTTTGGCGCGGGACGCATATTTTTCAGTCCATTTGGCGTTGAAGTTGTCAAAAAAGCGGCGTATGGCACTGTTTGAAAGCTCACCGACATAAAATTCGTAGGTGTCGGGGAACAAATACCCCTCATATTTATAGTAACGCCCATGCGCGTTGATTGCCTTGATGAATGGATAGTCGAATGTATCCGACATCAGCGATTTTTGCATCAAATCCATGCGGGTGACGCTTTTTTTGCTCAATTTTTCCATTATTTGCTTCGCGGTGTAGCCCTCGGGGAATCCAACGGGTACGGTTGCGCTCGTTTTTGGCTGGGATTTGAAAGTGTTGAGCAATTCCTCAAGCCCCATATCCTTGGTAACAACGTATTCCGTCGCAACATAAACGGGTTGTTTGGGCTCGTCCGCATTTCTGTTTTTGATCCAAAAGGTGAATTCGGCATAGAACTTGCAAACAAGCGGCTGAGAAATCAACCCTTTGCTTTTGAGCACGTCAATCACTTCGTTCGTCGTCAGATCCGCGGGCAAGCTGATGCTGACCTCCTCTTCATCCTTGCCCATGGCGAAAATATCGCGTAGCGAAGCGATACCGACCCATGAAAGGATTGCCGTCGCCGCAAAACTGATAATCAACACCAGGCCGAGCAAACCGATCGCGTGACCTTTTTTGGGCTTTTTGGGCGCGGACGCAGTCGCCGCCGCTTGCCGCAACGCGCTGGGCGGGTTTGCAAAATAGATTTCACCCTTTGACTTCGGCGCGTCCGTCTCGTTGAAAACGGGGATATCCGCGTTCAAATCCATGGATTCCAAATCAATATTGAGCTGGAACGGCTTTTTTTCGGGTGGGGTTTGTTCTGACAATGCGATCACTCCTTTAAATCACGAACACATGCTTGGGGGTTACAATCATTTGCACTTGGCGGTCAAAACGCCCAACGGGCACGGGCAAATCCAAAAAATCCGCATAACAGCATCCCGCGCTCACGCCGTCGAAGCGCGCCAAAAAACGGTCGTAGTAGCCGCCGCCGTAACCCATCCTGAAGCCCTGCGACGTGAACGCCAAACCGGGCACGATGCAAAACGCCTTTTGAAACGTCTGTATCAAATTGGATGAATCGGGCGCGGGCGCTGGTATATGGTGCGCACCAACGGGCAGATCTTCCAGCGATTTAACCGCGTAAAAGCGCATAACGCGGGTTTCGGGACTGCAAACGGGGAGCGCGACACGCCTTCCGCAACGCAGGGCCTCGCGCAGAATCGGGAGGATGTCGGCTTCCGAACCAATGGGGTAGTAGCCCAAAACGGTTTCGGCATCTCGGAACGCCCAAAGCGTGGCGATACGCACGTTGATTTTTTGCGCATAGAGTACCCTTTGCTCCGCCGGTATGGCATTGCGTTTTTGCAGATATTGCCGGCGCAACGCCGCTTTTTCGTTATACATGGCATTGCATCGCCGACGCGATTCGCACGGCATTGCCGTCGTCAAGCACGGCGCGCACAATTTCCAATCCAAAATCCACAGCACAGCCCGCGCCTTTTGCGGTGATCAAATTGCCGTCGCGCACAACCGCGTCATTTTGCGCGATTGCGCCCTCCAGCTTGTCCTCAAAACCCGGAAAACATGTGGCGCGTCTGCCTCTCAAAATGCCGAACTCCCCCAAAATGGAAGGCGCGGCGCAAATGGCGGCAATGAGCAGATTGTTTTCGACGCAGTATGCAAGCATACGCCCTACCGTTGCGGATTGCGCGAGATTGCGGTACCCCGCGCCGCCCGGCAAAATGACGCCCGATATCCCAATGCCGTCAATCAATTGATCGTCCGCCGTGTCGCAGGTGATTGTGAGACCATGCGCGCCTGTTACGGTGCGTCCGCCAATGCCGACGGTCGTGACTTTCAGACCGGCGCGGCGCATGATATCCAGCGGCGCGATGAACTCCAGTTCTTCAAAGCCATTGCCTGCGAAGAGATAAAACATCAAAATAACCTCCGAATTTTTTCGCGCGGATTTCATTCAATCATTGCCATTCCCCTGTTATTCCAGCGACAATCCCAAAAAAGCTTTGCCCTGCGTGCGGGCAAGCCATTGATTTGCGTCGTCGTTCAGCGGCAATAGCATGCCCGTCGTTTCCGCCAGCGTGTTAGGATCGTCAAAATCAACCGGCAGACGTGCGGCGGCTTGCTTGCATTCCGACATCAAAAGGGCTTTTTGCAACAACCAACGGGTTTCCTCGGCGCTCGCGCAGCACTCATCCACTTGTAGTATGCCATCCTCGGCGTGATAAAACAGGTGTCCGCGGTCGCTTATGCGCACTTTTCCGCCGCGAAACATCTCTTCGGCGCGCATGTAGTCCAAAAGACGCGGCGTCCATTCAAAATAGCCAAGACCTTGCAGACGATTGTCGCGCTGTTTGGCGATTTTTTGCGCATTCCACGGCGCGTTGGTCGGCACATACGGCGCGTTGATATCCTCACGGACGTATGTATAAATCCGCCGCGCAAACGCTTTCACAAAGCCCGTCTTTTGATAATAATCGCAAAGCGATTCTTCGGCGGGCATCAAGCACAACGCGGATAAACCATCCTTTTGGGCAATCTCCGCCGCATGTCGTATCAGTTCGGCCGCATGACCTTTGCCGCGATGCTCGGGCAACGTCGCGACGGCATAGACATATTCCGCGCGAATCCGCGCCGCCGCGTCGGTCAAAAATCCCGGGAGCAAAAAGAGCATCGACACCAACGCACCGTCCTCTTCCCGCGCCAAACCTCGGCAAAGCGGAAAGCCGTTATCCCAAAATAGACGCACATAACTTTCGTCGTCCCCGAAGCAAACTTGCCAAATTTGTTTGATTTGTGAAAAATCTTCCTTTATTATAAAACGAATCATAACTTTAGTCAGCTTTCTAGTTTCCCGCCAAAAAAACATTATATTTTGTTAGCAACAACGATGGATAATAGGAAAGTTTCGCTTTGCGCAATCCCTCGTCGCCTATGTCTTCCTCGCGGTTGATTTGCGAGAAACCGGCGAGCGATTCTTGCGCGAAGGTTTGGTTGATCATCTGATATGCCCCCGGCATAGCCGCGAACGCTTTTTCAAAATGCGTGCAGAACAGGTTTTCGTTGAGAGCCTCCCCCAGTGTGAACGCGACGACATTGCCGTCGACGCGGAGCAATCCGCCTATGCAGCCAAATTGCTCATAGCAAGCGAAAACGCGTTCGAGTGCATCCAATTCGCGGCGCAACCCATCGGAATCGCGTGCTTCGTTGGATTTTTCCCACTGCGTCACCATGGCGAAGCAATCTCCCAAAGCGTTTGCGGTCAGCGGTTCATATGTCCAATTGCGCTCTTTTTTGAATTTCGCGATGTGATTGCGCTTTTGATGGTATTTTTTGCCCGGCAGAAACGCCAAATCCGTGTAATTGTAGATGTAATCGGCATCTTCGCGCACGATTTCGAAGCGAAAACGCGCGGGAAAGAGCGCGTCGAGCCGTCTGCACTCACTTTCGGTCAAACCCCACATGCGGAAAGGTACGCCGCGCCGTTCGGTTTCGTCGAGCACATCCTGCACGATGCCGCGCGGATCGCCCTCGCCAACCGGGAACCCAAAGGCGCAGTCGTCGTTGCTGTCCTGAAAACACGAAACAAAAAAGCCTTTGTAACGCGCGATTTTGGTTTGGTTGGCGTTTGCCCAGGCGTACAGACCCGCGAAGCCGTTTTCGCAGCCTTGCCGCCCCGAAGCCCGCAACAGCGGTTTTGCCCAGCGAATATCTTCAGGCAAGGGCGGATGGAGTCCGAATAGATCAAGATCAACGGATCGCGAGGTGTTTTGCGATGATATTGCGTATGGATTCATGGATAACCTCCGGTGAAAATGGTTGATTGTTTTGTGCGCATTGGATAGAATACCATCCCAGCGTTTCCGCCGCCGCAAGGGCGGTTTGGCGGCAAGCCAGCAAATAGGCGTCGTCGGCCTCATGGATATCCCGCAAACTTTCGTCGCCGCCGTAGCGCAGACTCAAAAGCCGTTTGGAAACGTCCGTCGGCATATCTAAAAAGAGGACCAAATCCGGTTTTGGTATGCCCAATTTGTTGTATTCCAAACCCTCAAGCCACGCAAAAAAGGCGATCCATTCGGATTGCGGCAATTTCGTCGCCTGATGATAGGCGTTGGACGTTGTGTAGCGATCGGCCAAAACAACGCGCCCGCGCCGATACGCTTCGCCCCAAAGCGTGCGGAAACCCGCAAAGCGATCCACGGCATAAAACATCGAAGCGGCGTAGGCGTTCACATCGGAAGACGCGCGCCCGAAATCGCCGTTTAAATATTGCCGCACAAGCGCGCTCGACGGTTGTTCATAATGCGGCAATTTGATGCGCAGGGGATCATATCCGTTTGCCGATAACCACCGCGCGAGCAGTTCGGTTTGTGTGCTTTTGCCGCTCCCGTCCAAACCTTCCAATACAACCAGCATATATCCACCACGATTCTTTTTTTATGCGCAACGCTCTTTCGGATCATTTTTTTAATCTAGTATAACACAAATATGCAAAAGCCGCAAGAGAATTTTTTGCCATCTTTTTTCATGTTTTGCCGGAAGGAACGCAGCGCGTTCCGCCGCGGCCACGCAAACACCGCAAAAACACAAAAAAAAGCTTAGAAAATCACTGCCAGTCAAAAAGTTCACAATTCGTTCACCCACGCCGTTCAAAATTGTGTATACTAAAAGTATTAGATGATTTGCTGATGTTGGAGCGTTTGTGTGTTCGGTTATGTTCGTATTGCAAAACCCACGCTGACTTGCGGGGATTATGAACGCTATCGCGGCGTTTATTGTGCGCTGTGCCGCACACTCGGGCGGCGTTATTCGCCGCTTGCCAAAAACACACTGAGCTACGACGCGGCGTTTTACGCGCTTGTCGCTTTGGCTTTGCAGGATGAACCGCCCGCGCTGGAAGCGTTTCGATGCCCGATGCATCCGTTGCGGCGGCGCGTGTGCGTTGGTGTGCGCAGTTCCGTTTTGCAAACGGCGGCGGATATTTCGATTTTGATGTCCTACGGCATATGGATGGATCACCGACAGGACGGCAAATGGTATCGGCGGGTTTTGCTTGCGTTTTTGTTCCCTTTTTTTGCAATAGCCAACCATAAGGCAATCAAAAAAAATCCGCAAGCGGCCTACATCATCCGCACGGCTTCGCAGGCGCAAAGGCTGGTTGAATCTTCGTCGCAGCCGTGTTTCGACCAAGCGGCACATCCAAGTGCGCACGCGCTCGGCGCGTTGTTCGCGTTGCTTTCCGCCGATGGGGAACAGCAGACGCGTTTGAATGCGTTTGGTTATTTTCTCGGGCGTTGGGTTTATGCGGTCGATGCCGCCGACGACTTTGAAAAAGACCGCAGGCGTGGAAATTTCAATCCTTTCACAGCGCGCGACGCCGTGATGGGCGAGGTTTTGAGCGCAACGTGGGAGGCTCTGGTCGATGCCTATGAACAGCTCGATTTACGGCGGTATAAAGCCATTTTGAACAATATTTTGCTGGAGGGCATGCCTGCGTGCGCGGCGAACGTGTTGCAAGCTCCCAAAACGCGCAAAGCCAACAGGAAAGGAGTTTTCGTGTGAAAAATCCATATGAAATTTTGGGTGTTCCGCCCGACGTGAACGATGCGCGGTTGCGCGAAGCCTACCGCCGGCTGGCAATGGAAAACGACGGCAATCCACGCAGTATGGCGCAAATTAACGAAGCGTACGACGCAATTTTGCTTTCACGCGGGAGCGGAGCAAACGCGCGGCAGACACCGCCGAATTATATGAACACGCAATACGGCAATCAGAACGATCAAAGCTATCAGCAGCCGAACAACATGTTTGAGGAGATCCGCCGGCGTCTGCGCGTCGGTCACTATGACGATGCCGATACGCTGCTGGATGGCTACCCCAAAAAACAGCGCGATGCCGAATGGTATTATCTGAAAGGCTGTGCCCAACGCGGACGCGGTTGGCTCGAAGAGGCGATTAAATGCTTTTCGGCGGCCGAGAAGATGGAACCGACCAACCAAGAATACCGTGCGGCGTATGAGGCGGCGATGCACAACCGCCGAGGTGCTTATCGTGCGCAAAGGCGCGAAAAGGACGACGACGATTGCTGCGGGATTTGCACAGGGTTGCTTTGCGCGGATTGCTGTTGCGAATGCGCGGGCGGCGACTTAATTCCGTGCTGTTAGGAGAAAAAACGTGACAACATCCAAAAACCTAGCCGTCTGCGGCATATTCACCGGGCTTTCGCTGGCGTTGCTCTATTTGGTTTCGTTCATCCCGACTTTGGATTTGGCTCTGCCTGCGGCGGCGGGGCTTTTGTTGATTGTGATTGTGTTGGAACTCGGTCGAGGCTGGGCGTTCGGCGTGTTCGCGGCATGCGCGGCGGTTGCGTTTTTTGTTGTGCCGAACAAGTCGGTCACGCTCTATTACGCGGGTTTTTTTGGATATTATCCCATTCTGAAATCCTTTTTGGAACAAAAACTGCCCCGCGTTCCGGAATGGATTGTGAAAATATTATTTTTTAACGCCGCGATCATCGGCATGTATTTTCTCGCGCTCAAATTTTTGGGGCTGGATATGGGCGGCTTCCCGCCCAACCTCGCGCGGTATCTGCCGCTGATTTTGCTTGTGCTCGCCAACGTGACATTCCTCATTTATGACATTATGGTAATCGACCGCGTTGCTATTCTGTATAATAAGCGGCTTCAAGCAAAGTTTCGCCGTTTCTTCCATTGACAAGCCGGCGAACATCTGTTAATATAGATGTACGTGCTTTTCTGGATCGTTCTACTCATTTGAAGGTGTTGTAAGGAGAATCGCAATGGAATGGACAGGCTTGAATGAACTGCGTGAGCGGTATTTGTCATTTTTTGAAAGCAAAGATCACCTGCGCCTGCCGAGTTTTTCGCTCGTGCCGCAGGGCGACAAAAGCTTGCTGCTCATCAACGCCGGCATGGCGCCGCTTAAAAAATATTTCACGGGCGAATTGACCCCGCCCCGCGCGCGGGTGACGACTTGTCAAAAGTGTATCCGTACACCCGACATTGAGCGCGTGGGCAAAACCGCACGGCATGGAACATACTTTGAAATGCTCGGCAATTTTTCGTTCGGCGACTATTTCAAGCGTGAAGCCGCCGCTTGGGCGTGGGAATTTTGCACGAAAGTGATGCAAATGGATCCCGCACGGCTTTTTGTGAGCGTCTTCTATGAGGACGACGAAGCGTTCGGGATTTGGACAAAAGAAATCGGTGTGGCGGAAGATCACATGGTGCGTCTCGGGCGCGAAGATAATTTTTGGGAACTTGGGGCGGGTCCGTGCGGTCCGTGCTCCGAAATCTACTACGACCGCGGTGAAGCCTATGGCTGTGGTTCGCCCGATTGCAAGGTTGGCTGCGACTGCGACCGCTATGTGGAGTTTTGGAACTTAGTCTTCACCCAATTCAGCAACGACGGCAACGGGAATTATTCCAATCTGGAAAAACGCAACATCGACACTGGCATGGGGCTGGAACGTCTTGCTTGCATCTGCCAAGGCGTGGACAATCTCTTTGAAGTCGACACCGTGCAGAACATCATGAAACATGTAATGCGCATTGCGGGCTTACGCTATCATGACGACGCGCAAAAAGATGTGTCGCTCCGTGTGATCACCGACCACATTCGCAGCACGACCATGCTTGTGGGCGACGGCGTTTTGCCGTCGAACGAGGGCAGAGGCTATGTTTTGCGCCGTTTGCTCCGCCGTGCCGCCCGTCATGGACGTTTGATCGGCATCGGCGACCCGTTTTTGACCGAACTCGCCGAAACCGTGATTGCCGAAAATCGTAGCGCCTATCCCATTTTGGAGGAGAAAAAAGCGTATATCCTGCGCGTGATCGCCAATGAGGAGGAAAACTTCGGGCGTACGATCGACGCGGGTTTGCAGTTGCTCACAAAAACAATCGGCGCGGTTGAAGGCAGACGACTCAGCGGCGCGGACGCGTTCAAACTTGCCGACACCTACGGTTTTCCCATTGATTTGACGCGTGAAATTGTGGAAGAACAGGGGCTTGCGCTGGACGAAGAGGGCTACGCCGCCTTGGCGTTGGAACAGCGCGAACGCTCGCGGAACGCCCGCAAAGACGCCGGTGCGGACGGCTGGAAGCAGAAGGGTCTGGCAACGAATGGTCTGCCCGAAACGGCATTTATCGGCTATGAATCGGACAACGCGCAAGCAAACATATTGGCAATTTTTGTTGACGGTGAAGCCCGCGAAACAGTCGCGCTCGGCGAAAACGCGTTGATTGTGCTCGATCGTACGCCATTTTATCCCGAAGGCGGCGGACAAACTTGCGACACGGGCATATTATCCGCAAACGAAAGAGATTTTCAAGTGACCGCCGTCAGCAAGACGACGGACGGCGTGATATTGCACCAAGGCTACGCCGCGCAGGGCGATGGCTTTGCCGTCGGCGATACCGTGGCAGCGCAGATCAACGGCGAGGATCGCGCGGCGATCCGACGCAACCACACAGCGGCGCACTTACTCCATGCCGCGCTGCGCAAAGTGCTGGGCGATCATGTGGAACAGGCGGGGCAATCGGTCACCGCAAAAAGTGTGCGATTCGACTACACGCATTTTGAAGCGCCGACAACCGATCAACTGCGGGCTGTTGTGAATGAAATCAACACGGCAATTTGGGCGGCAATTCCTGTTGAGACGCAAGTGCTCTCAATTGAGGAAGCCAAATCGCGCGGCGCGATGGCACTTTTCGGCGAAAAATACGGCGAAACCGTGCGCGTCGTCGCCGTGGATGGCGTTTCGACGGAACTTTGCGGCGGCACACATGCCCGAAACACGGGCAATCTGGGTTTGTTCTTTGTGCTGTATGAATCCTCCGTCGCATCGGGCGTGCGGCGTGTGGAGGCCGTGACCGCCGCGAACACGGTGACGCGGATCGACGCTCTGCAAGGCGCTCTGCGTCAAACCGCAATGGTATTAAAGACATCGAACACCTCCGAACTCGAAACCCGCGCGGCGGTCGTGATGGCGGAACTCAAACAAAAGGAACAGGAGATTGCCAAACTTTCGGCGCGATTGGCGGAACATCAAGTGCGGAATCTGTTGCAGCGTGCGGAGCAAATCGGCTCTGTTCGCTTTGTGAGCGCGTCTTTTGACGGCGTCGACGCGGAGAATTTGCGCGCGATGTGCGATATTGCCATGCAGTCGGGCGGCGCGGCAGCCGCTTTGCTAGTGACGAAAACCGACAAAGGCACGTTGCAATTTGCCGCGGCGGCATCGGCGGACGCTGTTAAGTTGGGCGTACACGCGGGCAATCTTGTGCGAACAGCGGCCCAAACGGCGGGCGGTTCGGGCGGCGGTAAGCCGTCGAGCGCAATGGCGGGCGGCAAAGATCCCGCAAAACGCGAAGCGGCGCTTGAAGCCGGCAAGGCGGCTCTTGAGGCAATGCTAAACGAGATGCCGAAAAAGTAATACAAAGCACTAAAATAATATTGCAATGAACTTGGAGGACATGATGAGCGATTGTGTTTTTTGCAAAATTGCCGCCGGTGAAATCCCCGGCAAAAAGCTCTATGAAGACGACGATATCCTTGCGTTCCACGACATCAACCCCGTTGCGCCCGTGCATGTTTTGCTGATTCCAAAAAAGCATATCGCAAGCGGCGCGGCTGACCTCACGGAGGAACATAGTGCTGTGATTGGGCATATTTTTGCCGTCGCCGCAAATATCGCGCGGGAATTGGACATTGCCGATGGCTTTCAGATCATCACGAACAATGGCGAAAAAGTCGGGCAAACCGTTGCGCACTTGCATTTTCATTTGCTCGGCGGCGGCGATTTTCGGCTGAAATTGGGTTGAGCGATGCTACGTCCGTTTGCGGTCTTCGGGTTTTCGATGCTTTTCGCGCTGGCATTGCTGTTTTACGCGCCGCAAAACGCGTT
>JAITDE010000064.1 GCA_031282735.1 Oscillospiraceae bacterium | reverse complement strand
CCGCACAACAGGGATAGTATAGCACATCATATGCAAAAAAGCAAGCTACTGTGATGTAATGCCACATAAATCTGATTTTGTGTGGCACTACTTATTGCCAAAAGGTGCTAATCTTTCACACACACGATAAGCGGCACGAGCATTTCTTGTGGCGTTATGCCGCCGTGCGTGCTGACAAGTTGATTTTTGGATGCCCCGCCGTGATAGTCAACCGTTATCCCAGGTTTACCTGCCAGAAAAAAGTCGGGCAAGCGTTCAAACTGCGGATAATCTTGTCCTGTTTTTTGCGTGTCCGTGTTACCGAACAAACCCAGTTCAATGGTGCGCTGTTTGGGGAGAACATCCACGTCGTCGCCAAAAAAATCGGCGCAGGCTCGCAGAAAATCGGCTTCGCGCCCCTGCTTGACGCGGCAACCCAACAAGCGTTGCTCAATATCGGGGAACGCCCGCAGGGTGTTCGTCAACGCGGGGCATTCTTCGAGGAAATACCGTTTTTGCAGGTTGAGATGCCCGTGGTCGGCAATCACAATCAACGCGGTGCGGCGCATTTTTTTTGCAAAGCGCGCCAAGGCTTTGTCAATTTTCCGCAGTACGGTTGCTACGTCTTCGCCGCGTGTTCCCGTGCGGTGGAGTGTGTAATCAGGCTGGTTGCAATAGCAATATGTAAAACTGCGTTTGCCGAAATTGCGGGAACGGGAACGCAGGCGGCGCGTCATGGAACGCCCGATGTTGTATTTCCTTTTGCCGAAATTATGCAGCACATGATGCAGCACATGTGCTTTTGCACCTGTTTTTCGAATAGCATCTGTGATCGACGGATAGGGTAGCAACGCGTTTGCGGGATTGTATCCGTGGGGCAAACATTCCTCGGTTTGCATATCTTCGCCATTGAACAACGCCACTGTGCGATTGAGTTCCTCAAACCACAGACTCCAACCGAAATGCCCTGTTTCGGCGGGCGTTAGTCCGCTACGAATGCACGGTATTGCCGCCGCCGTCGCCGACGGAACAACGGAAGACAGTTCGCCGACGCAAAATCCGCGCAAAAAACTGGATTGATCCAAGTGTTCCTCTAAAACGTTTATCCCCATGCCGTCGAGAACCACAAGCACAACGTTGCGATATGTTCCGTTTTGCAAAAATTCGTTCAAACAGGCAAGGCTTGCGTGGTGCGTCGGCGCGCCGAAATCTTTCAAAATGGAATTTGCAACGTTCACAATGCTGTTTGTGTAATCGACAAGCGGCATACCGATTCTCCTTCGTTTATGTTATAAGGAGGCTTTGTAAATTGCCAAAACATCCTGCCAGAGAAGTTTTTTGAAGTGTCCCTGACCGTATTCTTCGCCGAAAGCATAGCCGGTTGCTTTTTTTGCCATTTCTTCAAGCCTTGCGTCGTCAATGCCGAGTTCCGTCAACGTGCCGACCATGCCAATCCCTGCATAAAAAGCGCGGAGTTTCGCAATGGCTTCCAAGATTGTCTCTTCCGCCGCGCGCGCGCCTGTGCGCAATCCCATTACATTTTGGGCGAACTGCAAAAACATGGGGATGTTCGTTTTGTAAACATATTCCATCCAATTGGGCGTGAGCACTGCCAAACCCGCGCCGTGCGGGATATCGTAAATTGCGCTGAGTTCATGCTCCATGCCGTGGCAACCCCAGTCCTGTTCGCGCCCAAGACCGAGAATATTGTTGTGCGCGAACGTGCCCGCAAGCCCAATTTCGCACCATGCGGCGTAGTCGCTCGGGTCGCCGACGACTTTCGGCGCGTTTTTCAGGATGGCGCGGAGAACGCCTTCGCATAGCTCATCCGTCACGTCGGTATGTTCCGTGTTCGTGAAGTAGCGTTCAAAAATATGGCTCATCATGTCTGCGATGCCGTTGGCAATTTGGTTTTTCGGCAACGTCGCGAACAATTCTGGATTGACGACGCTGAGGATTGAACGTGTGCAATTGTCGGTGTGACCGTACTTGAGTTGTTCCGCTTCGTTCGTGATCACGCAGGAATTGCTCATCTCGCTCCCGGCGGCGGGGATTGTAAGCACGGTCGCCACGGGCAGAGCCTTTTCAACATGGAGATCGTCGTCAAAAACGCGCCAGATATCGCCTTCAAAATAGTAGCCCATGGCGATTGCCTTTGCCGAATCGATCGCACTGCCGCCGCCGACCGCTAAAATCAAATCGATCCCTTCGGCTTTGCACAGCGCGATCCCTTTGTATACAAGATCAAGGCGCGGGTTCGGCACGACGCCGCCAAGTTCCGCAAAAGCGATATCCGCCGCGCGGAGCGACGCCGTGATTTGATCGTAAAGCCCCGATTTTTTGATGCTTCCTCCGCCGTAGTGCAACAACACTTTTTGTTTGACGTAGGGCTTGAGCAACGCACCGATGTTTTTTTGTTCATCCCTGCCAAAGACGATTTTGGTTGGGATGTGCATTTGAAAATTGAGCATGCAAGATTTCCTCCTGTCGGCGAATCATTTCACTGCATATATTATACGCCGACGGCGCGGAAAAATCAAGCAAAATTTCGTTGCCCGCACGGTTCTATGCCGGCAATTCCCAATGTTTCAAGATAAAAATCTTTACTCTGCAAAAAATGTTTCCAGTTCAGCGTCCGTCGGCACATGGTCGGTCATTGTGCCGGACAAAAATTGCTCATACGCCGCCATGTCGAAGTAACCCGTTCCGGTCAATCCAAACAAAATCGTTTTCGCTTCGCCGCTGGCTTTGCACAGCAACGCTTCGTCGATCGCGCTGCGGATGGCGTGCGAAGATTCGGGGGCGGGGAGGATGCCCTCAGTTTTGCTGAAGAACGTCGCCGCTTCAAACACGTTGCTCTGCTCATAGGCGACTGCCTCCATGTAACCGTCGTGATACAGCTTGCTCAAAATCGGCGACATCGCGTGGTAGCGCAAGCCTCCCGCGTGGTTGGCGCTGGGGATAAACTGACAACCCAAGGTATACATTTTCGCCAGCGGCGTCACCTTGCCGGTGTCGCAAAAATCATATGCGTATTTGCCGCGCGTCAGCGAGGGGCAAGATGCCGGCTCAACCGCAATGATGCGCGGGTTGGCTTTGCCTGTGAGTTTGTCCTGCATAAACGGTGCGATCAATCCGCCGAGGTTGGAACCGCCGCCCGCGCAACCGATGATGATATCGGGATATTCATCATAAAGCGCAAGCGCGGATTTGCTTTCCAGACCAATGATAGATTGATGGAGCAAAACTTGGTTGAGCACCGAACCCAAAACATAGCGATGCCCTTCGGAGGTGACCGCTTTTTCAACGGCTTCCGAGATCGCGCAGCCCAACGAGCCGGTTGTGTCGGGGATTTGCGCGAGGATGGCGCGCCCCGCATTGGTGGTGTCGCTTGGGCTTGGGATGATTTGTGCGCCGAAAGTTTGGATGATGCTGCGGCGATAGGGCTTTTGCTGATAACTGCCCTTGACCATGTAGACAGTCAGCGGAAGATTGAAATGTGCGCAAGCCATTGAAAGCGCCGTGCCCCATTGTCCGGCGCCCGTTTCGGTCGTCAAGCCTGCCAAGCCCTCCGCTTTGGCGTAGTAGGCTTGCGCAATCGCTGAATTGAGCTTATGGCTGCCGGATGTGTTGTTGCCCTCAAATTTAAAATAGATACGCGCGGGCGTGCCGAGCGCTTCTTCCAGGCGATAGGCGCGGTGAAGCGGCGACGGGCGGTAGGTTTTGTAGTAATCGAGAATTGCGTCGGGGATATCGATGTAGCGTGTTTCGCCGTCCAATTCTTGGTGCGCGAGTTCCTTGCAAAAGATGGGGTAGAGTTCCTCTTCGCGCAGAGGCTGGCGTGTTGTGGGGTTGAGCAAGGGTTCGGGTTGTTCGGGCATATCGGCGCGGAGGTTGTACCATTGCCGTGGTGTTTGGTCTTCGGGGAGCAGGATGCGGTTCGGGATGGATTTGCCGGACATCAAATCAACTCCTAAGCAAAATATGTTGTACAGCGAAAAAACACAATAAAAAAGCCCAATGCGCAAAATAACGCATTGGGACAGAGAAATCTCTGCGGTGCCACCCAATTTGCCGCTTTCCGAAGCGACCTCTCAAAGGGGAATCCCTCACAAGTCCATTCAGCTCGAGCATGCCGCCGCAATTCCAGCATCTGCGACTCTCTGTGCGCCGTTTTCGAGCGTACTACTCTTGATCATCGGGAAATGATAATTGACCGTCTACATTATAGTGCAAAATTCGATATTTGTCAACTAGCAATCTGCCGTTTTTTCTCTTGACATATATCAAAAAATAGGTTATAATTCACAAAGTAAAGTAGGGGAGGCGTTTTTGTGAAAAAAATGATCGCTTTTTTGCTGGTTTGTGTGCTTTTGTTTGCCTGTTTGCCGATGGCGAGCGCCAAAAAGGATCGCGATCGCGGTGTTGTTCCGCGAATTTATCTAACGGGATTCGGTTCGGCGATTTACTACAACGAAGGGAAGCCCGAGCAAGAGCTTGTCTCGGTTGCGAACACGGACGGCATCGAAGAGACGATTTTTCTCGACCTCCTGCCCGCGCTTGCCGGTGGAGCGGCGACGCTGAACGCCGAAACGGCTGCCAATGGGGTCAACGCGCTGCTTTATGACCTCATGGGGCATTTGGCGTGTGACAAATCAGGCAATACGATTGCGCCGATCAGCGTGACGCCGCGTCTCGATACAAAACAAGATCACCAAAAAGAGCCGCAATACGATTATCTTTATGATTGGCGGTTGGATATGGTCGACGCGGCGGAGGGACTTTACGCGTTCATCAAAGAAGTTGCGGCGCAAACAGGGCACAAAAAGGTTGCTTTGCTGGCGGATAGCGAGGGTTGCAACGTGGTGATGGCGTATTTGGCACTCTACAAACAAGAGTATCTGGACAGCGTGGTGCTGAACATCCCCGCGATTGGCGGGTTGACGATGGTTGGGGAGCTGTTCACGGGCAACGCCGATATCAGCATACCGACGCTTATGGATTATTTGGCGCAAACGGTAGGGGACGACTCGGGTACGCTGGATTCATTTTTGGAAATCGTACGCGTTTTGGGGATTCTTGCGCCGCTTGTGACGGGTGCCGAGGCGTTGGTGTCGGAACTTGCGCCCTACCTCTACGACGGTGCGCTGATGGATATTTTCGGCACGATGCCATGCCTTTGGTCGTTTGTGCCACCTGCATATTTTGACGACGCAAAAGAATTTATGTTCGCGGGCAAAACGGGTTACGATGGGCTGATTCGGAAAATCAATCGCTATCACGATTTGGTGCAGGTCAACGCGGTTTCGCTTTTGCGGAACACATCAAAAGCGGGCGTCAAGGTTGCGCTGAGCGTCAACTACGGCAAGGCGCTCATTCCCGTGACGAAAAATTGTGATTATGAGTCCGATTCCCTCATCGACACCCACCGCGCGAGCGCGGGCGCGACGGTTGCGCGGCGGCACAAAACGCTTCCGGGGAGCACAGTGGGCAAATATCGTTCCGCGGACGGCGTAATTGACGCGTCGACCTGTGCGTTGCCCGATCAAACGTGGTTCGTCAAAGGTTTGGAACACGAGCCGCGCCCTATGCGCGATTGGGCGAATTGGGTGATTGATTCCAAGGAGCAAGTCACGATAACGAGCGATCCGCTTTATCCGCAATTTTTGCAGGCGGATGCCGATTGGAATATCTCGCCGCTCAGCGATTCCCCCGAAGAACCGTTGTCGACCGATGTTGGCGCGGCATTTGAAACGTTTTCAGACAATCTTTTTCCTTTGCTCACAAAATAGACATACATGCGCGGTATACTTGACGCAGGATCGTTTCAGATCTGTGAAATTTTTTCATAATAGATTCTTTCATAATAGAAAAGAGGGCAAAACCTTGTCTCCAAAAGTGCTTGTGGTTGACGACGACAGCAATATCTGCGAATTGCTTCGCTTGTATCTTGAAAAAGAAGGCTATCGCGTGGTTTTGGCCGGCGACGGCGAACAGGCGATCGCTATGTTCCGCGAAAACAATCCCGCAATTATCCTTTTGGATATCATGCTTCCTCTCTTGGATGGTTGGCAGGTCTGCCGCGAAATCCGCAAAACAGCCCAAACGCCCATCATCATGCTCACGGCGAAGGGCGAGGTCTTCGACAAAGTGCTGGGTTTGGAACTTGGTGCCGACGACTATGTTACAAAGCCGTTCGACGCAAAAGAGGTCGTCGCCCGTGTGAAAGCCGTTTTGCGCCGCAGTAACGGCGACGCGTCGGCAGGATCGGGTACGAAAGAGGTGCGTTTCGACAAATTGATGGTCAGTTTGACAAACTACGAACTGCGCATCGACGGCAAGCGGGTGGATGCGCCGCCGAAAGAATTGGAGTTATTGTATCACCTCGCCAGCAATCCGAACCGCGTTTTCACGCGCAATCAACTGCTCGACGAGGTGTGGGGGTTTGATTATTACGGCGATTCGCGCACGATCGACGTGCATGTGAAGCGCCTGCGCGAGAAGCTGGAGGGCGTTTCACCCAAATGGAGTTTACAAACGGTTTGGAGCGTTGGCTATAAATTTGAAACCAGCGATTAGGACGCGTTTTGTTTGGTATTGCTCCAATTTGCGTCAATTTGTAAAATCTCGCCGCTTGTGAGCGCGTAAATTCGATTGCCGCGCACCAGGGTTTTTTGCGTACCCTCGGGTAGCGATTGGCTTTGGTGCGTCTGTTTTTTTGTCCAGCGGAACACAAATGTTTCGCCCATCAGGTAGAGCTTGCCGCTGTTGATTTGCAAACTTTCCATCGTGCCGGCAAACGTTTTTTCAAGCGCCTTTTCGCCGTTCTTTTGATACACGCGCAACACTGTGCCCTGTTTGTTCAAATCTTGCAGGAGGACCGCGAAATAACTGCCGTCTGCGGCGGATTCCAGCAAGGAACGTCCATCGTATGAAAACGCCGTTTTTGTGCCGTCTTTTCTGACAAGATAAACGGATGTGTCCCCGACGCAATACCAACCGTCCCCAACGGCATACACGCGCGTAATCCATTCGTTATTCAGGCGTATATCAATCGAGACGGGCTCTTTTTTTTCGGTGTCCAGCAACACAAGGCGCGAGTAAACGCCCGCTTTTTCCGTGCCTAACAGGCAGAGAAAGAGATTTTTTCCCGTGCCGCCGAGCGCCATATCCGCCGCGTATTCATTCGCGCAGTTCCATGCGAACGTTGGATTTTGCTTGGTGTTGAAGATGCGCACCTCACAATTGAACGTGTCCCCGCGCGTGGCGACGGCAACTTCGCCCTTGGCGTTGAGCGCCGCGCAAAACGGAGGTTGATCCAGATCGATGTTCGCCAAAAACGCGGTTTTGCCATAGATCGAAACACGCGCGAGCGTGCGGTCAAAAACCAAAACACGTCCGTTGCATGGCTGAACAGACGGCGCGTGGTAGACCAAATCCGTTTTGCTTTTTTGGTATCCGCTTGGGCTGAGCACTTGGAGGTTGGAATCGCTCACAAGCAAAATATCATCGTTGAGCAACGATGCTTTACGCAGTGCGTTGTAGCTGATTTCCTTCGGAAAGCCGTCGCCGTGGCGGGCGAAAGCGTTTAAAAAATCCATCATATTGGAACGACCGACCACGCCCGCCGTTACAATCAAGCAGATTGTCGTCACGAGCGCGGCGGCGATCAGCATCAAAAAGCCGAACCAATGACGCTTTTTTCGACGCTTCTTTTTGGATTTTTTTGCGGGAACGCCGTCGGATCGATCCGCCTGCGCCATCGGCGCGTTCGGCAGATCACGCGGCATGATTTTTGTTTTTTCCAAATCGGTTTGAGACATGTTTTCTCCCTTGTTCGCCGATCACAGAATACTGGTTAGGAACTGTTGTGTGCGCGGATTCTGCGGGTGGTCAAAAAGCTCCGCCGGAGTGTTGTCTTCGGCGATGCAACCGTCCGCCATAAAAATGACGCGGCTGGCGACCTCACGGGCAAATCCCATTTCGTGCGTGACGACAAGCATTGTCATGCCGCCATGCGCCAAATCCTTCATCACGCGCAGAACGTCGCCCACCAGTTCGGGATCGAGCGCGGATGTCGGTTCGTCGAAAAGCATCATGCGCGGTTGCATGGCGAGGGCGCGGGCGATTGCCACGCGTTGCTGCTGCCCGCCCGACAAGCGCAGTGGATAGCTGTCCGCTTTCTCCTCCAAGCCCACTTTTACGAGCAAATTCATCGCGATTTCCCGCGCGGTTTCCGTATTGGTTCCGCGGACAATTTGTTGCGCGAGCATGACGTTGTCCAGTGCCGTTTTGTGCGGAAAGAGGTTGAAAGATTGAAAAACCATACCCATTTCGAGCAAAAGCCGCTTGCGGTCACGGCGAGACGCGCTTTCCACGATCACACCTTTTTCGCAATGCAAAAGCAATTCGTCGTCAATCAAAATCTTGCCCGAATACAAAGGTTCAAGTTGGTTGAGCGAACGCAAAAGCGTGGATTTGCCCGCGCCGGAAGGTCCGATAACGCATACGACTTCGCCTTGTTCCACCGTCAGATCCACATCTTGCAACACGTGGAGCGAGCCAAAATATTTGTTGCATTTTTCGCATCGAATCATTGACATTTTGCTCACTCCTCATTCATAGCCGCCAAGTTTTTTCTCGGCACGGTTAAAAATCACGGTAAAAAAGGCGGTCATTACCAAATAGATCGCCATGGCGGGTAAGTAAACCAATGAGCTTGCCTTGTTTGAAGCAAGCATTGTGGTTTTGTACGTCAAATCGGTCAGCGCAATGATCGAAACCAGCGAGCTATCTTTGAGCACCATTATAAATTCGTTGCACACCGGCGGGATCATGCGCTTATAGGCCTGCGGCAGAACGATCAGCCGCATCGATTGCATATAACTCAGCCCGACCGCGCGCGCCGCCTCCAATTGCCCTTTTGGAATGGATTGAATCGCCGCGCGGATGATCTCGGCCAGATATGCCGCGATGTTGAGCGAAAACGCGATCCAAGCCGCCGCGAACCGGCTTTTGATGTTGAACACAGGGTTGATCAGCGGCAATGTGAAATAGATGAAAAACAACTGCATGAGCAGGGGAGTACCCCGGAAAAAGAAGACATATCCGCTGGAAATCCAACGGATTGCCGTGGTTATACCGCGCGTCACCAGTTGCCCGATGCTTTTTGTGCGTTGGCTTTGCACCCGCGCGATTTTGCCCAGCGCCAAAAAGACGCTGAACACGAGTGCCGTGACGACCGAAGTGACCGTGAGCGCCAGCGTGATCCACGACGCTTCAATCAGCGCCGGTAGCCAGCCGATGATTTTGCGCAGTTCCACAAAAAGAGCGGCGTGTTCTCCTCCGCCATCGGCGAAGCCATCGATCCAAGCCCATAAATTGTCCAATTTCTGCCCCCATTTTGAAATAACGACACAGGCAGGAGTCAACCGCACGCGAAACGTCCGCCGTTGACTCCCGCTTGATGAATCGCTTATTTGTTGGTCGATACTTTTAGCGATTTAGCGCGATAAAAGCGTATTCCTTTTGTTATGCCGCCGTCACGATGCAAAGCGCGTTTGCGATGTACGGTTCGGTGATGATGTATTTTTCCAAGCGTTCGGGCGTGATGCTAACGGATGAAATGATGCAGTCGTATTGCCCTTTCTCAAGACCCGCAAAAATGCCTTCCCAAGACGTGTTGACAAACTCAACTTCAAGCCCCAAAAGGTCGCCCAGTTCGTTCGCCAAATCAATATCAAAACCAATGAAAGTTTTGCCGTCGTCGGTGGTGTATTCCATTGGAGGATAGCCGATTTCCACGCCGACGGCCAAAACACCCTTTTTGACGGTCGTAAAATCGGTTGGGATCACAGGTTGTTCAGTGACGTTGCGTAAGCCGGCGGTTTCGTCCGTGCCGAAGTTTTTCTTCGCGATCTCTTCCATTTTACCGTTGTAGTTCAGGGTGTCGATCGCGGCTTCAATCGCGGCGGCAAGCTTGTCCGAAGATTTTTGCAAACAAATTCCCATCGGTTCGGCTTCGTCGCTGATCCAAGTGCGCACAAACTTGCTGCTGTCTTTGGTGTAGTGACCCGCCACAACCGAATCCACATAGACGGCGTCCACGCGCCCCAAAAGCAGATCGTCGAAGCATTGTGTCACCTTTTTGTAGGGGAAGAGTTGGCAGGTCAACCCATTTGCTTGGAGTATCTCCATGCTGTCGGATGCCGTGGTTGCGGATTGCACTGAGATTTTTTTGCCCTCAAACTTTGCGGGGCTGTCGATAACGATAGCGTCCTGTGCTTGAATGGTGGTTGCGTTCGTTTCGTCCGATTCGCCGCAGGCGAAAAGGAGTGTCCCCATGACAATTGCCAAAAGCAGTGCGATTGCGCGTTTTGCGTGATCTTTCATTCACTGTGCCTCCCTTTTTTTGTTGGTATCCCTATTTTACAAAATATTCACTCTTTTGTCAATGCAAGATTGCATAAAAATCCAGAATTTTTGGAAATTTATTAACTTGAGACTATCATCCAAACAATCCAAGGGCAACGCTTAACCCTTGGTCGCAACAGCAACCAAGGGCGGCGGTCATTTTGGCATTGAAGCTTACATTGCGGCAAACATCTCGCTGAGCATTTCGGACATGCCGGCAAAAAACGAGACGATTTGTGCAATGACATCAGTGATGATCGCACTGGTGGCTTCGGGTATGCCAAAGATGACAAGGGAATCATTAATGATGCCCATGATTACTTCCAACTTGGCGAACCCCCTTTCATCGTCAAACTCGAGGCTCCAACAGCAACCTCTGCAATTCCAATTATAGCCCTTGCGGCGAAAATGTCAAGCGTTTTTTGCGGATTGCCTGTTCTTTGGGAAATTTTTCGGCAATCTAAGCTAAAAATTACAGCCGTTTGCGGAATATCCAAAAAAAACGCTTGACAAGTCGACCTCAATCGCGGTATAATAAGAATGAATCTGGGCGGTCGCTGTGCAAATCATGCCCATTCTTTTCCGCAAGTGGCAGTTCGCGGAGCTTATCGTAGCGATCTGCGTATATTCAAATATTCATAAGGGGGTATATATTGTATG
>JAITDE010000028.1 GCA_031282735.1 Oscillospiraceae bacterium | reverse complement strand
GTGCACGTTTTGGGGAGATATTCCGCGATCGTCGTTTCCAAAGTCCAGTGCCACGACGTATCAAGATGCGCCGTGGCGACTGTATAAATTTGCGGAATCATGTGTTCCATCGGATTTTATTGCGTGTCCGACGGCGCGTCTTCGGCAGCCAGGATTTTGTTTGCCGTCAAAAATGCTCCGTTCTCGTCTTGCTCATACTCAATATTCACCCGATCGCCTTTGTTCAGGAGCACCGCGCCCTCAAAATCTTTCGCGCGGATGGCATAATACGCCGCGCCCTCGAGTTTGATATAATAAACCGTGTTGCCGTCGATCACCGCCGATCGGATGTTGCTGATCACGCCCTCAATATTTTGATAAGGCGTTTCGTCGGGCGAATTTGCCGGCGGGTCGGGTACTTCGACTTCCGCCGCGTTGATGCCGTTATCGCGCAGAGCCTGCACATAGGCATCAATGCAGTCGGCGAGGGTCTTGCCCCAAACTTTGATTTTGTTGTATTGCCCCACGTTGACCATCGAATAGCCCTGCAGAACGCCTGTGGCATCCTCTTTCAGCGACAAAAAGTATGTCGGCTGACCGCTTACGTTGATCAGCAACGGGAACGTCGCTTTCCATTTGTAGTCGCTCACCAAGCCCTCCGCCGCGCCTTGGGCGGAATTTTCGGTCGCGCCGCTCACGCGGTAGAACGTGGTGTCTTTTGTGCGCTGGTTGACCAAAATGAATCCGATGATTGATTGATCGCCCGTGATGGAGGTGATGCCCGTGTACATATACACGTCGTCGTCCTTGGCGATGTAGTTGTAGCCCTGCGTCGTCACGGTCACGTCTGCCTGCCCCAAAATGGAGTTCCAAAAGCCGCCCTTGTATTTGCCGTAGTAGTTGTATTGCGTTGTAACAAGCGTTGCGCCGAACACGCGGTCGATCCATTGCAAGCTCTTGTCTTCGCGGATTGTTTCGATGGAGTATCGCACCGAATTGCCTGTTACCGCGTCCACCAAAACAATGCCGATCACATCTTCACCGCCGAGCAATCCCACTTTTTTGTCGAGTACAGGCGCGATCCAGTAGGGATGCCCGTTTTCGTCGATTTCAAACGTGGAATCACCGAACATCACGGTCGGATACTCAAAGCGCAGGTGGCGTTTGATCAAACGCCCGAAGTGTTCCGTGTCGGTGTAGCGGATGCGTTCTTCGGTTTCGACAAACTGCGATTTTTCGTTTGCCATATCGATAATCACATAGCCCGGCAAGCCGTCGCCGGTGTTCGTGAACCATTTGATGATGTTCGCGTAGGCCAGCGTGACCACGCGCACGGGTTTTTGCTGATAGTTGATTTGCGTCGTGCTCTCGGCGATTGTGAACTGCGAAACATATTTTGCCAAATCGCCCAAAGCGCGGTTTGCAACCATTTTCGCGCTGGTCTCGTCGAGTTTTGGAATGGACGAATAATCGGGTTCGGGGATTTCCTCCGCAAACTCCGCGTCTTGCCGCACGTCGATGATCTCGCTATAATTGTGCGCTTGAAAGAACGGGGATGAAGCAGCCCACGCGATGCCGAAAAACACTGCCAGCACACCGATCGCAACCAGCGGCACACGCGCCGTTTTGCGCACGTAAGGCACATATTCCGGCTGTTTGCTCGCGCCCGACAGAAGAAACAGCAACACGATGAACGCGCCGAGCACCATGGCGATGTAAAGATAAAATTCCTTTGCCTTAAAATTGATCGGCGGCAAATAGAGATAATAACCAATCAATGCCGTAAGAACCGCGCCGATCGCGCTCAAAAGCACACGCAACCCCGCGCGTTCCGGCGGAATAACGATCGGTTTTTTGGATTCCCTTGCTCCGCCCCTGCCTGAAACATCAACCCGAATTGGATCTGCCATCTTTTTCCTCCCTTAATTCACGAAACACTTGCGCTTTTTTGCGCAAGATGCTATACTTGATACCGCCATTATAAAACAATCGGCGGAAAATTGCAAGTAAAATATTAATGAACGAGGATGATGCACAACTATGTATACGCAACCCATTCAAAATCCATGGCGGTCGATCAACCCCAAACAGCATGAACGCAAGGGGCTTGGGCGGCTTTCGAAGATCCTTGGCGGCGGTTTGCTGCTGTGTTTGATCTTACAATATTCGATCGGTGTGCTCTGCGGTTTTGCGGCGAATTTTTTCCCAAGCCTGCAAACGGAGGAATGGAATCTTTTTTCGATGTTTGCCTCAACGGTTTTGGCGTTTCTGCCCGCCGCGCTGTATTGTCTCAAAAGGCTTTCCCCTGTGGAGCACAACGATGCCATGCCGTTCGGTTTGCCCTGCAAGGCGCAACAGGGCGCGCGCCTCGCAACAACAGTCGGCTGTGTTTTTGCCGGCGTTCTGGTTAACGCCGTCGCCGGTAACCTTGTTGGCGGATTGGAACTGGGCGCGGAATTTTTCGGTCTCAAGCTGCTCCCCGATGAAGCGTTGGATTTTTCGGGCGGCAGGCTGTGGATGAATCTGATTGTTGTGGTCGCCGCTCCGGCCGTGGCGGAAGAAGTTCTCATGCGGGGCGTGGTGATGCAAACGCTGCGCCGCTTCGGCGACATGTTTGCCATTGCCGCAAGCGCGCTGCTCTTTGGACTGATGCACCAAAATTTGGTGCAAATTCCTTTTGCGTTCTGCGTTGGTCTTGCGCTGGGTTACGCCGTTGTGCGCACGGGGAGTTTGTGGACGGGTATTTTACTGCATCTTTGGGTGAACGGCGCCTCCGTATTGCTGCAGCATTTTGCGGTCGGCGGCGACGAGGTGCGGCTCATGCTCCTGCACAACGCGATCAACCTGATCGTGGGGATTATCGGTCTGGTTTTGCTGATTGTTAACAGAAAATATTTTGTGCCGATGCGCGGATCAAAATTTGCGGCGAACACGTCGACGCGTCTGCGGTATCTCTTTTTTGGGCACGTGGTGATGATTATTGCGCTCGCGCTCTATCTATTCAACACCGTTGCGGTCACGATCATGGCAAATTGGCGCGGTTAACCGCGAAAAAAGCATGTTTTCTGCACACAAGTTCGCGCGAAAACAATCATTTTGACTCTCAATCCGCTTTGAACGCAATAAAATGCAAATAATATTAAAATTATATCAAAAAATGATTGCTATTTTTGATGTAATGTGGTAAAATAAAGCTAATATATGAAGGAGGATAAAACTATGCTCACAGTGGAACAAATCAGCACCCTAAAACAGGTCAACATCAGCGTCGATGCCGACAAAACAAAAGCGCGTGTCGAACAATTGTGGAAGTCTCAGCGCAACGTGACAAAGAACGAGTTTTTGGCTTTTACAAATTGTTCGGTCGCAACGGTGCATCGGGTTTACAAAACAGGTAGTCTCCATATCAGGCTTGCAATCGCTTTCGGGCAAATGCTGAACATCAACCCCTACTATTTGACGGGCGAAACGGACGAGCCAAGCGAATTCGACGAGGCTCAGCTGGTGCAAATCTTGGAGCAGCATGGGTATAAAAAGCTGGCCGCGGAACTTGATACGGCATCTTTCACCGAAAAACCCAAGCGCAAGTATACGCGCAGGCAAAAACCCGTTGAAGAAGAACTTGTTGCGGAAAAAGAAGTTGATCCCGAGCCGGAAGTTGAACCCGAGACCGCGCCTGCGGCGGAAGAACCCGTTGAGGTTGAAGCACCTGTTGAGGTTGAAGAAGCTGTTGCGGCCGAAGCGCCTGTGGCGGCGGAAGAACCCCCTGCGGCAGATATTGATCTGTCCGAAGAGGACATACAGGCATTGTTGCACTCTCTGTTGATTCTCAAGCGTGCGGGTGTCGCGGCTGCGGAAGAAAAACTGGCAAAGATCAAAGGGATTTTCGCGTCCTAATACTTTTCTTGAAAGAAAAAATATCAAACGAATGCAAAACAGCGCGGATGGCGGGAAGCCGTACGCGCTGTTGTTTTGCTACACCAACGGTATTTCCAAAAACATCCGTGCGCCCGCACCGTCGGTTTCGGAGCGAAAACGCGCCGCGCAGCGTTTTGCAATCATGGAACACAGCGAAAAGGCATAATCGTCTTCCAGTGGTTTCAACCCGCCGTCAGTTTCCCGCAATGTCAGCGGCAGAAGCGGCGGATTGCACACGGCCCTGCCTTCCGTGCGAATGGTGAGCAAGAGGACATCCTGCAATTGTTTCGCGCCGATATACAAATGCCGTCCATCAGGCGCACAGCGCAGGGCGCACAGGAGCATTTCCTCCAGCAAAAATTGGAGTGTCTGCCTCGATTGCACAAAAAGCGCATCGCCTTGCAATTGCGGACGGTGCACCGTCACGCCCGCATAGATGAAATCCTTGCGGCACGTGTTGATCACGTTGTTCACAAGCACCATCGCGTTGATTTGTTCATTGTCCGATTGCGGCAAGGCATCGTAGCGCAGCAACGCCTGTGCGTAGCGCACGGTTGCGCGGGAACGACTCAGCTCAGCCGCGAGCTTCTGTTTTCCAGCCGGATCGCTTGCTTTTTTTGCGAGCTGTTCAACTTCCAACAGGCTTGCGCCCATTGCGTTCAGCAATTGTTCCAAAAAATCCAATTGAATCGCGGGCAACTGCGCCAAATGTTGGGGTTCAGGTATGCGCGGCG
>JAITDE010000026.1 GCA_031282735.1 Oscillospiraceae bacterium | reverse complement strand
TGGTATACGCAAGGCTTTGGGCGCGAAAACATCGACCATCCTCTTCCAGTTCCTGACTGAGAGCGTGATTTTATGCTTGATCGGCGGCACGATCGGCTTTGTGCTGGGCGTTGCCGGGGCGGCAATCGTTGCGCATTTCATGAACATACCCATTGCCCTCAAATTGAGCACGGTCGTCATTGCAGTTGGGTTTTCCAGCGCCATCGGGATTTTCTTCGGCATCTATCCCGCGCGGCGCGCCGCAAAAATGTTGCCGATCGACGCCTTGCGCCGTGAATAAACAGGAGGAACTCTATGCCATTCATCGAAGTACGGGACATGTACAAAATTTATAATCCCGGTGAAAATGAAGTTCACGCGCTCGACGGCGTGACAATCAACATTGAAAAGGGCGAATTTGTGGCGATCATCGGGCACTCAGGTTCGGGCAAATCCACACTGATGAACATGCTCGGCTTGCTGGACGAGTGCACCAGCGGCAGTTACTTTTTGGGCGGCGCGGATGTTTCGCATCTGACCGACGACGAATTGAGTACAATCCGCAACGAACAAATCGGATTCATTTTTCAGGGATTCAACCTGATTTCGAGCCTGACGGCGCAGGCGAACGTGGAACTACCGTTGATCTATCGCGGCATGAAGCGCGACGAGCGGCGCACCCTCGCGCTGGAGGCGCTTGGGCGTGTTGATTTATCGCACCGGGCGGGACATCTGCCAACCCAGCTTTCGGGCGGTCAGCAACAGCGTGTGGCAATCGCCCGTGCCGTTGCGGCTCGTCCGCCCATCATTTTGGCCGACGAACCGACGGGAAACCTTGATTCCAAATCGGGACGCGACGTAATGCGCATTCTCCATGAACTTCACAAAGAGGGACGCACGGTCATCCTTATCACGCACGACGACGACATTTCCGCCGAAGCCAGTCGCGTCATCCGCATTCACGATGGGCAGATTGTGGAAGACAAGTTCAATTGACCATCTTGGGGCGACGTTTCTGTCCGCGCCAACAACGCGCGAATCGCTTGCTGATAATCTTGCTCCGCAACAAAATAGCACATGGCGTGCGCCGCGTCGGGGACCCACAGCTTGGTTTTGGGTCGACCGCATGCGGCGTATAGCCTTTCGCCCATCTCAAACGGCACGAACGTATCCTCTCTGCCGTGGATGAACACCATCGAACAGTGCGCCCACGGCATGTTTTGCAGGCATTTTGTGTCGTTTTTCAGCGAAAATCCGCCGCGCACCCGCAGGTAGCATTCCAAGGCAAGCATCACACCCGGCAAACGGATGTGATGCTCCTGGCGCATGGTGCGCTTAATCTGTTCAAAGCCCGATGTGTAACCGCAGTCTTCCACAATCGCTTTCACCTGAATCGGCGGCTTGCGCTCGTTGGCAAGCATCACCGTCCCCGCCCCCATGGAAATGCCATGCAAAACGATCTTGCAATTTTCGCCAAATCGTTCAACCATTGTTTGCGCCCACATTAGAACATCTTTGTGTTCCAGCGCACCGAATGTGATGACTTTGCCGCCGCTGCGCCCGTGCGCGCGCTGATCGATCAAAAGCACGTTGCAGTGCAGATCGTTGAGATAAAACGGCATCATCGAAGCGAAATTTTCAAGCCCCGAAGCATGGAATCCGTGCACCAAAATCGCAACAAAATCGCTTGGCTCGGTCGGTGTATACAAATTGGCGACAAGTTGAATGCCGTCGAACGCGGTGATCGTGATCACTTCCGACGGCAATGCCGCCGCGCGCGCACTGTCGATGCGGCATTGTTCGTTGCACGCCTGTTTATCGGGCGGCAGGGGCTTTTTTGTTCGTTCAAAACCATCGGGGTTTTCTTTTTTGCGTGTGAACGCCTCGTTGTAAGCAATCAGCACCACAATGCACACGGCAAAAACATACGCCGCCGCAATTGCCAAAAACCAAATCCACATCAATCAACACTTCCTTTCGTTTTTGAAAGCGCACGCGAGGAGGATTGGCGAACATAAAAAGAAACTGTATATGTAGCGTCCTACCAGCGACAGCGGACAGGTTAAGAAAATAGAAATCCACAGTGCAACGATTGGCACAAATGCCAGCAACATGCGCTTTTGACGTTTTTTCAGTAACACCAACATCGCAAACAGACTCAAAGTAAAATGGACGATCGGCTTTAATAACGCATGAAACCAGCCAGTATATCTGCTTTCGGACAAAACAGCGAACGCGGCATATTCAAACGATCGGACCGCAGGAAAAAGCGGATCATCCAAACGAATAGACGAACTCTCATAATCGGGATAATATAAGCCCGGCTCAACAAAAAAATCCCACAACATCTCAGTTTCGTCAAACGATGCCGCGATATAATCTCTTGGATACCGTAGCAATAAATCCAGCCACAGTTTAGCGTATGCCCCTTTATTTGCGGCAATGACAGCACCGTTAAAATCACCATCAAATTTTACGGGAACACCATAAACTTCTACGGGATTACCATGAAATTTTACGGGGTCAACCGTCGATGGAGCATATACTTTCCGCCAAGTTTCAATCGGAAGTATCTTGGACAACAGCGCTTCTTCCTCGGTTGTCAGTGCGCGTTCGTTCACAATCACGCGCCCAAATTGCTGCAAAGGCTGGGCAAGTGCTTCAGTCAAGGGCGTTTGTTTTACACCGATTGCTGGAAACAAAACCGATTGCACCAACAAAAATACGCACAATCCGCCAACTAAAATACCCGTCAAAAGTGCCTTT
>JAITDE010000009.1 GCA_031282735.1 Oscillospiraceae bacterium | reverse complement strand
CCCTGCGAATGATACGCCAAAATAAGTTTGTATTCGGCGGCAAGCGTTCGTTTATGCATGGCGGCAGCCTCGGGCGCGTCCAAGGGCTTCATGCCAACAAAATCGCGCGGGGCGGGGCGCGTGTAGCCCTGCCGGTATTTGATGCGCTTGGCTTCCTCCCACCGCGCGGGATAATTCAAATTCAAATCCACGCCCTCAATGTTCGCTTTCCAGCCCTCAGGGAACGGCAGTGCCGGAAACGCCGCGGCAATTTTTGCCGCCGACTCAACCTCAGGCGACCCGGGATGCAGTGCGTTTGTGACTAAGTCCACCCCATCGGGGTTGACCATCGGCACGATGTCGAGCGTGTAAGAATGATAAAGCCGCATATAATCCACGCCGCCGATATCGCTGTTTGTCGCGACACCGAGGGCGTACTGTTCCAAAAATTTGAGCAATACGGGCGTCGTGATCCATTCGTTCGCATGATGCGACGCGTTATATCCCACACGCCGCCGCCCGTCGCCAATGCTCAATTGATGCAACGAACGCCCCATCACGCTTTTTCCAATGGTATGATGCCGCAAAAAAGGATACCGCGCCAGCAAGCCCTCCGTTACGTAGCCAAGCAGGTCACTGCTCCAGCGGATGTTCGTCGGAACAACCGCCATGGGCAACGGCACCTTGATTTTTTGCCCCTCTTGGATGTTTTGCGGCACGATGTCTGGATTCGCGGTGCGGACGGCCTGCAGCGATGTGTCATAATGTCCCGCGATTTCCGCCAGTGTTTCGTGCGCCGAAACTTGGTGCGTCACAAATCCTGTCAGCAGCGGATGCAACGCCGCCCATGTTTTTTCGCCCACGATGCCGTCCGATTCAAGATCATGAGAGCGTTGCAGCCGCTCGACGGTTTGTTTTGTCCGTGCGCCGAAAACGCCGTCCACAGGGTCGTTGCTCCACTTTCCGCGCTGGAGCGCAAGTTGCAGCAATTCAACCAGCGATCCGTCGTCGCTCTCCTTGAGCGTCCGCATCCGCACTTCCCCCCTTTTATCGTGATGGATCAAAAAAACATACAACCGTACTTCACTATATCACGGGGATTGCTGTTTTAGAACTGCGCGGCAATACGGTTTAGCCCGTTACGCCTTTTCATAGGTTGCTTTTCTGAAGAAAAAGCAAGTCAAACCTCCTCAGCCAAATCGCCGTGATCGTGTTCTTCGTCCAAACCCGCGAACAGCGCGGGATTATAGGCGATTCCATGCGTGTCGTAATAATTTTTGATGGCACTGCGCACGGCCTCTTCCGCAAGCACCGAACAGTGCATCTTCACCGCCGGTAAACCGTCGAGCGCCTCCACCACGGCGCGGTTGGTCAATTCCAGCGCATCCGCGACAGGCTTGCCTTTGATCAACTCCGTCGCCATCGAACTGGTCGCAATCGCCGACGCGCAACCGAACGTTTTAAACTTGACATCAATCAAAATGCCGTCTTCCACACGGAGATATACTTTCATAATATCGCCGCACTTGGCGTTACCGACTTCACCCACGCCATCGGGGTTTTCAATTTCACCGACGTTGCGCGGATTGATGAAATGATCCATGACTTTATCGCTGTATCCCATTGCCATACGATTGCTCCTCTCAATTCTTCTCCGCCATAATGCGTTCCCAAACGGGCGACATTTTGCGTAAATAATCCACAATACCATAAATTTGTGCCAATGTGTAGTCAACTTCCTCCTGTGTCGTGTGGCGCGAAAGGCTCAAGCGCAACGATCCGTGCGCAATTTCGTGCGGACGCCCCAATGCCAAAAGCACGTGGCTCGGCTCTAGCGAACCCGATGTGCACGCCGAACCCGACGAACCCGCGATTCCTTTGGTGTCCAGCAGCAAAAGCAACGCTTCGCCCTCAATGCCCTCAAAACAAAAATTGACATTGCCCGGCAACCGATGCATGGGATCGCCGTTCAAATGACTGCGATCAATTTGACGCAAACCCGCAATCAATTGGTCGCGCAAGCTTGTCATATGCGCGGCGGTTTCAGCGATATCGTCAACGGCTTCCCGCAAAGCCGCCGCCATGCCCGCAATTGCGGGAAGATTTTCAGTTCCCGCGCGGCGATTGCGCTCCTGTGCGCCTCCCAGCAAATATGCCTGTAACGGATGCCCTTTGCGGCAATACAGTGCGCCGATCCCTTTCGGTCCATGGAATTTGTGACCCGAGAGACTGAGCGTGTCCGCGTTCAGCGCGCGCACATCCACTGGTATGTGCCCAACCGCTTGGACGGCATCGGTATGGAACGGAATTTTACGTGCGCGGCACAGCGCGGTCATTTCCGCAATAGGCTGGATCGTGCCGACTTCGTTGTTCGCAAGCATGATCGAAACAAGCGCGGTATCGTCGCGCAAAGCGGCCGCAAGATCATCCACACGCACAAACCCCGTTTCGGGCTGGACGGGCAGGATCGTCAGTTCAAACCCCCCATCGCGCAAAGCCATCATGGGATGCAAAACGGCGTGATGCTCAATCGCCGACGTGATTAGATGCTTTTTACCGCGCTTCGCGCCCAAACGCGCCGCGCTGAAAATCGCTTGATTATCCGCCTCGCTGCCGCCTGACGTAAAATAAATCTCCTGCGGACTGGCGTTCAGATTTTTTGCGATACTCTCCCGCGCAAGCTGCAAAGCGTTGCTTGCGGCCTGTCCGAATGTATGCAAACTGGATGGATTGCCATAGATTTCATCCCAAAACGGTGTCATCGCTTGTTTTGCCGCCTCGCTGATTCGCGTGGTCGCGGCATTGTCTAAATAAACGCGCATGGCGTGTATGTCCTCCTAGACGGTTCAGCATTTCTATTTCCTACTATAATAGTAGTATATCACAATCCACATGGGATTGCAAGAGAGATTTGAAAGTTTTTATCGCTCGGCGGCGCAATTGATATTTTGCCAAAAATTCACAGGGAGCAAACAATCATTTATAGTCATCTTGTCCCTACTTTTTTTCGAAAAAAGCAATAAAAATCGCCGCTTGACGTATCAAACGGCGACTTTTTGTTGATATACCTAAAAACTTTATGCCTTCGCGACTGCCGTCACAACGCCCGATCCGACGGTACGACCGCCCTCACGGATGGCGAAACGCAAACCCTCTTCGATTGCGATTGGAGTGATCAACTCAACATCCATTTCGACGTTGTCGCCAGGCATACACATTTCAATGCCTTCCGGCAGAGAAATAACACCCGTCACGTCCGTGGTGCGGAAATAGAATTGCGGACGATAGTTGTTGACAAACGGTGTGTGACGCCCGCCCTCTTCCTTGGTCAGAACATACACCTGCCCATGGAACTTGGTATGGGGGGTGATCGAACCCGGCTTCGCAAGCACTTGTCCGCGCTCAATCTCTTTGCGCTGAACACCGCGAAGCAACGCGCCCGCGTTGTCGCCTGCCTCGGCGTAATCAAGGCTCTTGTGGAACATCTCAAGACCCGTGCAAACCACCTTACGGCGATTCTCGGACAAACCGACAATTTCGACTTCCTCGCCGACTTTCAAGCTACCGCGCTCCACTCTGCCCGTGGCGACTGTGCCGCGGCCGGTGATGGTGAACACGTCTTCAACCGCCATCAGGAACGGCAGATCCGCTTTGCGGTCGGGAGTCTGGATGTAGCTGTCAACAGCGTCCATCAGTTCCCAAATCGATGCAAGTTCAGGCGCGGCTTGATCCGTGCCCGCGTACTCAAGCGCTTTGAGGGCGGATCCGCGGATGATCGGGATATCGTCGCCCGGAAACTCTTGATCGGTGAGGGCTTCGCGGATTTCCATTTCAACAAGATCAAGCAGTTCGGGATCGTCCACTTGGTCAATCTTGTTCATATAAACCACGATATACGGCACACCAACCTGCCGGGCAAGCAACAAGTGCTCGCGGGTCTGCGCCATAGGACCGTCGGTTGCGGCGATAACGATGATCGCGCCGTCCATTTGCGCCGCGCCGGTGATCATATTTTTGATATAGTCGGCGTGACCTGGGCAGTCAACGTGCGCGTAGTGACGCGCGTCGGTTTCGTACTCCACGTGCGCCGTGTTAATCGTAATACCGCGCTCGCGCTCTTCGGGTGCTTTGTCGATGTTCGCGTAATCAACAAAACTTGCTTGACCTTTCATGGCCAAAGTTTTGGTGATCGCGGCGGTGAGTGTCGTCTTGCCGTGGTCAACGTGACCAATTGTGCCGATGTTTACGTGCGGCTTGGACCGCTCAAACTTTGCTTTTCCCATGGAATTTACCTCCAATTAATCATCAAATCAAATTATTGTAACAGTATCATAACAAAAAAACAAACAAAATGCAAGGGGTATTTTGCAAATTACAAAAATATTCTTAGATATTTTTGTAATTTTGCCGATTGCGTTACGCTTTTTTGCCTTTTTCGTTCATTATGCCGTCGGCGATTCCCTTCGGCACTTGCTCGTAGTGGCTCGGTTCCATCACATACTGCCCGCGCCCCTGTGTGCGTGAACGCAGTGTCGTCGCGTAACCAAACATGTTGGAAAGCGGCACATGCGCGTTGATCTGCATTGCGCCCGTGCGGGCTTCGGTGTCCTGAATCATGCCGCGACGCGAATTGATATCCCCGATCACATCGCCCATGTATTCGTCCGGAACGATAACAACCACTTTCATGATGGGTTCCATCAGGACGGGAGCGGCCTTGCGCATTGCGTCTTTGAACGCCATCGAGCCGGCGATTTTGAACGCCATTTCGCTGGAATCCACCTCGTGGTAAGAACCGTCATAGAGCGTCACTTTCACATCAACCACATTGTAACCCGCCAGAACGCCGCTGAGCATCGCGCCTTTGATGCCTTGCTCAACCGCCGGAATGTACTCTTTTGGCACAACGCCGCCAACAATTTCGTTGACGAACAAAAAGCCTTGCTCGGGGTTCGGCTCAATACGGATTTTGACGTGACCATATTGACCTCGGCCGCCCGACTGACGCGCGTATTTGCAATCGACGTCGGCGTTTCGCGTGATGGTTTCACGGTACGCCACCTGCGGACGCCCGACATTCGCTTCCACCTTGAACTCGCGTAGCATACGATCGACGATAATCTCCAAGTGGAGTTCGCCCATGCCCGCGATGATCGTCTGCCCTGTCTCCTCATCGGTGTAGCATTTGAACGTCGGATCTTCTTCCGCCAGTTTGGACAAAGCGATTCCCATTTTATCCTGACCCGCTTTCGTTTTCGGCTCAATCGCCACGCGGATGACGGGTTCGGGGAAAACCATGGATTCCAAAATGACGGGACGCGCCGGGTCGCAGAGAGTGTCGCCCGTGGTCGTGTTCTTCATCCCGATTGCGGCGGCAATATCGCCCGCGTAACAGCACGGAATATCCTGCCGCTCGTTGGAGTGCATTTGCAAAATGCGTCCGACGCGCTCATTGTGTCCTTTTGTCGAGTTGAAAACCCCGCTGCCGGCCGCCAACGCGCCCGAATAAACGCGGAAAAAGCAGAGTTTTCCAACAAACGGATCGGTCATAATCTTGAACGCAAGCGCGGAAAACGGCGCGTCGTCGGACGACGGACGTTCTTCCTCTTCTTCCGTGTCGGGATTAACGCCTTTGATTGCGGGAACATCGGTCGGCGCGGGCATATAATCAATCACAGCGTCGAGCAGCATCTGCACGCCCTTGTTTTTGTAGGACGTGCCGCAGGTAACGGGCACCATGGTGTTGGCCAGCGTCGCCGTGCGGATGCACGTTTTGATTTCCTCCACGGTGATTTCCTCGCCGCCGAAGAATTTTTCCATCAGCGCATCGTCTTGATCCGCCACGGTTTCAATCAGCGCTTGACGGTATTCCGCCGCCAAATCCGCCATATCCGCAGGGATTTCGCCGAACCGGACGTTCATGCCCATGTCGCCCTCGTTGTAGACGGCGTGCATTTCCACAAGGTCGATAATACCCGCAAAATCGGCTTCCGCGCCTATGGGTAATTGAATCGGCACGGCGTTACACTTCAAACGCTCGCGCAACATGTTGAGTACGTTAAAAAAATCCGCGCCCATAATATCCATTTTGTTCACGTAAACCATGCGCGGCACCTTGTAGTTATCCGCCTGGCGCCAAACCGTTTCGCTTTGCGGCTCAACGCCGCCTTTCGCGCACAAAACGGTCACGGAACCATCCAATACGCGCAACGAACGCTCCACTTCCACAGTGAAATCCACGTGACCGGGGGTATCGATGATATTGACGCGGTGTTCGCGCCAAAAACACGTCGTCGCCGCCGATTGGATGGTGATGCCGCGTTCCTGCTCCTGTTCCATCCAGTCCATGGTCGCCGCGCCGTCGTGCACCTCGCCGATCTTGTGGGTTTTTCCGGTGTAAAACAAGATGCGCTCCGTCGTCGTCGTCTTGCCCGCGTCGATGTGTGCCATAATGCCGATATTGCGTGTTTTTTCCAGTGTAACCTGCCTAGGCATGCTTACCTCCAATTAACAATTAGCAATTGACAATTTCACAATTAACAATGTCCGCAACAATTGTTGATTGTGCGTTGTTAACTGCTGATTGCGAAGCTTACCATCTAAAATGCGCAAAAGCCTTGTTCGCTTCCGCCATTTTATGCGTATCTTCGCGTTTTTTGTATGCCGCGCCTGTACCGTTGCTTGCGTCGACAATTTCGTTTGCAAGACGGTCTTTCATGGTGCGTTCCGAACGCGCGCGTGAATATGCGGTGATCCAACGCAACCCAAGCGTTTCGCGGCGCTCGGGGCGCACGTCGATCGGCACTTGGTATGTCGCGCCGCCCACGCGGCGAGCCTTGACTTCGAGCAACGGCATCACATTTTCCATCGCCGCCTCAAAAGTTTCCAGCGGTTCTTTGCCTGTTTTGCTTTGAATGATTTCAAACGCATCATAAACAATGCGCTGTGCGACACCTTTTTTGCCGTCGAGCATAATGCTGTTGATCAAGCGTGTAACGAGCTTTGAGCCATACAGCGGATCGGGCAAAACGTCGCGTTTCGCGATTTGTCCTCTTCTGGGCACTTCGCTTCCCTCCTTCATAAAGATGAATTCATCGGTACTCGAGTTTTTCTTTCCCGTCGTCGCCGAGAAGAGATCTATATGCAAGCTGCTTTCGCAGCGCAAATTCTCTTCACGGATTTTGCCGCAAGCTTACTTTTTCGCGGCCGCTTTTTCGGGCTTCGCGCCGTATTTGGAACGGCTCTGTTTGCGCCCTTTCACGCCCGAAGCATCCAATGTGCCGCGGATCACGTGGTAGCGCACACCGGGTAGATCGCGCACACGCCCGCCGCGAATGAGCACCACGGAGTGTTCCTGCAAGTTGTGCCCCACGCCCGGGATATACGCCGTGACCTCGATGCCATTGGAAAGACGCACACGGGCAATCTTACGCAATGCGGAGTTGGGCTTTTTGGGTGTATTGGTTTTCACAACGGTGCAGACGCCGCGTTTTTGCGGGGAATCTTGGTTTGTTTGCACGTTTTTGCGCGAATTCAACCCCTTGCGCAACGCGGGTGCTTTGGACTTTTTCACAATGCTTTCGCGTCCATTCCGGACAAGTTGATTAAAGGTAGGCAAATGTCAGTTCTCCTTTCTGTTAAAATATGCCGAAAAATATATTGCAAGACACAATGCGCCGAACAACCGAACATAACGCACGGTCACAATATTAAATATTGTACGCTATTTTTACTGAAATGTCAAGAATTTTTTTGCGCTTCTTTTCAGGCTTTGCGGAAAAAGCAAAAACCACCGTCAATCCGTCTTTTTGATCCGCGCAATCGCGCTTTTTTCGAGCCGCGAAACCTGCGCCTGCGAAATTCCAATTTCCTGCGCAACTTCCATTTGGGTTTTTCCCTGCATAAACCGCATGTGAAGTATCTTCTTTTCGCGCGGACCCAATTTTTGCATCGATTCGCGAATCATCATCTCGCCCAGCCAGCTTTCTTCCCCCTGCTTGTCGCCGATTTGATCCATTACAAAAATCGTGTCGCCGCCATCGCTGTAAACAGGCTCATAGAGCGAAATGGGGTCGACAATCGCTTCCAACGCCAAAACAACGTCGCGTTTTTTGACGCCGATTTCCCGCGCGATCTCCTCCATCGTCGGCTCACGCTGAAACCGCACGCCCAGCTGTTCGCGCGCCTGCATGGCGTGATACGCCAAATCACGCGTGGAACGGCTGACCCGCACGGCGTTGTTGTCACGCAAATAACGGCGGATTTCGCCGATAATCATGGGAACGGCGTAGGTCGAAAACCGCACGTCCAGGCTGATATCGAAGTTATCAATGGATTTCATCAGCCCGATGCAACCCACCTGAAACAGGTCGTCCATATTTTCCTCGCGGCTGGTAAAACGTTGCAGAACGCTGAGCACCAACCGCAAATTGCCGTTCACGAGCTCCTCCCGCGCCTGCAAATCGCCTTTGTGCGCGCGTTCGAGCAGCACACGCTTTTCGGATTCCTTGAGCACTTTGAGTTTCGCGGTGTTCACCCCGCATATCTCCACTTTGTTAAAACGCAAACCCAAACCCTCCCTTTCATTTGTAGCGGAAGCCTATTGGGAGTATGAGCCGGATTTTTATATTTATGCTTATCTTGCCGCGGGAGATTCTAAAAACGGATCTGCCGCGCGGCCCTTGCAAATCGCCGCGTAACGTGCTATAATAACATAATCATCGCAAAACAAGACCTCAAAAGATTGGAGTCGCCATGCGTATTGTTATTTTGGATGCCTACACCACCAACCCGGGTGATCTTTCCTGGGATGCCCTCAAAACACTGGGCGATGTGACGATCCATGATCGCACACCGGACGCGTTGATCGTTCCCCGCGCAAAAGATGCCGAAATACTCATCAACAACAAAACAATCCTCAACGCCGAAGTGCTTCGCCAATTGCCGAAACTGCGTTATATCGGGCTGTTATCCACGGGATATAACGTTGTGGATTTGAACGCCGCGCGTGCGCTGGATATCACCGTGACAAATATTCCCGCCTATTCCACACCGAGCGTCGCGCAAATGGTCTTTGCGCTCCTTTTGGAACTCTGCGTACACGCGGGATTGCATAGCCACTCCGTGCGCCGCCACGGCGATTGGACGGCATCGCAGGATTTTTGCTACTGGAAAACCCCGCAAACGGAACTCAGCGGCAAAACCCTCGGCATTGTGGGCTATGGGCGCATCGGCGAAGCGGTCGCCAGCATTGCGAACGCCTTTGGCATGCGGGTTCTCGCTTGCAAGTCCCCCCGCAACACCCAAACGCGCGAACTCACGCCCAACATCCGCCTTTGCGCGTTTGATGAAGTGCTTGCAAACGCCGATGTTCTCACCCTGCATTGCCCGCTCTTCCCTGAAACAACGGGATTGATTCGCAACGAAACAATCGCGAAAATGAAGCGCGGCGCACTGCTGATCAACACCTCGCGCGGTGCGGTGCTCAACGAACAAGATGTCGCCGCTGCCCTAGCGGATGGTCGTTTGGGCGGTTTGGGCGCGGATGTGCTGTCGACCGAGCCGCCGCAAGCGGATAATCCCCTTCTCGCCGCGCCAAATTGCGTGATTACACCGCATATCGCATGGGCGACAAAAGAGGCGCGGGGCAGACTGGTGGATATTTTAATTGCGAATCTGACGGCGTTTTTGAACGGCAATCCGCAAAATACCGTAAGTTAAGGGAGGCTTTGCGTATTATGAAAGCACTCCCTCAAGATATTGCGAAGGCGTTTGATTGCGCCGGGCTTACTGTTTTTCCGGGATTTGTCGATTTGCACGCGCACTTTCGCGAACCCGGATTTGAATCCAAAGAAACCATCGCAACGGGATCACGCGCGGCGGCAAGAGGCGGTTACACAACCGTTTGCACGATGCCGAATCTCAACCCCGCACCCGACACCTTGGAACACCTGCAAATTCAGTTGGATGCAATCGAACGGGATGCCGTGATCCCCGTGTATCCTGTCGGAGCAATCACGATGGGGCAAAAAGGGCACGGCACACTTTCGGCAATGGCGGAAATCGCACCCCACGTCGTCGGGTTTTCGGACGACGGCGTCGGCATACGCGACGGCGATCAAATGCGCGAAGCCATGCGGATTGCCGCAAAGCTGGACAAACCGATCATTGCCCATTGCGAAGTCAAATGTCTGCTCAACGGCGGTTATATCCATGACGGCGATTACTGCCGCGCACATGGGCACAAAGGCATTTGCGCCGAGAGCGAATGGCTGATGATCGCCCGCGATTTGGAGCTTGCGCGGCAAACGGAATGCCGTTATCACGTGTGCCATGTGTCCGCAAAGGAGAGCGTCGCGCTCATCCGCACAGCAAAACGGCGCGGTGTGCGCGTCACGTGTGAAACCGCACCGCACTACCTCTGTTTGACGGACGACGACCTGCAGGAGGACGGCAGATTTAAAATGAATCCCCCCCTGCGCACGCGCGAAGATCAGCTTGCGCTGATAGACGGCATGATAGACGGCACGATCGATGCCGTCGCCACAGACCACGCGCCGCACACGCGGGAGGACAAGTCAAACGGGTTGGCGGGGAGCGCGTTTGGGATCGTCGGGCTTGAAACCGCGTTTGCGGTGCTCTACACCGGGCTTGTGCGCACCGATCGTTTGGTTTTGGATCGTCTGATCGATTTGATGAGCAACAATCCAAGGCGACTTTTGCGCGAATGGATGCATTTGCCCGTGCCGCAAACCGAAACGGATTTTTGCCTGTTCGACCTATCGCATACTTACAAAATCGATCCAAACGCGTTCGCGTCAAAAGGCAGATCCACACCATTCGATGGAATGGAAGTCTGCGGTTCATGCAAGGCGATTGTGCAAAACGGCAAAATCACGCGGTTTTAGCAAGGAAGGCTCTGCTTTTTTTGGAGTAAAAACGCATACCATACCGAATCAGCACTTACTGGAGGGAAACCATGCGACTGGTTGATTACAAAATCATTGCAAACCAAAAATTGACAGAACAGGTCTGTTCTATGCGTCTATTTGCGCCGTTCGATGGCAATCCGCCGCACGCGGGGCAATTTGTCAACGTGCAAATCAACGGACTGTACCTCCGCCGCCCCATCTCAATTTGCGATTATGACCGCGAAAACGGCATACTGACGCTTGTTTATAAAATCATCGGGCAGGGCACAACGCAAATGGCGGCAATGCGGACTGGCGAAAACCTCAACATCATGCAATGGCTCGGCAACGGTTATTCGCTTGTGCGCGCAAAAAAACCGATTCTCGTCGGAGGCGGTGTCGGTGTGCCTCCGCTGTTCTATCTCGCCAAACAATTGCTGGCAATCGGGCAAGTGCCGACGGTCATTTTGGGCTTTCGCACCGCGGATGAAGTCATCCTGTATGACGATTTCCGGCGGCTTGCCGTCAGCCAAACAATCGTGACGACAGAAGACGGTTCCTATGGCGCGCGCGGATTTGTCACCGATGCCCTGAAAACGTTCGGCGGATACGATGCCGTTTACAGTTGCGGTCCCGAGCCGATGCTCAAAGCCATTTACGCCCAAACGCAAGACGTGGCGGATCACGCGGCGCAGTTCAGCTTTGAACGACGCATGGGGTGCGGATTCGGCGCGTGCATGGGGTGTTCGTGCGAAACGATTGCAGGTTACAAGCGCATTTGCAAGGAAGGTCCTGTGCTGACAAAGGAGGATATCGTTTGGTGAAAATTTTCACAAAACAAAACACATCCGCACAAAAAGCAAAAGAAAGAAGAATACGATGATCAATCTTTCTGTTACCCTGTCAAACGTTCGCCTGCAAAATCCTGTGATCGCCGCAAGCGGCTGCTTTGGGTACGGCGAAGAATTCAGGGATTTTTACGATATCAATCTTTTGGGCGCGTTTTCGTGCAAAGGCACAACACTGCACCCCAGATTCGGAAACCCTACGCCCCGTATCGCCGAAACAAACGGCGGCATGATCAACAGCGTCGGCTTGCAAAACCCCGGCATTGAAGCCGTGACCGCAACAGAATTACCGCGCTTGTTCGCGCACTATCAGCAGCCGCTGCTGGCCAATATCAGCGGATTTTCGCGGGAAGAATACACCGCTTGCTGTGAACAAATCAGCGCGATCGACGGTGTTTCGATTGTGGAACTGAACATCAGTTGCCCGAACGTCCACGGCGGCGGGATGTCGTTCGGCGCGGATGCCGCTTGCGCCGCCGCGGTGACCGCCGCCTGCAAAGCCGTTTGCAAAAAACCGCTTTATGTCAAACTCAGCCCGAATGTTACAAATATCGCGGAAATCGCCAAAGCGGTTGAAGCGGCGGGCGCGGATGGGTTGAGCCTAATCAACACACTGCTTGCCATGCGGATCAACACAAAAACGCGCAAGCCAATTTTGGCGAACACCTTTGGCGGGCTGTCAGGTCCCGCGATTTTTCCCGTGGCTCTGCGTATGGTTTATCAAGTTTATGACGCCGTCAAAATCCCGATTATCGGGTTGGGCGGCGTGAGCAGTGCCGGCGATGTGATCGAAATGATGATGGCGGGCGCGTCCGCCGTGCAAGTGGGCGCGGCGACGCTAACCGATCCATTCGCCTGCAAAAAAATCATCGACGCCCTGCCGGAAACCTTGCAAACCCTCGGCATTGAAGATATTAACGAAATCATCGGCGCGGCGCATTGACTTTTTTTGTTGAATGGTGTATACTATCAACTTGATGCGAGGTGAGCCATTGGCGCGTATTACGATTTTTGCGGGGCATTACGGCAGCGGCAAAACGACCCTTGCGGTCAATTTTGCCGTTGCGTTGCGCCGTTCACATGCGAATGTCGCACTGTGCGACATGGATATCGTCAACCCATACTTCCGCACGGCGGATCATGCCAATCTGCTTGAGGCGGCGGGGGTTCAACTCATTGGATCGCCCTATGCCAACACCAATGTCGAAATGCCGTGGATTCCCGCCGAAGCGCAACGGATTGTCGACGACAAATCTCTGCGGGCGGTTATCGACTTGGGCGGCGACGACACGGGTGCGCTTGCCTTGGGGAGGTTCGCGCCGCAACTGATTGATCAAGCGGAAATGCTTCTCGTCGTCAACCCATGCCGCCCGCTGACACGCGGCGTGCGGGATTTGACTGAAATGCGCTTCGGCATCGAAAACGCCGCAGGCTTGGCGTTCGCGGGAATTGTGAACAACACCAACTTGGGCGCGGAAACCACTGCACAAACAATCACCGCACATCTGCCTTTGGTGCGCGAAGCGGCGAGGGCAATGCGTTTACCAATTATCCGCACCGCCGTCTGGAAAAACCTATCCGATCAAATCACATTGACGGAACAAGACGGACAGACGCTTTTGGTTGAACGCTATCATCACAAGGACGTTTGGGCGATTGATTGAATGTGTCATGTGAATGTGTCATGAAAGGAAATCAATTATGGGAAAAGTGACTTTTTTGGAAAACGAATGCAAAGGATGCGCCCTATGCGTGAGTGTGTGTCCCAAAAAGATTGTGCGTTTGGCAAACGAGCGCCTCAACGCGCGCGGCTACCATCCCGCCGAAGTGGTCGGCATGGATGCGTGCATCGGATGCGCGTTTTGCGCGGCCATGTGCCCCGACTGTGTGATAACGGTTGAAAAATAAGGAGAAAGGAGATGAACAGCATGGCAAATAAGGTCCTGATGAAAGGCAACGAAGCCATTGCCGAAGCCGCGATCCGCGCGGGATGCAGGCACTATTTTGGCTACCCAATCACGCCGCAAACCGAAATTGCGGCATATATGGCAAAGCGTATGCCCAAAATCGACGGCACGTTTTTGCAGGCCGAAAGTGAAATTGCCGCCATCAATATGGTCTACGGCGCGGCGGCGGCGGGCGTGCGGGCAATGACATCCAGTTCCAGCCCCGGCATTGCGCTCAAAAGCGAAGGGATTTCTTATCTTGCGGGCAGCGATTTGCCCGCTGTCGTGGTCAACATCCAGCGCGGCGGTCCGGGCTTGGGCGGGATTCAGCCCAGTCAGGCGGACTACTTCCAAGCGACGAAAGGCGGCGGGCACGGCGATTTCCACTTGGTCGTGCTAGCTCCCAACGGTGTGCAGGAAATGTATGACATGACCTCCCTCGCCTTTGATATTGCCGACAAATACCGCGTGACGTCCATGCTTTTGAGCGATGGTATTTTGGGGCAGATGATGGAAGCCGTTGATCTCGACGCCGCGCGAACAAGCGAATGCGTCGCAAAACCGTGGGCACTCACGGGAACAAAAGGCGAACGCGCACCGAACATCATCAACTCGCTTTACATGAATCCCGAGGATTTGGAACGCACCAATCTTGATCGATTTGCTCGATATGCGCAAATTGAGCAAAACGAAACGCGGTTTGAACAATATTTGACCGACGATGCGGAGGTGATTGTCGTCGCCTACGGCGCACCCGCGCGGATTGCAAAAAACGCCATCGCCAAAGTCCGCGCCCAAGGCGTAAAAGCGGGATTAATCCGTCCGATCACGCTCTGGCCGTTCCCAAAAGCTATTCTGGCGGAACTTGCGTCGCGGAAACAAACGAAAGCTTTGGTCTGCGTGGAACTGAGCATGGGTCAAATGATTGAAGACGTGGAACTTGCCACGCGCTGCGCAAAACCCGTGTTGCTTTGCGCCCGCACGGGCGGCATGGTTCCAACGCCCGAAGAGATTGTCACCAAAATCCTGCAAGCCGAAAGGGGGGCTTAACATGGCGATTGTGTTCAAAAAACCAAACGCGCTCACCAACGCGCGTCTGCATTATTGTCCCGGCTGTACGCATGGTATCGTGCATCGCCTCACCGCGCAGGCAATGGACGATTTAGGCATCGCGGGCAACTCCATCGGCATCGCGCCCGTCGGCTGTGCGGTGTTCGCTTATAACTATTTCAATTGCGACATGATTCAAGCCGCACACGGGAGGGCGCCCGCCG
>JAITDE010000052.1 GCA_031282735.1 Oscillospiraceae bacterium | reverse complement strand
GGATTGGGGGTCGTCATTGTAACGTCCGCGTTGCCGCTCTTCTCCCATATATCACATAGCAACACGCCGCCGTTCGCCTGTTCAGTCCAATACGTAGGGATTCTGTTTACGTTACCATTTTTTGAATCCACATAACCCGTAATGCCTGAGATCTCGTTGCCGCCGTTGATGTAATCATCGTGCCACTCAAGCAACACAGAGGGCAAGCTGGATCCGTTGATTATGCGGGCATAGTTGCCGCCCGAAACCGAGTGCGCACCCGCGATAAACGCATAGGAATTGCTTCGGTCGGGGTAGAGGGATATGCCGTCTTTGCGATTGAGGTATGTGCCGAACGTGCCGCTCTCCTCATGGTTCGTGCCATAAACCACCGTGTAGTTATACGCCACGAATGAATGGGTTGTTGTCTGACCTAACGCGTTGGTCACTTCTTTTTCGTAGGTAGCTTCCCATTCAATCACCTGTGTTTGGTGCGCGAGCAGAGAGCCAATTAAGAAGCTTTTTCTTCCCGTCTGCGTATCGTAGCCGTTGATCGTCGCGTTGATTTCTTTGTCTGCTGTGCTTTGCAAAAGCAAGGCATCGACACCTTGGTTATTCGCTTTCACGTTGTCGATTTTTTGCGGGAGTCCCGTCAATCCCTTCCACTCACCATACAAATTCAACCCCGTAACGCCCGTAACCGGGTTGACCAGCCTTGCCACGATTTTCACGTTTTGCATGCCCGGCACCTTGAAATAGATCGTGCCGGTGTTCTTGCTCGCCTCTTGACTCAAAACGCCCGTTTTTGCGCGGTCGACAAAATACTCAAAATTGTTCGACCCTGGGCGCAAATAAACCGTCTCGGGCACATAAAATGTAACCGAACCGCCGCCTGCCGATGTTTTCGAGTTCGCCTCCGCTTCGATTTTTGCCGTCCCCGGAACTGCCAACACTGAAACAAGCATCAGCAAAACCAAAAGCATCCCGATGAATCGCCGTGTTGTGCGCAACGTCCCCATGCTCAGTTGCGCAAGTGCCAAATGTCGTCTCTCCATACAAAATTCGCCTCCCAGAATTATATTAACGCTATAATCCACGCCCATGTTAGCACGAATACATAACCCATGTCAAGGGGTGTTTATGTATTTTTTATGAATTTGCTTCCGCTTTTCGTGATATTGCAATATAGATATGCCCAATTTTCGGCAATGTGAACAAAACAAAAAAACCCGGTTATAAAACCGGGTTCTTGCTCTGTGACAGCATTTGAGACGAAGCTTTATTTGAATTTGCGTTTGCGGGCGGCTTCGCTCTTTTTTTTGCGTTTAACGGAAGGTTTTTCGTAATGCTCGCGCTTACGTACTTCTTGGATAATACCATCACGGGAGGCTTGTTTTTTGAAACGCCGCAACGCACTGTCGAGCGTCTCGTTCTCCTTGACCTTAACCTGACTCATTTGAGATTCCCTCCCCTCGCATCAAAACTACTTATATTATAACCGACGGAGAATGAAATGTCAACCACTATTTTTCGTGAAAATTTTGCACACCAAAAGATTTCAACCTATCACCCGCAAGATTTCTCCCGCGAACATCACGTGATAATCCTGACCGGGATAATTTGCCGCAATCCCCGCGTCAATAAAGCCTACGGGATCAATCCTTTGCCGAAAGAGCTTGCGGCACACGAACACCCGCTTCGCCTCGCTTGGATATACCGCGCCCTGATCTGAGATTGGCGCAAGTTGCAACGCGGCGGATTTATCAACATCGCGTCCGCTGTTTTTGCCGCAGAAAGTGAGTATTTCGGCGGCTCTCCCCTGCCGATCTCCAAAAAAACTGAGCGCAAAGCACGCGTTCGCATCCATCAATTCCAGTGTGTAACGTTGCGGACGCACAAAAACAAAGGCGACATCCTTGTTCCACAGATGCCCCACGCCTCCCCAACTGACCGTCATAGCGTTCCATTTTTCGGGCGTTCCCGCGCTGAGCAATGCCCAGTCGTCGCGAATCATGCGAACAGGATTTTCCGTAAAGCCGCTGAAAGATTGCGTCATAAAAACCTCCAAAACAATATTTTGCCCTTTGCGCGATTCGCGCATACATACCATTTAATATTTTATATATAACTTAATATTTTATATATAACATATAAATAAGCGCATCAGAATAGGCGCATCAGACGCGCACAGACGCAAAGGCTTCGTGCAAGCGCGCATACCGCCGGAAAGCTTCATCATACAGGGCGGCATGTGTTTGATTGGGTGCGGTTTGCGTGGACAAACGCAGTTTGCCGGCGATTTCATCGGGTGAACGCCAGCTGTTCGTGCCGAGCGCGACCAAAATTGCCGCGCCGAACGCGCTACCCTCTTCCCCCGCCTCCAGTGTCACGACAGGCAATTGAAACACATCGGCGATGATCTGCCGCCACAATTGACTAACAGAACCTCCGCCCGCCAATACGATTTGATCGGCGTCGCCCGTTTGCGCTGCGATTAGTTCATAAACTTGCCGAAGCGAGAACGCCACGCCCTCCAGCACCGCGCGTGTCATGTGACTGCGTGTGGTTTGGGTCGTCACGCCCCAAAACCCACCAACCGCGCTTGGATCGTTGACAGGGCAACGTTCGCCGCTCAAATAGGGCAAAAACAATACGCCGCCGGAACCCGCCGAAGCAAGCACCGCGTCGGCATCCAAGGCTTTGTAGCGGGCTTTTCGGGTGGAAAAAACAGGGTTGCCGAACGCGCTTTCAAACCATTGGTATGACCCTGCGGCGGC
>JAITDE010000095.1 GCA_031282735.1 Oscillospiraceae bacterium | reverse complement strand
AGTTTTGTAAAACGCGCGGTCGTCAGATGTCATTTCGGCAAAGTTCCTCGATTGTCTCACCGCGCACGATCACACGCGCCGCGCCGTTTTTGGTCATAACCATGGGAGGGCGGGGCATGCGGTTGTAGTTGCTGGACATGGAATAATTGTATGCGCCCGTTGAAAGCACCGCAAGGATATCCCCGCCGGAAACCGGCTGGAGCTTGGTGTGTTCCTGAATCAAATCGCCGCTTTCGCAGCAACGCCCTGCCACGGTGACGGTTTCGGTCGCGGGTTCCCCCGCTTTGTTGGCGCAAACGACGGTGTATTTCGCGCCGTACATAATATAACGCGGATTGTCAACCATGCCGCCGTCGACAATGACGTAGTCGCGGATATGGGGGATGTGCTTCACCGTGCCAACCTCATAAAGCGTAATCCCCGCCGCGCCCGGGATGGATCTGCCGGGTTCAATCAGGATGGATGGCACGGCAAAATCGTGTTGACGCGCTTTCGCTTTTACAGCCTGCGCGACACCCTCCAAATATTGCGTATAGGGCAGATGATGATCGTCTTCCGTGTAGCGAATTCCGTAGCCGCCGCCCAAATCCAGCATCGTCATGGAGACACCGAAACGTTCGCGCGCTTCGATCATAAAATCCATCAAACGTTCTGCCGCCAGCACGAACGGCGCGGCGTCAAAGATTTGCGAACCGATGTGGCAATGTACGCCGCACAATGCGATATGTTCCCATTGCAGAGCCGCTTCGGTTGCGGCCATGGCTTCCCCCGTTTCGAGCGCAAAGCCGAATTTGGAGTCAATCTGCCCTGTTTTGATGAATTCGTGCGTGTGCGCGTCGATGCCGGGCTTGATCCGCAGGATTGCCTTGACGGTTTTTTCCTGTTTTTTCGCTTCCTCGTTGATGTTTTGTAGCTCTTGCAGATTGTCGATCATGAAGCAACCGACACCCACCGCGACGGCATACGATATTTCATCTTTCGTCTTATTGTTCCCATGAAAAAAGATTTTTTCGGCGGCGACACCCGCGGCAATCGCGGTGTAGATCTCGCCGCTTGAGCAGCAATCAAACGCAACGCCCTCATCGGCGGCGACACGCAGAACCTCTTTGCAACAGAGCGCCTTGCAGGCGAAGAGGACTTGCCCATTGCCGTCAAAATAATCCGCAATCGACCGCACATAATCGGCGCAGTTCTTGCGCAAAAGCGTTTCGTCAACCACATAAAGCGGCGTGCCGTATCGCACGGCAAGTTCCGGCGTATCGCACCCGCCGATGGTCAAATGTCCCTCGGGGCTCAGCCCCAAACAATCCGATAGCATGTTTTTCTCCTTCTCCTGATTCACACAATCTCATACAGTGCCTTCAGTTTTTGAAGCGTATGGTTGATGTCGTATTGTGGAATATTTTGATACGCCCGCAAACGAATATCCTCGCATTGCGCGGCGGTATTTTGCAATTCATGCGCCCACGCGGAGACGTTCAGCGGCAAAACGGTAATGTTTTGCGTTAGGCCGTCCGTCGGCACAAACGCGCTAATCAAACACGGCAGTCCTGATGCCTGGGCTTCCACCAGCGATACGGGCAATCCCTCGAACAGAGACGGCAAAACAAAAACGTCGGCAGCTGCCAACAGGGCGGGAACGTCGCCGCGCAAACCCAAAAACACGGTGTTCGGCGGCGCGTTGGCTTCCAAGCGCGGGCGCAGTTCGCCATCGCCCGCCAAAGCCAATTTTGCGCACGGGATTGCCGCAAGCCTCCAAGCTTCCAGCAAGAACGCGTGGTTTTTTTGCGGCTGAAAACGCCCGACGTGCAAAAACAGGCGTTCGTTTTGGGCAATCCCCAAGTGTGCGCGCGCCGCTTTTCGCGCTTCAACCGAAAACCTGCATTTTTGCAGATCGACTCCATTGGGCAGAATCACGACGTTTTGATCTGTGCCATAAAGCCATACCGCCGCCGCGCGGGAACAGGCGACACGCACCGTCGCGGCAGGATTGATCTTTTTTTTGCAGGCATCTTTCAGCAAACGCACGGCAAAATTTGCGGGCGGATACCGCGTATTATGGCTATGCGCGATGCGCACAGGTATGCCGGCCTGTTTGGCGGCGGCAAGGATCACGCCCGTTGTTGTCTCCAAATGGGAATGGACGATCGTGTATGCGGAATGCTCTTTAAAAAAACGGCGCAGACGTTTTTGAAAACCGATGGGATTGCTCCGCAGATCGGGCAGACGAAAAATGCGCGCGCCGCCAGCAAGCAGTTCCGCTTCAAAATACATCGGCGCGGGTGTGAAAACCAAAAAATCAAATTGCGGATCGGTTGAATCCAACCGACGAAAAAGCTCTGCCAGCAGGGTTTCCACGCCGCCCAAATTCATTGAATGCAACACATGCAACACCCGCATGCTCAAACCTCCACGGAAATTAGTTTCACTTTTTTATCTTTGCAAAAAAAGAAGCGAAAGCACCCCGTAAAGTGAAGGGGGTGCTTTTTTGTTGCGTTGTTACGCCAATGTTACCGCAAACCCATAAACCGCGCCATCCGCAATTTCGGTCACGTCCACGCCTTGCAGCGCTTCTTCGCCGTTGATCAGGAACTTCCACCACGTGCCGGTTTTTGTGTAATCGCAAACCTGCCCATTGACAGTCGTCACCATAAGACCATATTGCGATGTCTCACCCGCGATAATTCCTTTTTCGAGCAACGCCGCGCCAACGGTCGATTCGGTCGTCTTAACGTCAATCGTTTCGGTCGTGCCGTCCAGCTGTTCAACCGTGAGCACGAACGCGTGTTCCCGCACAATCTTGTCAGCCGTGCCGCATCCGATAAAAAGACCGGCTACAACCGCAAGAAGCAGGATGCATGCAAAAAAACGTTTCATTGCAAACTCCTTCCGCGCACTTGCTTAGACCTGGTTGAGAAGCTTTGCGAGCTGGCTCTTTTTGCGCGAGGCATTGTTTTGGTGGATCAATCCTTTCGCCGCCGCTTGATCGACTTTTTTAATCGCGGCCGTTACCAAGACCTGACGCTCCGCAACATCTGCGGTGTGCGCTTTTTTGATCGCTGTTTTCAAGGCTGTTTTGTGCGACTTGTTGCGAGCCGCCTTTCCCGCGTTGACGAGAACGCGTTTTTTGGCGGATTTGATATTGGGCATTCTGACACCTCCTTTCCCATACTTGAAGAGTATAACAGAGCGCAAGAGAAAAAGCAAGTATTTTTTGGATTTAGACGTTTTTTTTTCTGAAATGCATGCAAACTATAGCCAACGAACACATGAGGTGGAAAAATGAACTATCGCACGGATTTGGCTGTTGAATGCACGGAAAACACCGCCGGCGCAAAAAATGGCTTGCGCTGGACGGAAGATTTTGACGGCGATGTGAAGATAATCCGCGTTTTTGTGGAAAACGAAGACGGCGCACGCGCCATCGGCAAACCGATTGGACAATATATCACAATCGAAGTGCCGCCGTTTGGCGACAATGCCGATGTGCCGGGCATCGGCATGGAACGCGTCGCCACGGAACTGCGCGCGTTGCTGCCGCCCATTGGCGCAATCCTTGTGGTTGGGCTTGGCAACCGCGACATCACGCCCGATGCGCTTGGACCGAAAACCGTTTCGCAGGTGATGGCGACGCGGCACATCAGCGGCGAATTGGCGCGGAGCGCGGGGATGGGAGATTTGCGACAGGTCGTCTGCCTGCAACCCGGCGTTTTGGGGCGGACGGGCATGGAATCAAGCGAACTGATCGGCGCGGCGGTCGGCAAACTGGATCCGGCGGCGGTCGTCACTGTCGATGCGCTTGCCTCGCGCCGCCTTAGTCGGCTGGGATGCACGGTTCAAATTGCGGACAGCGGCATTGTGCCCGGCTCAGGTGTCGGCAATGCGCGGGCTGAAATCAACGCCGCGTGTATGGGTGTGCCTGTGTTTTCCATTGGTGTGCCGACGGTCGTCGACGCCGCGACGCTTGCCGCCGATTTGACGAACGGCGCAAATCGGCCGTTGTGTTTGCGGGAGGAAATCGATCCCGCCGTCGCGCAAATGATGGTCACGCCGCGCGAGGTAGATTTGCTCATTGAACGCGCCGCGCGGATGCTTGCCATGGCGATCAACCGTGCGCTCCAACCGCATTTGGAAGTCGACGATTTTTTGATGATGACGGAGTGAAAATCATGTTCAGCCCGTTGGAATATACATCAGGCAACCTCTAAAAAGCACACCCAAAGCCGCCAAATGTTCATTTTTTGAATTTTTTTGCATTTATTCAGCCGAAAATTTTTCCATTGTGCGCCGCATCGATTTAAACTTATATGTATGATGCCGATTTTATGGCAGAGATCTTGCTGTCAGCGCTTTAATTGAGTGCTTCATGCGTTTGCTGTGACCAATGCATGAATAGTTCTTGACTTTTGCCATAAATTTGTTATAATGGAATGGCGATCTGCGAAAATTTACTTAGGGGAGATGTGAACCTTGAAGAAAATGGGAAAGTGGCTAACGGCGATGATTGCCGTCTTGGCGATGGTGCTCGGCGTGTTCGCCGCTTGCGGTTCAACCGACGACACGACGACGACCACGGAGCCTGAAGCCGCAATAACCGTGAACGCAACTGAAGACACAACTGAATACGCGACTGGAGCGGCGGAGGAGACTGAATCGACCGGCGGCACGAGCACAACACCGGATCTTTCTGCTGCAAGCGACGCATCGACTTCTGTTGCGGTGAATTCCACAGCTGTAACAACTGTAACAGCCGCACCTGCCGCGCCCAACAAAAAGCCAAGCACCCAGACCGAAATTCTTGATTTCTTCAACAAGACAATCGCCAAGGTGAAGGCAGATAAACCTGGCTACACCACAAAAGAGCGCACGCATATTGACGACCAGAAAGTTAGTTCTAGCAACGCGGCGATCAATACCATTGGTCCGCCCATTATCAAGTTGTTCAAAGACAGCTTCTCCAAATGGAGCGATCCGGAAACCTTTGCACCCGGCAAGGAAGGCGAGATCCGCCCAAAAGTTGAGGTTAAGGCGACCGATGTGAAGAGCGCTACCTGCAAAGAAAGCGGCGCAAACTATGTCATCCGCGTTAATCTGAAAGATGAGCGCGTGCCAACTCTGCCCGAGGACGAGAACTCCACCATGCACGGCAAATACGTGATGGCGCGCACAAAGAGCGCAATCGCGGACGGCGCGGCATCCGCCGGTGTCACGATCAGCAAGTTCGATTGCCTCTACAGCGGCAGCTATATCGAAATCACCGTCAACAAAAACACCGGCAAAATACTGAGTGAGACCACCTACATCGCCTGTCAGGCGACCATGATTGCGAAAGTCCTCTTCAATATTGATGCCTCTATCCCCTTGGCCGCTGAGCGCGTTTATACTTTCAACTAAGCTTGAACGCACGAGCGCTTGCTCGACAAACCCAAAAGCAATTACGCGCATATGCTTGCTCGACAAACCAAAAAATCACCTCCCGCATAAACTGCATGGAGGTGATTTTTATGTATTTTGCTCTCCTTGCGCTGTTGGCGTCAATTGGAACATGGGTACTCACGGCATTGGGCGCGAGTGTCGTGCTCTTTTTCCGTCATCCGAAGCCGGCATTTTTGGATGCCATGATGGGGTTTTCCGCGGGAGTGATGCTTGCCGCGAGCATTTGGTCGTTGCTCGAACCCGCCATGGAGCAAGCGGGCGATTTATTCCGCGTTCCCGCGTGGCTTACCGCGGTTTTGGGTTTGCTTTGCGGCGCGGCATTTTTATGGGGTTGCGACGCGCTTTGCGCCAAGCGAAAGCCCGACGCCGCGCACACGGCCGAAATGCTGATGCTGTCCATCACACTGCACAATATTCCCGAGGGTCTTGCTGTCGGTGTCGCGTTCGGCGCACTCGCGAGCAACAATAGCGATGCCGTGCTGTTGAGCGCGATATCGGTCGCCGTTGGAATCGGCATACAGAATTTTCCCGAGGGTGCGGCCGTGTCGCTCCCGATGCAAAGCGCGGGATTGAGCCGCAAAAAAAGTTTTTTCTATGGGCAGCTTTCGGGCGCGGTTGAACCAATTGCGGGATTTTTTGGTGCGTTGCTCGCTGTGCGGGTGCGATTTTTGTTGCCTTTTTTGCTCAGTTTTGCCGCGGGCGCAATGATTTTGGTGTCCGTGCGGGAACTTATCCCCGCCAGTCACGGCGGCGAGAAGCACAGCTATGTGCCGACCGTCAGCGTGGTGCTTGGTTTTGCGCTGATGATGGCGTTGGATCACATCACGTTTTAGAGGTTTCGACGCGTGCATATTACAAGGATCTTTCACATAGGTATGGACAAAAAAGGGGAGACGGGATTGAAAACCAGACAAAAGATGAAAGACGATCGTGCGAAACGTGGGAATTTCTTTTGCTGCTTTTCTTTTGGGAAAAGCAGCATCGTTCTAAAAAAAGCAATCGCTTTGCTTCTTCCTGTTTGCCTCAACTTCCTTTTCAACGCCTGTGACAGCGGACATTGGCTCGATGTGCGGCGACTGTGCGAGGGCTACAACAAAGCAATGCGCAAAACAGGGCAAACGCTTGCGCCCGAAGATTTTTTTGTCGAAACAAGCGGGCAGGGGGCACGGTATCAGGCAAATTTGAGCCAGGATCTCCTCTTGACGCTCGATACCCTGCCGAACGATCGTATCCATACATATACAATCACAGGCGCACATGGCATACGTAACAGTGCGTTTAGCGCAGCGGCGGCGGCGTTGCTCCAAATTTTTACGGGCGAAACTGCGGATCAATGCGCCAGATGGCTGCACATGGTGAACGCCAACCGGGAAGAGACGCTCGGCTTTGCGATTGCGGAAGACGGCGGGTTTCGGTTTTCGTATACCGCGAACGATACGGGGCGCAATCTGCGCGTAAGCGCACTGGAGATCATGCCTGCGGAGGCCGATGTGCCAACACTTCGCGCCCAAACAACAACACAATTGGAGGAAACCGATGCAGTGGCATAGTATGCAAACAGATGAAGTTCTCACGCTACACAAAACAAACCGCGCACACGGGCTGTCTGCGGAGACCGCGCGTCAGCGGTTGCGGCAGTCGGGCGGAAATCGCTTGGAATCGCAGGAGAAAAAGCCGTGGATACTGCGTTTTTTTGCGCAGTTCAAAGATTTCATGGTCGTCGCGCTGTTGATTGCCGCGGCAATCTCGGCCGTTTCAGCGTTTGTTCACGGCAGCGGCGATTATTTGGATTCTGTCATCATCACGGCGATTGTGGTTGTGAATGCCTTTGTTGGCGTGATTCAGGAGGGTAAGGCTGAACGCGCGTTGGCTGCGCTCGAAAAGATGGCCGCGCCGACCGCGCAGGTGATCCGATCCGGCAAACGCCTGCGCGTCCCCGCGGAGGATGTCGTGCCGGGCGACATTCTTGTCGTCGAAACGGGCGATATGATCCCCGCCGACGCGCGTTTGCTGGAATCCACGCAATTGAGCACGCAGGAAAGCGCGCTCACAGGTGAATCCATGCCAAGCACAAAGGACGCGTTCGCGCAAATATCGGAACAATCACCGCCCGCCGACAGAAAAAACATGGTGTTTTCAGGCACCGTTGTTCTCACGGGTCACGGTGTCGCCGTTGTAACCGAAACGGGGATGCAAACACAGGTGGGCAAAATCGCGGGCTTGCTCAAAGCGGAGGATAGCCCGCAAACACCTCTGCAAATCCGCTTGGAAAAAGTGGGCAAACAGTTGGGATTGGCCGCTATGGCAATCAGCGGATTGATCTTTTTGCTCGGTTTTTTACAGCATATTCCGTTGCTCGAAAGCTTTATGCTCGCGGTCAGCCTCGCCGTCGCGGCTATTCCGGAGGGCTTGCCCGCAATGGTGACAGTCGTGCTCTCGTTGGGCGTGCAGCGCATGGCAAAACAAAACGCCATCGTGCGCCGTCTGCCCGCGGTGGAAACACTCGGCTGTGCCAGTGTAATTTGTTCCGATAAAACAGGCACGCTCACACAAAACAAAATGACGGTCACACAACTCGCGGACGCGCGGGGCGCAATGACGATGCACGCAAAAGAAGGGCTTGATATCCTGCGTCTTGCCGCGCTCTGCTGCAATGCGCAGGTTCAAAACAGCGGCCGCCGCCAAACCATTATCGGCGAACCGACCGAAACCGCCATCGTCGATGCCGCCATCAAACGCCGCGTCGCGGTGATGGAAGACCGAACGGCATTTCCGCGCCTGAGCGAAAATCCATTCGATTCCGCCCGCAAGCGCATGAGCGTCGTCTGCCGCTTTGACACAAAAGATCCCTGCGCGGGTTTCAATGGCTTGACGATGCTCTGCAAAGGCGCGGTGGATGTTCTGTTGCCGCGCTGTTCGCATGTGTCAATCAAAGGCAATATTTTGCCCATCACGCAGGCGCACAAGGGCAAAATCCTTGCGCAAAACGACGCCATGGCGAATCAGGCGCTACGCGTGATCGCCCTTGCGGCAAAACCCGTTTCCGCAAGCGAACGATCCAATGTCGGCGAAGACGCGCTCTGCTTTATGGGTTTGATCGGCATGAACGATCCGCCGCGCAAGGAGGCAAAAGCCGCCGTGGGCGTTTGTCGTCGCGCGGGGATTATTCCAATCATGATAACGGGCGATCATATTGTCACGGCCAACGCGATCGCGCGTGAATTGGGGATTTTGGATGCCGCCGACGGTGCGCGCCATTCCATGACGGGTCTTGATGTGGACAAACGCAACGATGCCGATCTGGAAAACGCGCTCAGGGATGTTCGCGTTTTTGCGCGTGTGACACCCGAACACAAAATGCGTATCGTGAAAGCTCTGCGCGGCATGGGGCATGTCGTCGCCATGACAGGCGATGGTGTCAACGACGCACCCGCGCTAAAGGCCGCCGACATCGGCTGCGCGATGGGGCGAAGCGGCACGGAAGTTGCAAAAGGCGCGGCGGATATGATCCTGACCGACGACAATTTTGCAACGATTGTTCGGGCCGTGGAGCAGGGGAGGGGCATTTACGAAAACATCAAAAAGGCCGTGCGTTTTTTAATCAGCAGCAACATCGGCGAAATTGTTGCCGTCTTCGCGGCATCGTTAATGCGCATTCCGTCGCCGCTTTTGCCTATTCAACTGTTGTGGGTCAACGTCGTCACCGACTCCGCGCCCGCCATTGCGCTCGGCACGGAAGCGGTTGACCGCAGCATCATGCATCAACCGCCAAAATCTGTCAATCAAAACTTTTTCAACGGCGCGCTGGGCTTCCACATGCTCGTGGAGGGTTTGCTCATGGGCGCGGTGACGCTGCTCGCTTTTGTGCTGGGGCGCAGGGCGCTCGGCGGCGGGGACGACATTGCGCTCGGGCGCACAATGGCTTTTTCGGTGCTGAGTTTTGTGGAGATTGCGCACGCGAACAACATGCGATCCTCACGCTCTCTTTTTGCGATTGGTCCTTTTTCAAATGCACGCATGAATTTTGCGAATTTGCTTTGTATTGTTTTGCAAGCATCGGTGGTCACGATCGCGCCATTGTGCGCCATTTTCGGCACGGTTTCCATGACGTTCCGTCAATGGATTGCGGTGCTCGGGCTATCGATTTTGCCCACCGTCGTGATGGAAATCGAAAAGATAGGCGGCGCACTGTCGCGCAGGGGAAAAAGGCGCAGGAGGTTGTAAAATTTTCCGCCGTGTGGGCGATCGCCTTGCATGAAATCGGCAAAAAGACCAAAAAAAAGAAATATGCAAATGTTTTTTAATGAAAACGCCAAAAAAGAAAAATCGTGAAGATGTTTTTCCAAAATCCACTTGCTTTTTTTTTGACGATGTGTTACCATAGTTTGCGGTGAGTTCCCGCTAACTACTTTTGGGAGGCAAACTTAATTTGGATACACATGATCTGATTGTCGCATTGCAAGGGCTTCACGCCAAGGAATATGATTGGACGTTCGCGCTTTACAGCACGCACAAATCCCGCGACGGCTTGCAACTGAGCTGGAACGCTTGCGCGATGGACGGCATTGCTATGTGGGTTGACCAACTGATCCGTCCGTTGCTTGAAAAAACACTAAACGAACGCACGGTGGCGGAGTATTCCCCGCTGTTGCCCAAAGAGGAAATCGGTGCGCTGGAGAGCGGCAACGAATTGATCCGCGATCCACTGCAGGACATGCTCCAAGGCATTCCGTCCGCCGAAAAACACGCGCCCGAAGACTTTGCGAACGGCGTTGTCGCCAAACCTGCGGGTTATGCTTTTTACGGCACGTGCACATTCACCGAACCCGCCGAACATGAGGACGAAGAACCAAAGCAAGTGACCAAACGCGTGGTTTTCTTGCGGCGTTCAAACCCGTTTATCGGCGGCGCGAAAACGTTGCTCTGCGCGGCGAAAGGCGATACAATCGTCGAAAGCGACACGCCTTTGCTCAAGTTTGCCATGCAGACGGACTTTTTGCTCATTGACGATATTTGTTATTTTCTCAACGACAGCATCGCGAAAGAGTTTGATCTCGAAAGTCGCGAGTTCGCCGTTTGTAATCGTCGTTTGGAGCAAATCACCGAGGCTGACGTGGTCGGCGACTTAGAGCAATTCCAGCTTGCCGCGCTTTCCGGCAAAAATCCGCGCAAATTTTTGGATTTTGACCGCGAGATTCTGGAACATATCGCGGGTCTTTCCGTTGAATCGCGCATTGACTTTTTGGCCAAATACGGCGTTGAACTTGATGCCGACGGCAAGATGAACACCGCCGACGCGGAACAGTGCGAATTGATCATTGATTTGCTCTGCGGGCGCAGTTGCTTGGATGCCTTGGGTCGTTTGGCCGTAGGGATCAACATCAAGCCACGTGAATAATCGGCATAATATACAAAAATGAACAACCCATGAACGCAAAGAAAGGTTAAATTGCAGATTTCTTAAAATTTGCGTTCACATCCTTGACATTTTCCCCGAAGGTTGCTACAATATCTTTGACAACAAAGACGTTGTGCGCCTCCGGAGCGCACGACGTCTCTTTTTTGTCATAATAAGCAAACAAGGAGATGTTGGCATGGAAAGTTCCATTCAAAGCGCGATCGCTGCGGCGGCCAATGAAGGCTGGTCCATTTGGTTCCTGATTGGCGCGGCACTTGTGTTCTTTATGCAGTGCGGTTTCGCGATGGTCGAAACAGGCTTCACCCGCGCAAAAAACGCCGGCAATATCGTCATGAAAAACCTGATTGATTTTTGTATCGGCACGGTTGTTTTCGTTCCCCTCGGCTTCGCGCTGATGATGAGCGAAAATTATCTGTTCGGCGTCATCGGTGTGCCGAATTTGCAGATTTTCACAAACTTTTCGGATTTTCCGTTTTCCGTCTTCGTTTTCAACCTTGTGTTCGCCGCAACGGCCGCCACGATTGTTTCGGGCGCAATGGCGGAGCGCACAAAGTTTTCAGCCTACTGCATCTACAGTGCGGTCATCAGCGCGGTCATTTATCCAATTGAAGCCGGTTGGCTATGGAACGCCAAAGGTTGGCTCGCGCAGCTCGGTTACCTTGACTTTGCGGGTTCATCCGCAATCCACATGGTCGGCGGCATTGCCTCAATTGTCGGCGCAATCTTTTTGGGACCGCGTATCGGTAAATACGCCATCGACAAGAAAACGGGCAAGAATAAATCCCGCGCAATCCCGGGGCATTCTCTCACGTTGGGCGCGCTTGGCGTGTTCATCCTGTGGTTTGGTTGGTATGGATTCAACGGCGCGGCGGCGGTCAGCGTCGAACAGCTCGGTTCGATCTTCTTGACGACGACTATCGCGCCCGCGGTTGCGACCGTCGTGACGATGTGCTTCACTTGGATTCGGAGCGGCAAGCCCGATGTTTCAATGTCGCTTAACGGCTCGCTGGCAGGTCTTGTCGCCGTAACGGCAGGATGCACGTATGTGGATGCGACTGGTTCCGTCGTAATCGGTTTGGTGGCGGGTATTTTGGTTGTCGTCGCCGTTGAACTGATCGATAAAAAACTGCACGTCGATGATCCCGTGGGCGCAATCGCGGTGCACGGCGCAAACGGACTTTGGGGTACGATTGCCGTTGGTTTCTTCGCCACGGACGGAGGCTTGTTCTACGGCGGCGGATTCAAACAGCTGGGCGTTCAGTTGCTGGGCGTTTTGGCGATTGGTGCGTGGACGGCTGTTACCATGACAATTACATTCTTTTTCATCAAGAAATTCCATGGCTTGCGCGCCGATCCTGAAGATGAATTGCGTGGTCTGGATATTTCCGAACATGGTCTTGCAAGCAGTTATGCCGACTTCCTAATCGCGCCCGAGGCCATTGAGCCTTCTGCTGTTGTGATCGGCGAAACACCTGCGGCGCAGGCAATCCCTGTGGTGCACAAAACAAAACCGGAATTGCTTGACGGCTACAAGTTCACAAAAGTGGATATCATTTGCACACCAAGCAAATTGGAATCGCTCAAAGTCGCCATGAACGGAATTGGCATCACCGGCATGACTGTCACAAACGTGATGGGCTTTGGGATGCAGGGCGGCGGATCGGCGCAATACCGTGGTGTTGAGGTGGAAGTTACATTCCTGCCCAAAGTCAAGTTGGAGATTATTGTTTGCAAAGTGCCCGTCGAAACCGTGATTGATACCGCCAAAAAGGTGCTTTACACGGGTAAAGTCGGCGATGGCAAGATATTTATCTACGACGTTGAGAATGTCGTAAAAGTGCGTACAGGCGAAGAGGGTTACGATGCGTTACAGGATGAAATTTAACGCGCGGCTGTGCGCCCCCTATTTTGCAACCATAGCTTATAGGCTTTGGTAATAAATTTTGTGGAGGTATAACACACATGAGCGCAATTCTTGAGATCCTCGCAGACGTCCTGACCGTCATTTCGACCCCGGCTGACTCGCTTTCCGTCTTCTTCACCGCGCTTGAAGACATCAATGGAGCTTTCATTGATTTCTTCTCCATCATCGAAGGCTGGGTTGCGGCGATCGCCGAACTCATCCCCGCTGCATAAGGATGCATGCAAACCCCCTGAAAGCGTTGCGCTTTCAGGGGGGTTTGTTTTGTTGCCGGCTATCTACCGTATAATCGATTTGTACAAACGGATATACGCGTTTGCCGATTGTCCCCACGAAAAATCACACGCCATGCAACGGGCGACGAGCGTTTGCCAGCCCGCTTTGTTTTCATATCCTTGCAACGCACGGCGTACGGTTGCGTCCAATGCCTCGGGCGTTTGTTCGGCGAACGAAAATCCGTTGCCCTCGCCGTCGCCGCTGTCGCGGATGCTGTCGCGCAGACCGCCCGTTTCATGAACAATCGGCACACCGCCGTAGCGCAGGGCGATCATTTGTGAAAGACCGCACGGTTCGCTGACCGACGGCATCAAAAACATGTCGCACGCGGCATAGAGTTTGTGCGACAACTGCTGGTCATAGCCGATATACGCGCCGACACGCCCGGGAAACCGCTTTGCCAACTCGCCGAAAAACGATTCATACCGCCACTCGCCGCTGCCAATGACGGCAAACTGCATGTTGGATGTTTGCAACAAATGGTCAAGTTTTTGCATCACAATGTCAATGCCCTTGTGCGATGCCAAGCGCGTAATCATCGCGATAAGCGGAACGTCGGAATCTTGCTCCAAGGCAAAAAGTTCCTGCAAGGCCGCTTTGCATCGCGCCTTGCCCATCAAACTTTCGGCGGAAAAATTGGCGGCAATGTTGGCATCGACCGCGGGATCGTAAACTTCGGTGTCAATACCGTTCAAAATTCCCGAAAATTTCGCGGAGCGCTGTGCGATAATCGGTGTCAACCCGTGCGCGTTCCTGCCCTCCAGCAATTCCGCGGCATAACTCGGGCTGACGGTGTTCACGGCATCGGCGCATTCAATACCCGCTTTCATCAAATTGATATCGCCGCCGAACTCCAGCAAAGACGCGTGCGATGCATCCAATCCAAAAACGTCTGTTAAAATATCCATGCCGTATTTGCCTTGATATTCAATATTATGGATGGTAAAAAGCGTGCGAATGCCTTGATAGGCGGGGGCTTTCGCATAAAACACCGTTTGATAGACGGGCACAAGCGCGGTCTGCCAATCGTTGCAATGGATCACGTCGGGATGATAGCCATCCAAACACGGCAGCATTTCCAGCACGGCGCGGGAGAAGAAAGCAAAACGCTCCGCGTCGTCATAATAGCCGTATATGCCGTTCGCCCGTTTAAAATAATACTGATTGTCGAGCAAATAATAGATCACGCCGTTGGAGCGTGCCTCAAAAATGCCGCAATATTGCCGCCGCCACGCAACGGGCACGATGATGGAACACAAAAACGTCATGCTGTCTTTGAGTTCCTGCGCAATGGAATCATACAGCGGCATAACGACTCGCGCACCGACGAGCCGCTTGCGCAATGCTTTTGGCAGCGAACCTACCACTTCCGCCAATCCGCCGCTTGCCTTGAACGGTTGTGCCTCGCTGCTGGCAAATAAAATTTTCATGTGTGCCTCCGTTCTAAATCACAATGCCCTTGCCCAAATACACAGGATAATTGGGTGTGCCCACAAGTGTCTTGTTCGGTTTGATGACGACGTTTTTGTCGGCAATCACATTTTCGAGATGTGCGCCCGCGCTCACATATGTTCCTTGCATCAAGATACAGTTTTTGACGACAGCACCCGGTTCAATCCAAACATTGCGGAAAACAACGGAATGCTCCGCCTTACCCTCCAGTTTGCAACCGTCCGCCGCAAGGCAGTTTTTGACACTGGAGTGCAAACCGTAAATGGTCGGCATATCGTCCTGCACCTTGGTGAGCACAGGTCTGTTTGCCGAAAACAGGCTTTGATGGCAGACGAGCAACGACATGCTCACATCATAGTAGCTTTGCAGGGAGTCGATCACCCGCACAAAACCATCCTCCACAACCGCGTGCATGCGCAAGCTTTGCACCTGCGGTTGCATTACGTCGCGTTCAAAATCGGTGCGTCCCATGCGCAACGCCTCTTGCGCCAAGCGTTCCAACAGCGATTTGCGCATGACAAAAATATTCAGCGAATAGAGGGTGTCGGGTGTTGGATCGCGCTGAATCGCAATTTCGGTGATGCGATCGTCCTGCGCCGCGTCCACCTGAAAACGCATACAACTGAGGTTTGGCGCGGTGCCGCGGCATGCCGCCACGGTGATATCCGCGCCGCTGGACTTGTGCTTTTTCATCAGGAGACGGTAATCAATGTTGCACACCGTGTGGCAATCGCTCATGATCACATATTCTTCTTTTGAGTTTTGCAAGAATGCCATCGCGCCGAAAAGCCCCTCCATGCGGGTTTGATTGCCCACAATGCCGCCCGCCGAAAACGGCGGCAGAAGAAACAACGCTTCGTTTTTGCGCGCAAGATCCCACGGTTTCCCCATGGCGAGGTGATCCATCAATGAGCGGTAGTTGCTCTTGGTGATGACCCCCACTTTGCCCACGCCGCTGTTGACCATGCTCGAAAGCGGAAAATCAATCAGGCGATACATGCATCCGAACGGGACGGATCCCATCGTGCGCAGATTTGTCAGTTCGGGCAACGCGTCGTCGTAGGAATTGGAATAAAGAAGCCCCAGGACATTGTTGATTCTCATATGACCGCACCTCCGACGTCTGTGTCAACCATTGCTTTCGCGGGAACAACCGCGCCTTGTGCCACTTCGACACCGATTCCGACGACTGCGATCCCCCACGCGTCTTTATCCCGCATATCCTCCGGTCGACAACCGACCGCCGCGTTTTGGCGGATAACGGCATTTTCGGCGACGATCGCGTATTGCACGACCGCGCCGGATTCCACGATCGCGCCCGGCATAATGATGGAATCGCGCACGATCGCGCCCTCCTGCACCGTCACTTGCGGGAATAAGATCGAAAAATCGACCATGCCGCCCACATAACAGCCCGCCGAAACCATCGAATTTTGAACGACCGCGCTTGGCGCGATGTGGTGTGGCGGCGCGACGGGACTGCGTGCAAAAATGCGCCAATCAGGATCGTTCAAATCTAAATCGATTTTTGGGTTGAGCAAATCCATGTTCGATTCCCAAAGTGAATCAATCGTTCCGACGTCCTTCCAATAGCCGTCGAAAGCGTAGGCAACCATGCGCTCTCCCGCTTGATGCATGGCGGGGATTACGTCTTTGCCGAAGTCGTTGCTGCTACTTTCGTTCGCCTCATCCGCCAAAAGATATGCGCGGAGCTTTGCCCAACTGAAGACATACACGCCCATCGATGCCTTATTGCTGCGCGGATTTTTTGGCTTTTCTTCAAATGCCGCAATTGTGCCGTCGTCGTTGACGATCATCAAACCAAAACGACTGGCTTCATCCCACGGCACTTCGAGCATCGCGATCGTGCAATCCGCTTGCTTTTCTTTGTGATAATCCAGCATCTTGGCGTAATCCATCTTGTAGATGTGGTCGCCGGACAGGATCAATACGTAGTCGGGATCGTAGCGGTCGATGAAATGAATATTTTGATAAATCGCGTTCGCAGTGCCCTTATACCAAGTTGACCCCGAAATTTGCTGGTATGGGGACAACACGTGGACACCGCCGTTCATGCGATCCAAATCCCAAGGCGCACCCGAACCCAAGTAATCCGTCAATTCCAGCGGTTGATATTGGGTGAGGACCCCAACGGTGTCGATGCCTGAATTGACGCAGTTGGACAATGGAAAATCAATGATTTTGTACTTTCCACCATATGGCACGGCGGGTTTTGCAACATTTTTCGTGAGTACGCCTAACCTGCTGCCCTGCCCGCCGGCAAGTAGCATTGCAATGCATTCCTGTTTTCGCAAACCCATTCATCCTTTCTTCTTGTTTTTTTGCGCCCGATAAAAACTGACACTCAACCCCGGCAAACACAATTCCATCGACGCGGGCAAGCCATGCGCTTCCCTTTCGCTTGCCGCGGTGAGCTTGCTTTTGATTTCGCCCGCCCCGCCGAACTGCGGAGCATCTGTTGAAAAAACAAGCTCGTATGTATCCAACGCGGGTACGCCGACGCAATAACGCGAATGCGTGACCGGTGTAAAGTTACACACGCAAACCAGCTCTCCGCCGTCTTGATCGATGCGGCGGAACGCGGCGACAGAATGCGCGCTGTCGTCGCCCGAAATCCACTGAAAACCGCGCCAATCATCGTCAACCTGCCAAAGCGGCGGGTTTTCACGGTAAAAATGGTTGAGTGCGCGTACAAAATCCTTGCATTGCCTGTGCGCGTCATAATCCAGCAAAAGCCAATCAAGTTCCCTGTCGTAGTTCCACTCGATGAACTGCCCAAACTCCTGCCCCATAAAGAGCAATTTTTTGCCCGGATGCGCCGCCATATAGGCATAAAACGCCCGCAGTCCCGCAAATTTTGCGGCATAATCGCCGGGCATCTTGCCGAGCATGGAACACTTGCCGTGAACCACTTCGTCATGCGAAATTGGCAGGATAAAATTTTCGGAAAACGCATAATGGAACGAAAAGGTGAGATTGGAATGGTTGTTTTTGCGGTGGATCGGATCCATCGAAAAATAGCGCAGGCAGTCGTTCATCCAACCCATGTTCCATTTGAAGTTAAAGCCCAAACCGCCCATATCAACGGGCTTTGTCACCAAGGGCCAAACAGTACTTTCCTCCGCCGCCATGATGATACCGGGGAAATCGCGGAAAACCGACAAGTTGAGTTCCCGCAAAAATCGCACCGCCTCCAGGTTTTCGCGCCCGCCGTCGGCGTTGGGTATCCACTGGCCCTGTTCCCTGTTGTAATCCAAATAGAGCATCGACGCGACAGCATCCACGCGCAGACCATCGGCATGGTATTCCTCCAGCCAAAATGCCGCGCTCGAAATCAAAAAGGAACGCACTTCGGGGCAATTGTAATCAAAAACCTTCGTACCCCACTGCTTGTGTTCACCTTTGCGCGGGTCGGCGTATTCATAGAGCGGCTCGCCGTCGTAATCCGCCAAACCATGGGCGTCGCGCGGAAAGTGCGCGGGTACCCAATCAAGCAAAATCCCAAGCCCTGATTGGTGCGCCGTGTCGATGAAATACATCAACTCCTCCGGTGTGCCGTAGCGCGAAGTCGCCGCAAAATAGCCTGTCACTTGATAGCCCCACGAACCGTCAAAGGGATATTCCGTCACCGGCATCAATTCCAGATGCGTGTAGCCCATATCGACCGCGTAGGGGATTAGTTCCTCGGCAAGCTTGCTGTAAGAAAAAACCTCGCCGTCCTCATAACGCCGCCAAGAACCCAAATGCACCTCATAGATATTCACGGGCGAAGCGTAGATATTCCGCCGTGCCCGCTGATTCATCCAATCGGCATCATGCCAATCATAACCCCGCAGCGGGAAATATTTGCTCGCCGTTCCGGGGTTGGATTCGGCGTGGAACGCGTAGGGGTCGTCTTTGAACTGCTGTTTGCGGTTTTGACCTGTGATGCAGAATTTGTAAGCCGCAAATGGAGCCACGTCCGGCACGGTGGATTGCCAAACGCCGTTGCTTTCGGGAATTCGGGCGCAGGGATGCGCGAAGCGATCCCAATCGTTAAAATCGCCCACGACACTGACCGCTTTGGCATGCGGCGCCCACACACGGAACACGACACCATCGTTGGTTGGATGCGCACCGAGAAATTGATACGCCCGCGCGTTTGTTCCCTGATGGAACAAATACAGCGGCACTTGCAGTTCGTCCAAGGCAATCCCCCCCATTTGTGATTCCGAATAAAATATAGATAAAAACTTTGCAAACTCAAAATTGGTCGTAAATCGCCGCCCAACGCGCCACAGCCTCTTTGTCGTATTGCTTCGGAATTGCCAAAACATGCTTTTTGAGCTTTTTGGATTTTATTAAAGTGCTGTTCAGCTTGAGCAGCAATGGCAGATGGAAAATTCCTTTGAGCGCCTTTTGTCCCATTTGCAAAAGCGTATAGCTCAGTTCCGAACCCGTGCGGGCGTTGATCATATCCTGCTGGTTGAACACGCCCGCTTCAAACAACGCGTTCAAATCCTTGCTGGAGGCGTTGAGCAAAAAGTTTTTAATCACATCCAAAGGCGCATGGATCGCGCCAATTTCAGTCATATAACGCACTTGATATTGCCAGAGCGACGCAACGTCAAATTTGAATCCATCGACTGCAAGGATTGTCTCCGCCAAAAATCTGCCCGCACGGATTGCGTTCGCAATGCCCGCACCAACGATCGGTATGGTCATGGCCGCGCTGTCGCCGCAAGCAACATAGCCGTTGCCAACCATCACGCTTATGGGGCGGCGCACGGGGATGTTCCCCACTTGCCCGCCGCGTTGAATCGTATCTCCCATTTCGGGGTGAAGATGCAAGAGCGACTGCCGCACTTCTTCGGCATATTTGTGATCGGTATCCACAAAAGAGCCGCACAACAAATCGACATGCTCCTCTTCAGAAGCGATCCACGCGACTGCCTGACGGTCAAGCGGAAAAAAATACACATGAAACGGGTCGCCCAAATATTTTTTGCCCGTTTGGTTATAAAACGCGCGGAACGCCGAAAAGTATTGGTCACGCCGAAAGGCTTTGATGATGCCCCAATCCTCGGGCAATTGCGCGCGCAGGGAGGATTGCATACCGGAAGCATCGATGCATAAATCGCAGGGGAGCGTGTATGTTGAACCATCGGCGCGCTCCAGAATCAGACCCGTCACGGCGTTATTGGTGAGGATTGGCGCAAGCACCTTTGTTTGGAACAGGATTGTGACACCGTTGGATTTTGCGAACGCAATCAAATGTTTCAAAATCAGGCGGCGATCCATGTTTTGCTCGCATTGATCGGGCGGGATATATGCCGAAATGCCGCGCTTTTTGGATGGGCTGAAAAAAGTCATCCATTCCGCAAGCGTGTATTCATTCCTTTCCGGCAAAGGGATACCTGCCTCTTTGAATGTGTCGAGCGAAAAAATATCGGTCCAGTCGTGGCCCAAGTTTAACTCGGGATTTTGTTCGGCGACGACAACAGAATATCCTGCTTTTGCAAGGAGTGCGGCGGCGACAAGCCCGCCGTGGCCCGCGCCCGCAACAAGAATATTTGCCATTGATTACCTCCACAATCTATTCATATCTGACATTTGGCGCACCATGCATCAAGGCCGTGATCGTTTCCATTACATAATCGCCGAACTCGGCACAGGTGCAACCGTTGCCGCGCCCCGTGATGATTACTTTTTTCTCTTGGAACATGCAAATATCCAACGCCTTTTCCAGCAAGTCTGCCTTGCCCTGCTCGCCGATGTGCGACAGGAGCATTACAGTCGCGCGGAGCATTGAACACGGGTCGGCATATTGTCCGCGCCCCTCGCGGATCATGCGCGGCGCGGAACCGTGGATCGCCTCGAACATCGCGTAGCGTTTGCCGATGTTCGCGCTCCCCGCCGTGCCGACGCCGCCCTGGAACTCCGCGGCTTCGTCCGTGATGATATCGCCGTAAAGATTCGGCAAAACGAACACGCGAAAATCGCGGCGGCGTTTTTCGTCAATCAGTTTTGCCGTCGTGATATCAATGTACCATTCGTCGGTTGTGATTTCGGGATAATCCTTGGCGATTTTTTTGCAGATCGCCAAAAACTTGCCGTCCGTCGTCTTAATCACATTTGCTTTTGTGATAATCGACACGCGCGTTTTGCCGTTGCGGCGGGCGTATTCATATGCCAGACGGGCAATACGTTCCGTGCCCTCCGTGGTTGCGACAACAAAATCCATGGCGAGTTCATTTGAAACATGCACGCCCTGCGAACCGACGGCATACGCGCCTTCGGTGTTTTCGCGAAAAAAAGTCCAGTCGATGCCATCCTTGGGCACTTTGACGGGTCGGACATTCGCGAACAAATCCAACGCTTTCCGCATGGCGACGTTGGCGCTTTCGATGTTCGGCCACGGATCGCCCGCTTGGGGTGTCGTCGTCGGTCCTTTCAAAATCACATGGCAAGCTTTCAGCTGTTCCATCACGTCGTCGGGAATGGGTTGATTGACAGCCACGCGGTTTTCGATGGTCAGACCGTCGATATGGCGGAATTCCACTTTGCCCGCCGCCGCTTTGTCGCGCAACAAAAACTCCAGCACACGCGCGCTTTCCTTTGTGATAATCGGTCCTATGCCGTCGCCGCCGCAGACACCGATCACCAATTTTTCGAGTTCTTGGTAGTTCGCAAAATCGCCTTGGCGTGTGATTTCCTCGGCGCGTGCCTGTTGCGCACGGATGAGGTTCTCAAAATGCTTGACTGCCGTTTGGATAGACTGCTCGTTTGGCATGTATTTGTTATCCTCCCAAAATGATTCTATATGTTTTTTTAGATTGCTTTTTTTTCAGCGTTTTGTTTGGTGTATTCCAGCAGACCACCCGCCAGCAAAACGGCGATTTGAAGCCGTGAAAGCTGTGCGGTGAGCGGATACCGTTCACCCGCCGCGTTTTGCGCGAACAGATCGCCGCCCGTTTGCAGGGCTTTGCGCAATTGCGGCAATTCTAATTTGTCGCCCGTGCCGATTTTGTCGTAATCGGATGGATCGGCAAACAACAGCGGCACAATACCCGCGTTGACAAGATTGGCGGCGTGAATACGCGCGAACGATTTTGCAATCACGGCTTTGACACCCAAATAGAGCGGTACAAGCGCGGCATGTTCGCGGGAAGATCCCTGCCCGTAGTTTTGACCGCCGACGACGACGCAATCTCCCGCCGCTTGGCAGTGCGCCGCAAAATCAGCATCCAATTGCGCGAAACAGAATTTTGATAAATACGGTATGTTTGAGCGATAGGGCAAAATCTTTGCCCCCGCCGGCATAATATGATCCGTCGTGATGTCGTCGCCCGCCTTGAGTACGCAAGTGAGCCGCAGGCTTTCGGGCAGAGGCACGGCGACAGGCAACGGTTTGATGTTCGGACCGTACTGAACTTCGATCGCATCGGCTTCCTCCGGTGCGGCGGGCGGATCGATCATGTTGTCGTCAATCAAAAACACATCGGGAATCGTCACGGATGGCATTTCACCCAATGTCCTGGGGTCGGTCAATACGCCTGTAAGTGCGCTTGCCGCCGCGGATTCGGGGCTGACAAGATAGATTTTTGCGTCTGCCGTGCCGGAACGACCCTCAAAATTGCGGTTGAACGTGCGCAAGCTGACACCGCCCGAATTGGGCGACTGCCCCATGCCGATGCACGGACCGCAGGCGGATTCGAGAACGCGCGCGCCCGAAGCAATCATATCCGCCAACGCGCCGTTGCGCGCAAGCATGGTGAGCACCTGCTTTGAGCCGGGAGCAATCGCAAGGCTGACGCTGGAGCAGACCGTTTTGCCCTTTAGAATCGCCGCGACTTTGAGCATATCCTGCAAAGAGGAATTCGTGCAAGATCCAATGCAAACTTGGTCGACGGGTATTGTGCCGATCGCGGCGATGGATTTGACTCTGTCGGGCATGTGCGGCATTGCGGCAAGCGGCTCAAGCGCGGTCAAATCAATTTCGATCGTTTCGTCATATTGCGCGTCGGCGTCTGGCGCAAGCGGCGTCCAATCGGATTCTCTTCCTTGGGCTTTGAGGAACGCGCGCGTAACGCCGTCGGACGGAAAAACGGACGTGGTCGCACCCAATTCCGCGCCCATATTGGTGATAGTCGCGCGTTCGGGGACGCTCAAACCGGAGATGCCATCGCCGCCGTATTCAATGATTTTGCCGACTCCGCCTTTGACGCTCAAACGGCGCAGAACTTCCAAAATCACATCTTTTGCGCTCACCCAGGGTTGGAGTTTTCCAATCAATTTCACAAACACAACTTTGGGCATTGGGATATGATACGCGCCGCCGCCCATGGCGATCGCGACATCCAAACCGCCCGCGCCAATCGCAAGCATACCGATGCCGCCGCCCGTCGGTGTATGACTGTCGGACCCGATCAGCGTTTTGCCCGGCTTACCGAAACGTTCCAGATGGACTTGATGGCAAATGCCGTTGCCCGGGCGCGAAAACCAAATGCCGCGCTTTTTGGCGCAAGATTGAATGAAACGATGATCGTCCGCGTTTTCAAAACCCGTTTGCAATGTGTTGTGGTCAATGTACGCAACACTGCGCTCCGTTCGCGCACGCGGCACGCCCATGGCTTCAAATTCAAGATACGCCATTGTCCCGGTCGCGTCCTGCGTCAGCGTTTGGTCGATGCGCAGCGCGATATCCTCGCCAACGCGCATTTTGCCATCCGTCAAGTGGCTTGCGATCAGTTTTTGCGCGATATTCATTCCCATGTGACAGCCCTCCATCCAATTATTCTTGCGTATCTATTCAACAATACCTATTGTACTTGAAACAAGCCGCCATGTCAAGGCGAAACGTACAAAAATTGATAATAGATCATGTATAATAGCGACTGGATAAAAAAACAAAACCGACCGATGCGGGAATACATCCGCGTCGGTCAGTTTTTTTGTTGGATTTATTTCGCGTATGCCGCAACGGTGAGCATAAAGTCGCCCAACTGCGCACCGAATTCCGGTGCGCCGTCCATGATCAGCCGCCCGGCTTTGGTGGCGTCCATCATGTCGTCGATGCTCAGCAAAATGCCCAACGCGCTGTCGAGCGAATCAAATCGCAGGGTAAAAAACGGCATGGCGCGTTTGTATTCCCCGCGCCCCGCACGGCTCTTGCCCGCTTTGATACGGATATAAGCCGAAACCTCGGGATGACCATTGACCGCCCACGAATAAACACGGTCAGGGCTTGGAACGGACCAATCGCGGACTGCCGGATGCCCATTTTTATTCAGGCAACTGATGCCGCTGGAAAGCAGATAGAAAAACGATTTCACCAACAATACCTTGGTTTCCTCATCCGCGGGCGGCGCGGTCGAGCCGAGCAACGCGGACATTTTGAGCAAAACCTGCATGAACGCAAGGAACATGCCCGTGTGTTTGAGCGCACCAATCATTTTCGGCAGCGTTGCGGGGCTGATTTTTCCCTTGAAAAAGCCAACAAACGCCTCAATGCTCTTGAATTGCAGTTCCACGTGCGCTTTTTCGATGAGTTGGTCGGGTCGCACGGTCCAAACGCCGTTGTTTACCACAAAATATGTGCCGATCTTGCCGTTCGGCATCTCCGGCGCAAGTGCGCTCACTTGGAAAATACATTGCGCCGTTTCAAACTTTTTGGCGAGCGCGGGCACGTCGGTCGCAAGCACCTTCACCAACGGCAACGCCGCGTTGAGGAAAATCTTGTAGCTATAAAGTGTATCCTGCGAAACCACAGCGTTCCCTCCTTATACTTCATCGTCCCAGTTGTCGTCGAGCTCAAAGTCCATCTTCATCACGTCGCGGACTGTTTCGATGATGCCGTTGGAATCAATTCCCAAAATGCTCATGATATCTTCGTGCAGACCGATCGGCGCGAATTTATCCTGCAAGCCGAGGCGACGGAACGCACAACCTTTGCCCGCTTCGGCGATGATTTCCGCAACGACCGCGCCAAGTCCGCCGATGATGGTATGATCTTCCGCGACAATCACGCGGCGGGTGTCCATCACGGCTTTCAAAACGGCCTCTTTGTCAATCGGTTTAATCGTATGCACGTTGAGCACGCGCACTTTCAGTCCATCGGCGTTGCCGAGGAAATCCGCGGCCTGACACGCTTGGAAGACTGTTGAGCCGCAAGCGATCACGGTGATATCCGTGCCCTCGCGCATGGTGATCGCCTTGCCGACTTCAAAACCGTAATCGGAGCTGTCGTAGACGACGCGGTCAAAGCCGCGGTTGATGCGGATGTAGAACGGACCGGGTGTTTCGTATGCCGCGCGCACCGCGTTGACGGTTTCCATGCCGTCCGCGGGCACAATCACGGTCATGTTGGGGAAAGAACGCTCCACCGCGATATCGCAAATGGCGTGGTGCGTCGAACCCGCCTGACCGAACGACGTGCCGCCGTGTGTGGCGATGATTTTGACGTTCGCGTTTTGATAGCAAATGTCGGCATGCACCTGATCCGCCGCGCGGAGTGCCGCAAAAACCGAGAATGTGGAAACGAAGGGAACGCAACCGGCTTTCGCGAAGCCCGCCGCCATGCTGAACATGCCTTGTTCCGCGATGCCGACGTTAAAATAGCGTTCGGGGTGCGCGTCGCCGAACATACCAATTTTGGTGGATTTGCCTAAATCGGCAGTGAGCGCCACAACTTCCGGATGCTCGTCGCCGAGTTCGCAGAGCGCTTTGCCGTAGTATTCCGCCGTGGACAACGCGGTGGATTCCACCGCCGTATATGTCAGTCCTCCCGCCATATTATTTGCCCTCCTTTTCCGCGCGCGCAACACGCGCTTGGTAGTATTGCGCAAGACTGTCTTTGCCCTTTTTGTAGCTTGCTTCGTCCATTGCGCCGTAGTGCCAGCGATAATCGCCCTCAATGTGCGCAATGCCCGCGCCTTTGATCGTGTTCGCCAAAATCAAAACAGGTTTGCCGGCGGCTTTTGTTTTCGCGTATTCAATCGCGTCGTCAAGCTCGTTGATGTTTTGACCGTCGACTTCAATCACATGGAAACCAAACGCGCGCCATTTATCGGCGAACGGTTCCAGCTTCATCACTTCCTCGGTCGGACCGTCGATCATGCATTTGTTGCGGTCAACAAACGCAATCAGATTGGTCGCGCCGAAGTGCGCGGCGGCCATTGCGGCTTCCCAAATCTCGCCCTCGTCGCATTCGCCGTCGCCCATGATGCAATACGTCCAATAATCCTTGCCAAGAACACGCGCGGCAAGGGCGGAACCAAGCGCGATGGGTAATCCGTGTCCCAAAGATCCCGTGGACGCGTCAACGCCGACGACTTTTGCGGCGTCAAGGTGAATGCCCATTTTGGAATTGGTGAGGTTGAATGTCTTCAGCTGTTCGGGGTCGTTGAAGCCTTTGCTCACCAGCACGGGCGCCCAAGCGATTCCCGCGTGACCTTTGCTCAGGATAAACCGGTCGCGGTCTTCCCACGTCGGATTTGCGGGGTCGATGTTCAGATGCCGATAATAAAGGATGGTGAGCATGTCCATCACGCTCAGCCCACCGCCGATATGCCCGCTGCCGGCCCAATGGGTGGTGTCGAGGCAGAGATTGCGCAGCTCATTCGCTTTTTCTTCCAGCGCGAGCCACTCCTGCTTTGTGAGTGCCATAAATTCCTCCTACTATTGTATTTATTGACTATTGTATTTGTTGTTTGTATTATCTTATCAGACTGTAAATGACAGCGCGAAGCGGGTAAAAGACAGTGCGAAGCGGGTAAATGACCGCGCGAAGCGACTACACAACCTGCTCCCGCAACAGGCGGAACGATTCCAGCAGCAAAAGCCTCAGCTTCGCGAAGAACGTCTCCACCTGCCGCCAGAGCAGCTCTATGCTCCACTGCGGCGTTTGCGTTACGGAACCCTCAACGCCCCAGACGCCGTTTTCCGGGCCTTCGTAGGTCCAAGCCAGCTTGGCGTATTTCGCCGCGTGATCCGAAAGGTCGCGCGCACCCTCCGCGAGGTATTCGGCAGCAATCACGCCGCCCGGCGCGGTTTGAATCCATAAATTTTTGCTCTCCAGCGTGACGAATGAAACCCCCATGCCGTCACGCGCAAGAATGTGGTCGATGCTGTCGCCGTGCCCGGCACTGTATAGCTCCAGAGAAGTGTCGCGCAAACTCGTTTCCGTCAGAAACGGCTCAATCTCGCCGTAATAGCCGTTGAAATCACCCATCACAAGCAGCGGCTCGCCAGGGTATTGCGCAATATCCGCAGCCAACTGACGATAGTTATCCGCCCGCGCGGCTAGGGAACCCGCGTCGCCGTAGACCGCATCCGCATGCAACACATAAATGTGCACGTAGGCTCCGGGAGCCTCCAGCCGCGCCAGGACATGCACAAACCCCTTGGGGGTTAGCTCGTCACTGCCATCGCTGAAAACACCAAAGGTCTGTTCCCACGGAACGTTGCGTTGATTGTAGATCTGCGTTTTAGAGAACACGCCCAGCCCATCGCCTACCGGCACTACGCCCTGATGAACCGTCTGGTACGGATACGCCCCTTCGATTGCGCCGGCGATCTCCGCGTGACAGTTAAAGTCCTCTTGCACGCCGATGAAGTCGTAGCCGCTATCCCGGAAAAACGCAGAAATCAGCTGGCTGTCTTCCCACGGGTTATAATCCTCCCAAAAAATCGGCAGTCCATGCACGTTGTAACTGAGGAGTTCCAGCTCGCCGCCCCGGGGATCCGCGTCCGCCGCAGCCGGTAGCGTCAAAAGCCCCAGTCCCATCGAAACCGCCAGAGCAAGAGCCAACCAGCGCCGAATTGTTTTCATCATGCGCAACCTCCATCAAAGACCTCTGGATGATTCTTCGCCACCACCTTGAAGGCTTCGTCCGCAACTTCGCCCGTGAACGCAATGTCTTCGTCCGCCACGGCGTAGTTGAGGAAGTGGTTGTGGTGGCTCGTGATGAACAATCCGCGCGAAACGCACGCGGCGACCCACTCCTGATGCAGGAAGAGACTGTCGTCGTTTGCAACACGCAGATAGAACAGCGCGGGTTCGCCCGAAATCACAAGCTTGAAGCCGTTGTTTGCGGCGGCGGAACGGAATGTGTCGCAAACCTTGACGGCTTTTTCGCGGAGGATCGCAGGCAGATTGAGCTGACGCATTTTGGTGATGTTGGCGATGCCGGCGGCAAACGGCACGGCACTCATCCAATAAGAGCCTGTGTAGCTCAGCGCACTCATTGAATCCCTGATGAACTCCTTGCCGCAAAGGCACGAAACATTCCAGCCGTTGGCAATCGCCTTGCAGAATGTGATCAAGTCGGCCTCAAAGCCGTAATACGCGTCAGAACCCGCCGTGGACAAACGGAATCCCGCGCGCACATCGTCCACAATCAGCACAATGCCGTGCTTGGTGCACAGTTCGCGCACTTTGTTCCAATAGCCGTCGGCAGGCAAAACGTTGTCAAGATAGTTGCCGTGCATGTAGGGCGTGGAAATGAACGCGGCAATCTCTCCGTCGTTGGCGGCAATCATCTCTTCAAGCGCTTGGATATTGTTCCACGGCACATAGAGATTGTTCGCGACATCTTCGGGAATTACGCCGGGATAATCCACTTTTTGTGTCCATGGGGCAACACCGTGATAAAATCCATCAACGAAGATGATTTTTTTCTTGTGGGTGTGGGCGCGCGCGCACATGATGGCGGCGGTCGTCACGTCGTTTCCGTTTTTGGCGAAAAACGCCCAGTCGGCGGATGCCACGGTGTCGACCATCAACTCCGCCAGTTCCACCATTTTATAGGAGGGCGAGGTGAAGCAGTTGCCGATTTTGGCTTGCTCCGCAGCGGCGGCGTCCACGTCGGGATCGTTATAGCCTAAGATATTCGGTCCGTAGGCGCACATGTAGTCGAGATAGCGGTTGCCGTCCACATCCCAAAAATACGCGCCCTGCGCACGTGAACCGAGCAGCGGCCATTGCGACACCGGGATAAAGTTGCCTTCCGCCGGCCCTAAGTGACCATATACGCCCGAGGGGATGACCTTTGCCGCGCGATCGAACCACGCACGGCTTTTTTCGTGTTTATAAATTTCCATCGTTGCTTCTCCTCTCTTTATGCCAAATAAAGTGCGACGCGGTCGAGAATACGGTTGAGGTTGTCGATCATGTTGATCATGCCGCGCATGCTGATCGATCCGTTGCCGATGCAGGCCAAGGCGTTCACTTTGCCGTCGAACAGCGCACGGGCAAGTTCAAGGGTTTCAAACTCCATGATTGCGCGGGGTTCGAGCGGGCGGCGTTTTTCGGTGCTCAAAACGTGATCTTTGCAGTGGATCGTCGCCGCGGGACCGTTTTTGATCGAAAACGAAACATCGCCGTCCGGGATCAGGTGCGCACTGAATTGACCAATCTCGTCGTAGTCGCCAATTTGCGATATCGCAACAGAAATGACATACAGCATCAGTTCCGTGCTCCTTGCAAAAAAGACGGGGTCGGCAAGATCCTCTTCGCTCGCGCGCAGATATTTGGTGAGCAAATCGGTGAGCGCCGTAAAGTCCTTCAGCAAAAAGTTGATGTGGCTGAAGCCTTTCACAGGGATTGGGGTCGCTTTGCCGTCGATGATCGCGTTGAATTTTTCGCACGACGAAACAGGGATTTTGATGTCGCAGTTGTGCGCGCCGGCGAGCATGCGGATTTTGCCGTCCACAAATGTCAGCGTCCCCTTCGGACCGCCTTTCACGTCAAAGCAAAGCGAAAGCGGCTTTTTGTTTGACAGCAACGCGCGGGCTTCAGGGTCGAGTTCACACAAGTTTTCGAGCGTTCCAAGGATTGCGTACATGTTGATGTACGCAAGCGTTTTTTGATCCATCACGAAACAGACCTCCTTATTGCATTTTAGTTTCAAGTCATTCTACCAATTTTCGGTGCAAATGTCAATAGATAGAGCCTTTTTACATGATTATTTTGTTTTTTTTTACTGCTTGGTGTTGACAGGGGCGCATTTGGATGCTATTATAGATGTATACGTTTGCATTTGAAGTTTAAACCGCCAAAGCGTTGCGGAAATATTGTAAAAAAATGTGAGATGTGAAAAATACTCACAAGCTGGCGGCTGTTTTGTTTTGTGAAAATCCGCCACTAATCAGGATACCCATTTTTTCCCACGCGGGATCAATTTTATGTTTTATGTTTATGTTTATGAAAGAAAAGAAAAGATAGGAAAGGATCATTGAAATGCATTTTACACAACAAACGACGAAACGGTTATTGGCATTGCTACTGGCGCTCTTGATGGTTACAGGTTCACATGCGGGGGTTGGCGCGGCGCAAGCGGACGCGGGCGAGGCGGATGAGCTAGTGCTGACGGAACCGACCGTCAACCCCGATTACATCCGATGGGCGGACGGCGAGGATTTCGGCGGCGTTGTGCCGGAACGCTATCTGCGCGATACGATTTTGCCCGCGCAAGAAAAGCCGACATGGAACACGCAGGATGTTTTCCCCGCAAAATACGACCCGCGCCCCGGGCAGCAGGATGCACCCTCAAGCGCACTCACGCCTGTGAAGGATCAAGGCTTATTGTACACGTGCTG
>JAITDE010000060.1 GCA_031282735.1 Oscillospiraceae bacterium | reverse complement strand
CAAAAAAGCGCCGCCCGCGCGGGAGTCCATCACCACGGCGGCATCGTTTCGCGGCGGGTTTGCCGTTTTGAGCAAATCCGCAAAGGTCGGCGCAAGGCGCGGCGGCAAATTGTCCACGCAAAAGTAGCCGATATCTTCCAACGCGGCCATGACACGGGATTTTCCCGCGCCTGACATTCCTGTGATGATGAGCATAGAACGCCTCCGGATCACACAAACAAAATTTCAGGGATTAAAAAGAATCCGGTTTCGTGCGCCACAACCTGCTGAATCAAGGCAATGAGCGCACGGACATCGGCGGCGGACGCACCGCCTGTGTTCACGATGAACCCCGCGTGTTTTTCACTCACCCGCGCACCGCCGATTTGTTTGCCTTTCAGCCCGCATTGCTCGATGAGCGCACCCGCAAATTGCCCCTCCGGGCGTTTGAATACACTGCCCGCGCTGGGCATATCCAGCGGTTGCTTTGTTTTGCGGCGAAGCATCACATCGTCCATTGCCGCTTTGATTTTTTCGGTATCGCCACGCCGCAATCGGAGCGTGACGTTTGTAATAATGCCGTGATTCTGCGCAAAGACGCTGTGCCTGTAGGAAAAATGCAACGCGTTTGCGGGGAGTTCACACCAAGAGAGCGTCTCGTCCAAAAACCGCACGCTTTCCACGATATCTTTCATTTCGCCGCCATACGCGCCCGCGTTCATGAATACCGCGCCGCCGACCGTCCCCGGGATACCGTAAGCAAACTCCAACCCCGTCAGGCTGTGCCGCAAGGCAAAACCGCACAGTTCCGAAAGGCGTAATCCCGCGCCGCAGGAGATACGGTTGTCGTCCGAAACATCTTTGTTTTGCAAGCCGTTTGTGCTGAGCACGACGCAATCCAATCCCGTGTCTTTGACGCAAAGATTACTGCCGTTGCCCAAAATAAAATGAGGGAGAGCATGTTCTTTGCAAAGCAACAAAATTTGCCGCAATTGCTCGTCGTCGGCGGCTTGGGCGATCAGCCGAGCGGCGCCGCCGATTCTGAAGGTCGTATGTTGCCGCATCGGCACGTTTTCCGCGCAATCAACGGCGAGCGTATTGAGCTTTTCGATCAACGCTTGATAGCGCAAAAAAACACCTCATATTATATAATTGATCGTTGATCATTTTTGTGAAAAACCTGTCAACTGTTCAATGCCGCCGCGCCGATCACGCCTGCGTCGTTGCCCAAAGCGGCGGACACCAGTTGCGTTTGCACCGCGGCATAAATGCTGTAACGTTCCTTTGTGACAAGCGCGCGCAGCGGTGCGAGAAGCGATTCTTTTTCGTGACCGATGCCCCCGCCGACGCAAATCATTGCCGGCTGCAACGCGTTGATGATGTTCCCAAGCCCCACCGCGAGGTAATGCATGTAACGTTCCACAAGATAAACGCCCGTGTGGTCGCCCGCACGCCAAGCGTCAAAAGATGTTTTACCGTTGACGTTATCCAACGAACCGGATGCAAGCTGCCAAAGCAAACTTTCGGGATGCAGCTTCATGGCCTCTTTTGTCTGCTCAATCAGAGCCGTTGCGGAGGCGTAACGTTCCCAACAGCCCAAACGTCCGCAGTTGCAGGGGAGACCGTCGGCGACAATCACCATGTGACCCATTTCGCCTGCGGCATCGTTGACGCCGTTGACAATTTTGCCGTCGATCACGATCCCGGAACCGACGCCCGTGCCGAGCGTGATGGCGACAAAGCTGCTCACGCCCATGCCGCTGCCGGCGAGCGCTTCGCCCAGCGCGGCGCAGTTGGCGTCGTTGTCAAAATAAACCGGCACATGCAGCATGCCTTGCAAAAGAGCCTGTGCGGGTACGTGATGAAAACCCAAGTTATTGGCGAATTCAATCAGCCCCGCCGCTTTGTTGACCGAACCCGGCGTACCCACGCCGACGCTTGCCACCTGCGATAGTTCCGCGCCGGCATCCGCGACGGCATCGCGCACGGCATCGGCGATATCGCTGAAAATGGATTCGGCCGGGCGGGGCGCGTTGGTTTTGCGCAGACCTCTGCCAATGATTTGGTGGTTTTCGCTTATGACACCGACAGAAATATTTGTGCCGCCGAGATCGACACCGACGCGAAGATTGCTCATTTGTATTGTTCCCCCATCATTTTATGTTAATATCTTTTTTTTGATGACGCATGGCTTTTGAATGTATATATATGATGAACATATGAAACAAATATTATGCCAAATTCTGATTTTCTTTTTTAATGATATCTTTGATTGCTTCCCCCGCCAAAATCATCCCCGCAACGCCCGGCACAAAACTGACGCTCCCCGGCACTTGACGGCGGACGGTGCATTTGCGCTGTGTGCCGGGCGGACACACGCAATGGTATTTGCAGCTGGTTTGCTCCGTTTCAATCGGTTTGACCGGCACTTCTTTGGAATAAACCACCTTCTGCCCCGCAATGCCGCGCTTGCGCAGTTCCCTGCGCATCACCGCCGCAAGCGGACAAACGGATGTTTCGTAAATGTCGGCGACTTCAAAACGCGTGGGGTCAAGCTTGTTGCCCGTGCCCATGCAGGCAACGATCGGCGTCCCCGCGTCGCGGCACATCTCAATCAACAAAAGCTTTGCGGTCACGGTGTCAACGGCATCGATTACATAATCATAGATTGAAAAATCAAATTGATCGGCAGTCTGGCTGTTCAAAAAAATCTGATGCGTCGTCACGCGGCATGTGGGATTGATATCCAGCACACGCGCGCGCATGGCGTCCACTTTTTTTTGCCCAACGGTGGAGTGCAGCGCAATCAACTGACGGTTGATGTTGGTGACGCAGACCACGTCGTCGTCAATCAAATCCAACGCGCCAATCCCCGCGCGGGCAAGCGCTTCCGCCGCGTTTGCGCCAACGCCGCCGAGACCAAATACCGCCGCGCGCGCATGCGCCAATATTTGAATGGCGTTATCCCCAAGCAATAATTCCGACCGCGAAAATTGATTCATCCCAAAAGCCCTTCGTGTGCCGCGAGCGCGTTCGCAACCGAAAATAAGTCGTGTTCGCCGAACGGTTTGCCGATCAATTGCAATCCAATGGGCATATGACCGCCGTCCGCGCCACGCGGGAACGCCAGCGCGGGCAACCCCGCCAAATTGATGGCGACGGTGTAGATGTCGCTCAAATACATCTTTAACGGATCGTCCAAGCTTGCGCCGATCTTCGGCGCGGTGGTGGGGGCGACGGGACCCAGGAGCATATCGAACTGCTCAAACGCCGCAAAATATGCCTGCTGAATCAATCGCTTTGCTTGCAATGCTTTTTTGTAGTAGGCATCGTAGTAACCCGAACTGAGCACAAAATTGCCCAGCATAATGCGGCGTTTGACCTCCATGCCGAAGCCCTCACTGCGGGATTTGAAGTAAGTCTCGCGCAGGGATGCCGCTTCTTTGGAACTGTGCCCGTATTTGATGCCATCGTAGCGCGAAAGGTTTGACGCCGCTTCGGCGCAGGCGATAATGTAATAAGTCGGCACGGCGTAGTCGATCAATGGCAGTGAGCACGGTGCAACGACCGCGTCCAAACGCCGCAGTTCATCGGCGGTTTGGCGCATTGCCAGCGCGATTTCGGGCTGTAAGCCATCGCCGAAAAATTCGTTCGGTATTCCGATTTTTTTGCCCGCGATGTCCGCGCTCGCCGCTTGCGGCACGTAATCCATGGATGTGCTGTCGCGCTCGTCTTTGCCCGCGATAATTGCGAACAACGCCGCGCAATCCTCGGCCGTCTTCCCGATTGGACCAATCTGATCGAGCGAGGAGGCATAGGCGATCAATCCGTAGCGCGACACCGCGCCGTAGGTGGGTTTTAACCCCGCCACACCGCAATACGCGGCAGGTTGGCGAATTGAGCCGCCCGTGTCGGATCCCAGCGCAATGGGAGCGAGACACGCCGCGACCGCCGCCGCGCTGCCGCCCGAAGAACCACCCGGCACGTGTTCCGGATTGACAGGGTTTTTGGTTGCGCCAAAGTAGGATGTCTCCGTCGTCGACCCCATGGCGAACTCATCCATGTTTGTTTTGCCGAGAATGATCATATCGGCGGCAAGGATTTTTTCGATCACTGTTGCGTTATAGGGCGGCAAAAAGCCGTCGAGCATCTTTGAGGCGCAGGTGGTTGGTAGGTTTTTTGTGCAAATCAAATCTTTGACGGCAACGGGTACGCCCGCGAGGGGGGAACGGATTTCCCCCGTGTCGAGCCGCGCTTGCACCGCTTTCGCGCTTTTGTAGGCAAACTCTTTTGTGAGCGCGATATACGCGCCGACCGCGCCGTCTTTTTCATCAATCGCGGCATAGTAGGCATCGAGCACATCTGTTACGCGCAGTGAACCTCCGTGCAGTTTTTTCGCCAGCGCACATGCGGTCAGCTGAGTTATATCCATGCAATCCTCCCAAATGATTAGTAGACTCCGCGCAAGTCTAGTCTACGGTGCGGAAAACCTTGATGCATCCGTCCTGTTCCCGCGGCGCGTTCATCAGGAGTTCGCCGACAGGCATCGATTGACCGACGGCATCATCGCGCAACACGTTCTTAACGGGGAACGCGTGTGAAAGCGGTATCACACCTGCGGTGTCCAACGTGTCGAGCTGGTCAAAATAGGCGATGATGCGCTGTAAGTCCGCTTGACAACCGGCGCGTTCGCTTTCGCTGAGCGAAATACGCGCGAGCGATTCCAAGTAGTGAACCAAGTTTGCGTCAATTTGCATGTCGTTCTCCCTGCAATAGATTCGGCGCGGCGTCCGTTCGTGTGCGGTGCAGCAGCGCCGACGGATTGAGCGGCGACAGAGCCGCAACGCAGCCCTGTTTGGTTTGCGTCAATACAAACGATTTGGGCAAATCCTCGCCCGCGTCCCGCACCGCGCCGCCGCGCTGCATCGACGCCAAAAAATCGCGCGTCGCCATGGCGACGGTTGCGCTGTCAAGGTCAAAAATGCCGATGATTTGGTTTTTGAGCACAAGCGACTGCGCGCCCAAGTGCAAATAGCAATCCATGTTATGTTCCCTCATTATGTTCCGTTGAAAAAAACGCCGCGATTTCACGCGTCAACCGTGCGATGGGCAGACCGACGACGTTATAGTAATCGCCCGTCAAACGCGCGGCGAACAATCCGCCGCGTCCTTGGATGGCATACGCGCCCGCTTTGTCGGCGCATTCGCCCGTTTGAATATACGCCTCAATTTCGTCTTCGCTCAGCGGATAAAACGTGACGTCCGTCGTTTGCGCGAACACGCGCTTCAAACCGCCCAAACGAAGGCAGACACCTGTTACCACTTGATGCGTCCGACTCGAAAGCAGACGCAACATCCGCGCGGCATCCGCGTGATCCTTGGGCTTGCCAAGTATCGCGCCGTCGATTGTCACGATGGTGTCCGCCGCAATCACGCAATCTTCGGGGAACAGCAACGCTACGCGCGCCGCTTTTTTGGCGGCAATCAATTGCACGGCATCTTCGGGCGGCGTGCCTTCGGCGAACGATTCGTCCGTTTGCGGCGCGTAGACATCAAATTCCAGCCCCGCCATTGCAAGCAATTCTTTGCGGCGCGGTGAAGCTGAGGCTAGAATGTATTTCATTTGATGCTCCCCCGTTATTTTTGCGGCACGATTTCGATCCAATAGCCGTCGGGGTCGCTGATGAAATAGATACCCATGTCGGTGTTTTCGTAGCAAACGCAATCCATCGCCTTGTGTTTGGCGAAGGCGGCCTGCAGGTCGGGCGTGGAAACCGCCAAATGGAGTTCGTTGTCGCCGAGGTCGTAGTCGCCTTTCCAGTCGCGCAGCCAAGTGAGTTCAAGCTCAAAGCCGCCCCCCTGCGCCGACAAAAACGCGAGCACAAAACTGCCGTCCTCAGCCTCTTTTCGACGCGTTTCGACAAGATCAAGCGCTTCCTTATAGAAAGCCACGCTTTTTTCGAGGTTCGCCACATTGCGGTTACTGTGTACAAATTGAAAAGACATCATAAGCCCCCAAATACATTTTAGGATAAAAACATTATAGCACAGCAAGAGCAAATGTCAATGCTTTTTGGATGTTAAGTGCGTAATTTTGGCGGATTGCGTGCAAAAACAACAAAAAACAGGGAGGACAGGCGTACCTGTCCCCCTCTGTTATCAATCCATTCGCATATAGCGCGGCAGGATTACCACTTGAAGTTTTTCGCTTCCATCCTGTGCACTTGATCCGCCGTGAACGTAATGCCGCCAAGACCGATGATGGAAAGATCCGTGCCGACGGCATCCACGTTGAACGTGCCTTTCATGTATTGCACATGACCGGCAGGGTCGACGGTGAGGATGACCTGAATATTTTTGTAAACGAGCGTGACGTTCTTTGCTTCACCGCTCACGGGAGAAGATCCGCCCGCAAGGGATTCCAGCAGTTGTTCGGGGGTTTGCATCTCTTGGCAGCGGGAAAGTCCGCTCTTTGCGTCGTCGGCGGGATTGGTGCAGTTGGGAAGTTTGACGGTGACGACGTAGTTCGCGCCTTGCTTCACGGCCGTGATGCTGCTCAGATCCGAAACACGCAGGGACGACGGGCGTTTGTCGGAGGCGTTGCGCGACATGAAGTCTCCGTAGTTGTCGGAGCCTTTTTTGATAGTACGCACTTCTTCGTCGCCGGGCATCAATTCTTTGATGATTGCCGGGATGAGCGGGTTGATCAGCGAGCCGATACCGCCCTTTGTTTTTGGATTTTCGATTTTATCCTGCACGATGTAAGTATAACCAGGTTTTGCGGTCGCCACCAAGTTTGCGGCGGTGTTGAAGTAGTTTAGCAACTCTTCTTTGTTCATTTTGGTCGGATCTTTGCCGGCCAGCGTTGTAACCACTGCGGTCGTTGTGCTCGTACCCCCGGACGGCGCGGAAGGATCAATCGCGGTCAGGCTCTCGCCCGAGAGATCCGAAACATCCGAGACATCCGTGATGCTTTCATCGACGGGGTCGGTTACAGTGTCGATAATCGGGTCGGTGAGGTAGGTTTCAGTTTCAGTTTCGGTTTCGGATGGTGCGCTGGTGGTGGCGTCGACGGATTTGCTTGAGTCGCATGCAACGAAGGCGAAGACCATTGCGAAAGTTAGAAGGAGCGCGGCGAGTGTTAAACCAGTTTTTTTCATTCAGGAAGCCTCACTTTCTGTTCGTAAACCAGTCCAAAGCCTGGTAAGGACATATTAGCACAAATCCTTGCCATTTGCAACTATTTTTTTTTTACAATTTTGTTTTTTTTGTTTCTTTATCCTTGCTGAAATTTTGGCATAATTACTCTTGCTTTTTTGGTGAAGGTGTGTTATAATGGCTCCATCAGGTGCTTGTGTGGCTCAATGGCAGAGCAGCTCATTCGTAATGAGCAGGTTGTCAGTTCGATTCTGACCACAAGCTCCACAACAGGCGCGAGGGTATATTGCCCCCGCGCCTGTGTTTTTTCTGTTTGATTGATTATCATGTTGATCGGTTGGGCGAAGGGGTTGCGTTTTACGGATTGTTGAAAACTTTCACACACCGCGCCCCTCCGTCCCGTGGGTTTCAGAACTCCCGCAGTGCCGTTTTGCGAGCGTTGCGGTAGGTCGTCAGGAAATAACCGCCGTAAATCAGCACAACAACGCCGCCTGTGATCACGCACATCGCGAAAATGTTCAGCGTCGCCAAGGCGTTGACCATCGAACTCAAGACGTTGACCGCCACAAAAGCGTGGACAATCGCCAGAATCAACGGCGCGGCGAAGTAAATCAGATTTTGTTTGAAGACGCTGCTTGCAAGCATCTTGGAACTTGCGCCCAATTTGAAAAGCAGTGCATAGCGTGTTTGGTTGTCGCTGGCTTCCGAAAGCTGCGAAACCGCCAGCACACTCGCGCAAGAGATGAGGAACACAATACCAATATAGGTCGTAATATACGTCACGCCGACTGCGGCGGCAGTTTCGTCAACGTCGTAGGCGCGTATGGCAATGGACATCGAAGTCCCCAGCGAGAAGGTTGTGAGAGACAGGAAGAGCATCAGGCAGACAAAGGACATCGAAATCCACGTCGTGTGTATTTTGCTGTTGATTTGCTTGAGTGTGAATGCGTTCAGATTTTTCCAATAGATCCTTTTGATCCCCGAGATCAGCTTGAGGAAAAATCCGGAGAGCGCGAAGAAAAACAGAAAAGTGCCGGCTATGCCTAAAAGAATGGATGCTTCCAATGCCCAACGCCGCGCTTCTTCAAAAAAACCATTCATCCCCGCGCCGGTGATGAGGCAGTATGCGGCGGCCAGCATGCCCGCGCTGAGGATGAACAGCGTCACCGACGCCCAAAGGGGTAGCTTGACCATTTGTGTGGTTTTTTTGTCGGCATACAACAGCTCCGGCAGTTTTTGGCGGTTGAGGTTGATCACATTGAACGCTGTGACGACCAAAAACGTAATCCCAAAATATTTGACGCTTTTGTACAGCGCGTCGACCGAAAACGAAAAGGCGAAACGCGTGATCGACAGCCCGAATATTTTTGCCGTGAGCAACGCCATTCCCTGCGACAGAAAAACGCCGATTGCGAGACCGACCGCAAGCGAAAGTGTTCCGACCAAAAAAGTTTCCCACATCAAAATCGAGGATATCTTGCGTTTTTTCATGCCCAAGATGGTGTAAAGCCCCATCTCTTTTTTGCGGCGGCGAATCAAAAACGAATTGGCGTAGAGTATCAGGAAAGCCAAAATCGTAACGACAAAGTAGGAAAGTGTGTCCATCATGCGCCCAACGCCCACCATTTTCATCAGTTCGTCCCGCCCCAAATCGACCATAATATTTTGGCTGTTGATCGAATTGAAAATATAAAACAGCGCGACACCCAGCATGACGGTCAAAAAATAGATCCCATAGTCGCGGAAGCTTTTTCGGACGTTCCGCACGGCGACTGTGAAGGGGTTCATGCCGCCTCACCTCCCAGCACCGCAACGACTTCAATGATTTTATCGAAGAAAGCTTTGCGGTTATCCGTGCCGCGCACCAGTTCCGTGAACAGCTTGCCGTCGCGCATGAACAAAATGCGGTCGCAGTAGCTTGCCGAAAACGGATCGTGCGTCACCACGAGGATGGTGCTTTGAAGTTCGGCGACCATGGCGCGGAAGCTTTCGAGCAGCGCACGGGCGGATTTACTGTCGAGCGCACCAGTGGGTTCGTCAGCCAGCACGAGCGCGGGGTTTGTGACAATCGCGCGCGCCGACGCGATCCGCTGACGTTGCCCGCCCGACATCTGGATTGGGTATTTATCCAAAATATCTTCGATGGACAACTGCGCCGCGACCTCACGCACACGCTGTTCCGTCTTTTTTGCGGGATATTTGGCGATTGTGAGCGCAAGCGCGATGTTTTCAAACGCCGTCATGGTGTCCAGCAAGTTATAATCCTGGAAAATGAACCCCAATTTATGGCACCGAAAGTGCGCCAGTTCGCCGCCTTTGAGTTTGGTGACATCCGCGCCCTCAATGAGGATGGTGCCCGCTGTGGCGGTGTCAATCGTCGAGACGCAGTTGAGCAATGTGGTTTTGCCGCTGCCCGACGCGCCCATCACGCCCACATATTCGCCCTGCCGCACATCAAAACTGATGCCGCGCAGCGCGTGCGTCACATTGCCGCGCCCGCCGTAGACCTTTTCTAAATCACGTACTTTCAAAATCGTTTGCATTGGAATCACTCCTTTTGTTTGATGGACTTATTTTACCACAAAAAAAGACGCGTTACCATGGACTTGGCTTACATTCAACTTACAAAAGTGTAACATGACAAAGCGCCTGCTTGCCGCGGGCGCTTCACGTGTGTTTTGCGTCTATGCCGGATTGTCAGGCTTCATCCGACGTATTGGCTGTATGCTTTTTGCAGCGCGTTCCACGTCAAAGGACCAATCTCGCCCGAAATCGGCACTTGCGCCCAACGCTGAAACGCGGTCACCGCCGCCGCCGTAGCCTGCCCATAGACACCGTCGACCGTGACGGACGGCAAGCTCGAAATGTGGCGCGACAATCCGTTGAGCCATGTTTGTATCCGCCGCACCCTTTCGCCTGTGTTACCCGGCGAAAGCGCGTAATTCGGATAATACGGCAAAGCCTGCGCGGGCGTGAGGGAATTGTAAAGTTCGCCGTAAGCGGATTGCAGCCAATTCCATGTGTTGCGTCCGACGACGCCGTCCGCCGTCAGACCGTATCTTTGCTGAAAGGCGCGCACGGCGCGTTCCGTTTCCGCGCCGAAGATGCCGTCGATCGTCACGCGATCCATGGATGGATAGAACAGCGAAATAAAGTCTAAATATTGCTGCAAAATGCGCACCTCTTGCCCGAGATTGCCGACTTTCAGGTTCCTGTTGTAGAGCTCCTGCGCCTCGGACGCGGAAATTCCGTCTGAATCCAACTCCCCCAAACGTTTGACGGCATTATAGATGGTTACAATTCTGTACCACGTCTCCCTGCCCACAATGCCGTCCGCGATCAAGCCGAAAGTTTTTTGAAACGTGCGCACAGCGTCTTCCGTGTCGGCATCCAAAATGCCCGTGTTCACATCCGTCGCCGTGACGGCGGGAAAATTCCTTGAAATGCGGCCGAGCATCTTTTGCAGTGTGCGAACGTCTTCGCCGATCGATCCCCTGCGCAGCAAGTAACCGCCGTATGATTCCCGCACATTCCCTTGCGGCGCGTTGAGAACCAAATCAATGTCGTTGCCGTAATAATACTGCAAAATGCGATATGCCGTGTAGCCTTGGTTCGCGAGGTAGTAACTACCCCATTGCGAAAGCCCCGCGCAAACCGAGGTCGTTCCGTTGCAATAAGACGAGTGCATGGGTTGAATTTGTCCTCTGCGGACAATATAATCGTTATACTGCTCATCGACCAATTTGCTGATGTTCGCAAAAATGTCGCGTCCTTCCACAAACGCTTGGTCATAGGATGTGGAAGACGTGATGTCGAACGGATAACCCTGTGCCCTGTAATGTTCCGTAAAAACGCGGTTAAGCGCGAAAGTTGTAATCACATAGATGTTGGCGCGCAGGGCGGCTTCTGGCCAGGTGGGATAAATTTCGCTGGAAGTCACGTTCTTTACATAATCCCTAAAAGACAGCGTAACGTTGCGCGCGTTGGTTTTTGGAGAACCCAAATGTACCGTAATGTAGTTGGGTATGATCGGCGTCGCCATACAACACTCCTTACTTCTAGACGCGGATGATTCCGATCTCCCGGCCTAAACGGTGTATCTCGCTTCATCGTAGATTTGAGGATCAATATTCGAATCGCCAAACCGAACCACTTGCACCGACTCAATATCGTCAAAAATGGTCGCGTTGCGGAACACTTGGCTGATGCCGTTCGGATGCACGACGGTGATATCATATGTTGCATACGGGATACCGTCCTCCGCGGGGGTAAACGTCTGCTCAACATTGGGTGCAGGCAGCCGCAATTGATTTGCCCGTCCGCCGGCATCGGTGCGCACGTCATAGAACGCATACAGCGCGCCGTTGATTGTGTTTGTGATTTTCACTTCCGCGCCCGCCACGGGGCTGTCGCGCTCCGCGTCGAGCACCTGAACGGTCAAAATGCCGTAACCGTCGTTGTATTCCAAAAAAGCTTCCAATGAATCGAATTGGGGCGACGCTTCTTCCGTATACGCGGGATAAACCGGCACTTGCTCAACATCAGGCGAGTAGTACGGCGGACGCGATTCCATTTGGGGATACACCACTGTCGAGAGATCCTCGCCCGCGTATCCGTTCTGATATCCGTCATATGCGTTTTCGTTGTATTGCGTCGTCTCAAACGCGGAGCTCGCGTCTGGACGCGCTTCAAAAACGACATTTGCATAATCTTGCCAAACATCTTCCGGCGTCAGTTCAGTTTCGTAAGCTTCTTGGTCAGCGGCTGTTTCTTCCGCACAAGTTTCGCGGCGCGGCGCGGGTATCGGCTTGGATGGCTTTTGCGTCCGGCGCGTGCAGCAAGGCGAAGGCGCGTTCTTTCTGCCGCAAGGAACGCGGGATACGGGCGCGGGCAAAGCTTCGGGAATCTCATAGATCGGCGGCGTTGGGCGCACGGGGTTTTGTGGGCGGATCGGCTGTTTTGGCGGCGCGGGCGTTGGATTGCTTGCTTGATTTGACCTTGCCGGAGTTGAATTGTTTGCTTGATTTGGTGGCGGCGGTGCGGGCGGCTTCGTTCCTTGCCGACGACGTTCATCCACCTTGCGCCGATGCGCTTCCAGTGCTTCCGGATTAATTTGAATGCCTGTGGATGTTGCAATCGGTTCCGCTTTTTCCAATACCGGTTCGACGCGTGCAACGACGCGTTCGGCTGTTTGGAGGACTTCGCCGACTTGCCGACCAAGAGATTCTTTTTCACGCGATTCTTTTGGATGCCGCTGTTGCGTATGTATTGTTTCTGTCGGCGGCTGTTTTGATTGCGTGTGTTGCGATCTTTGCGCAATATTTTGACCGCCGCGGCGGGCCTGCTCCAACATTTGCTGGCGATATTGCTCCACTGCGGCGGCGTTTGCCGCGGTTTGTTTTTGTCTTTGTTCCATCGTGCGCATCCTTTCTTGCAAAACAATATAGTATGGTCTGTAACACTATATTAAGGTTAAGCAAAAAAGGTGAATACGCATTATCTCAAAAAACGCTTTACAAAACGGAACAAACGCGCTATACTACCATCAGTTCGGCGATATAGCAAGGGGATTCTCGACCATAATAGGCAGAAGAATTGGCTCATTTCCCCTCGCAAATTGGGCGCTTTGCCGTCCTGCTGGAATTGACCGCCGCCGCGAGGAATATACTCCACTGCGGCATTATCAATTTTGAAGCGCGCATTTAGTTTCCGAGGGGTCTAATGAAGGCAACCTCTAAAAACCCACAAAAAAGGCTTGCAAAAACCACACAAAAATGCTATAATATTATGTTCTCAGAATAATCCATTGCAAATGGGGAGGTTTCATGTCCGTATTGGTTGCCATGAGCGGCGGTGTGGATAGTTCCGTGGCGGCTGCGCTACTCATGGAGCAAGGGCTTCGTTGCGCGGGCGCGACACTGCGGCTGACGCACAACGATCCCGCTTTTGACGACACGGTCAGGGAGCGCACTTGCTGTTCGCTTTCGGACGTGGAGGATGCGCGGAGCGTCTGCGCACGGCTTGGCATCGCGTTTTATGTGCTGAATTTTACGGAGCAATTCAATCAAACGGTCGTGCGCAGGTTTGCCGAAGGTTATCTGCGCGGCGAAACGCCGAATCCCTGCATCGATTGCAATCGTTTTGTGAAGTTCCACGCCATCGCGGCCCGGGCGGATTTGATGGGGCATGCGCAGATCGCCAGCGGACATTACGCGCAAAGTGGATTGGATCCCGTTGGCGGACGGTATTATCTCAAAAAAGGCGTGGACTTAAGCAAAGATCAAAGTTATGTTTTGTATTGTCTGCCGCAGGATATCTTGAAGCGTACGCTATTCCCGCTGGGTGCGCTGACAAAAGCGCAGGTGCGCGAAATTGCGCAATCACGCGGATTTTTGAATGCCGGCAAGCACGATAGTCAAGACATTTGCTTCGTGCCCGACGGCGATTATGCGGGATTTTTGGAACGCTACACGGGCATTGCTTTGCGGGAGGGTGATTTTTTGAATCCTGACGGCGTTTGCATCGGCAAGCATAGAGGTTTTGCGCGTTACACGATTGGTCAACGCAAAGGGCTGGGTTTGTCGCTCAAATCGCCCGGCTATGTTTGCGGTATCGACGCAAAGAAAAACACCGTGACTGTCGGCGGCGAAACGCAGTTGCTGTCGCGCGATTTAACCGCCCGCGAACTCAATTTTGTCGGCGTTGCGGCAATCAAATCCCCCCTGCGGTGCAAAGCCAAAATCCGATATCGCCATAGCGAGCAATCCTGCGTCGCCGAACAAATTGATACCGATGTCCTGCGTGTGCGCTTCGACGAACCGCAACGCGCTATCACTGCGGGGCAAGATGTCGTGCTCTATGACGATGATTATGTCCTCGGCGGCGGGATCATTACATAAGAAAGATCATTTGTTATGCAATCACAGCAAATTCAATGGTTTCCGGGGCATATGGCGCGCGCGCGGCGGCTGATGCGGGAATCTCTGCCGCTTGTGGATGCCGTGGCGGAACTTCGCGACGCCCGTGCGCCCGAAAGCAGCCGCAATCCCGAGCTCCAAACGCTGATCGGCGAAAAGCCGCGCATCGTGCTGCTCAACAAATCGGATCTCGCCGATGAAGACGCAACGGCGCAGTGGTTGCGTTATTTGCGCGGTCAATCGGTTGCGGCGTTGGCGGTGAATTCCCGCAGCGGGCAGGAGCTGCACCGTTTTGTGCCGCTTGTAACGCAAGTTCTCGCGCCCGTGATCGAACGCAACGCCGCAAAAGGCATGGCGGGCCGCGCGTTGCGGCTGATGGTTGTGGGCATCCCCAACACGGGCAAGTCGTCGTTCATCAACCGCCTGACCAGGCACAACCGCGCCGCTGTCGCCGATCACCCCGGGGTGACGCGGCGCAACCAATGGTATGTCGCCGGTGATATGAACGGCGTACACATCGAACTGCTCGACACGCCCGGTGTGCTTTGGCCGAAATTTGAAGATGAAAGCGTCGGCAGAAAACTCGCTTTTTTGGGCGCGGTCAAAGATGAAATCATTGATGGCGAAACCTTGGCGATCCAACTGTGCGAGGTGCTTCAAAAGGCGTATTTACCGCGCGTGACGGAGCGTTACAAATTGACGCAATCGCAGGATGAACTGCGAAACATCCGCCCATGGGAGCTTTTGGCGTTGATCGCGCGCAAGCGCGGCATGCTGATTGCGGGCGGCGAGCCGGATTTGACCCGCGTGAGCGTGATGCTTCTGGACGAAACCCGCGCGGGCAAGCTCGGTCGCCTGACATTGGATGCCGTTCCGAACGCGTAGCGGAGAAAGTTCTTTTGCTTCTTTTCTTTCAAGAAAAGAAGCGGCCAAAAACAAGCGGACAAAAAAAAAGCGGCTGCTCGCCGCGGACGCGCAAAGCCCGTGAAGTTTTTTCACGGGCTGTTGTTATGCAGAGCTTGTTATAAATTGGGGATCAAGTCGGGGGTGTATGCGATCGCCTGTTCCAATGCGCCCATGCAAAACGCGAGCGCGAGCAGCAAAAAAACGAGGAATACCGAAACAAAATCGAATTTGCAGGGATTGGGGTCGTCTTTGCCTGAAACAATCAGTGATAGCAACACTTCAATCCCCAGAAAAATCAGCACAACGGGCCAAAAGTGGAGCACGTAAGTATAACTAAACCACGGGATCGCGATGCGCAACAAGAACAATACGCCGAATCCGACGAGCGTCAACCCAAGCGTGAGAATACCAATGCGTTTACTCTTCATTCTGTGTCCTCCCAGCCGCCAAATCCCGCTTGATTTGCTTGCGCTTTGCGAGAATGAGCGCAACACCGATGGCAATCACCAGCAAACCGCCGATGTAATCCGGAATTTGATACAAATAGCTCCAAATAATTGGATGCCTCTCAGAGTCCAGGGTTCTCAGCATCCTGTTGTACAGCCCGGACGCGCCCGCGAGAATCAAAAAAGTGCCAATCCACGCGCGTGCCTTGAACCAAAGTGCTTTTATGTCGCGTCCTTCGTAATATTTACCGTCAAAAGCTGGCGGTTTATCCTTTAAAAGTACGCGTTCCTCATATGGTGTGCGATAATATTTCCAAAAGTCAAAAAAGGCGACAAACCATGAGATGGGGATCAGCGCGATGCAAAAATATTCCAGGAAAGAGAAAATATACAAAAATTCAGTTGCGATACCGAAAAATACAATCGTACCCGCAAAAGCCGCCATAAACGCGATCCCTCGGCGGGTAAAACCTAAATACATGTGTCCCGCGCCCGGGATCAGCGAAAAGAGCAGCGATAAAAATTTATTGGGTTTTGGATGCATATGCATTCTCCTCTAAAGATAGTTTTTCAATGAACGCGGCGAGCTCGCTTTGTTCAAATTTCATCTCCAGCAGCCGGCTCACTTGCGCCGTTTGCCTGTGGATTTCGGTCGGCGTGATTTTGGTAATACTGCTGAACGCGCCCGTGAACAGCAAAATCAGCGTCGCCGCAACCGACGCGATCACACGCAATGTGTATTGCCGGAAACTCTCTTGCCTTTTGAGCGGCTCGGGCTCGATTTTGCATAATTTGCATAAAACGGATTCCTGCAATCCTGCGGGCGGATCAACTTGCAGAGCCGCTTGGGATGCCGCGTCGAAACGTTCCATGCAATCGCCGCACTGCGCAAGATGTTCGAGCGCTTCGCATCGCCGCGCCGCGTCAAACGCGCCTGTGCATAAATCGCGCAAAGCCTGTTCGGATAAGTGGTTCATTCGGCAATCGCCTCCTTCAGTTTGTTTCGCAGCATATGTTTTGCCCTGTAGGCGCGGGTTTGCACGGCGGAAAGCGGGAGACCGCACCGCACGGCATAGTCTGTGAGCGGTTCATCGTTGCAATAATAGGCAATCGCGACGCTTCGGTAGTTCTCGGGGAGCGCCTCGCAAGCGGTGCGCAGGGCTTCCCGGCATTGGGTTTCAAAAAAAACGGCTTCCGTCCCCGCCTCGCTGCGGATGGGTATGTGCGCAAAAAAGCCGTCTTCCTCGCTTTGATTGTGGCGGACCGCCGCACTGCGCAAATAATCCAAACACTTGTTTGAGGCAATCCGTGTCAGCCAGCCGCCAACGTTTTTGCCGTCGAAATCATCCCAAGCGTTGTATGCCGCCAAAAAAGTCTCCTGCGTCAAATCCTCCGCCCAAAAATAGTCGCCGCATAGGCGCAGGCAGATCGAAAAAACGCGTTTGCCATGATCGTCCATCAACTGCCGCAGATCAATTGGCTCAATTCCTACCACCTCCTCAAGCGCCGCTCAATTGTTTAACGAGGCGGCATTCAGGATTGCTTCAACTTTTTGATTTCTTTTTCCGTCAGCAATCTGCAATCGCCCGCAAGCAAGCGCATATCCAAATGCAGACCGCCCATCGCAATCCGATGCAACGCGATAACTTGATTCCCCCGCGCCGCGAACATGCGTTTGATTTGGTGATATTTCCCCTCCCGCAAAACGACTTGCGCCTGTTGATCGGGCAAGATTTGCAGCTCGGCGGGTTCGCATCGTTCCTGGGGGTAATGCCCGTCCGCCGCCATTGTGACACCTGCGGCAAACGCTCGCGCGTCTTCCGGTGTTGCGGGCGTTTGCAGTGTTGCGATATATGTTTTGGGCACATGCTTTTTCGGCGACAGCAAAGCGTGCGCCAAATCGCCGTCGTCCGTGATGATGAGCAATCCTGTTGTGTCTTTGTCGAGCCGCCCAACGGGGAACAACCCTCGGCGGCGCAAATGCGCAGGGAGCAAATCCAGCACTGTCGCCGCTTTTGGGTCGCGTGAGGCGGAAATGACACCCGCAGGCTTGTGAAGCATAATCACAATATGTGTGTCAAGCAAAACCGACTGTTCATTTGCCGTGATTGTGTCAACCGAAGTGTCAATTTTGCGGGCGGTTTCTCGCACCGCAACGCCGTTGACGCGCACAAATCCCGCACGGATAAGCCGCGAAACATCTTTGCGCGAACCAATACCGCGCGAAACAAGCAATTGATCGAGCCGATGCAGAGGCATGCTATCACCTGTTTCAACGATTTTGCGATTCTTTTTCCAAAATCCAACGTCTGACCCTCACTCACCACTCCGAAACGCTGCCATCCGTGTTGCGCCATTGCGGCGTGAGGTTGTGATGCGGCGTTTTCGCGGCTTCGCGCACCAAATCTTCGTCAATCTCAATGCCAAGACCGGGCAATGTCGTGCGGTAAACATAGCCATCGCGGAACGCAAACGGCGATTTATCCGCCATATAACCCAGCAAATCGGCATCGTTGTTGTAGTGCAAATTGAGGCTCTGCTCCTGAATAAACGCATTGTGCGTGCAAAAATCCAGTTGCAAACAAGCCGCCAGCGCGATAGGTCCCAGCGGACAGTGAGGCGCGACAGCGACATCATACGCCTCCGCCATTGCGGCGATTTTCTTCATTTCAAAAATGCCGCCGGCATGGCTGGTGTCGGGCTGGATGATATCCACACCGCCCTGCGTGATGAGATTCTTGAAGCCCCAGCGCGTGTAGTTGCGCTCGCCCGTGGCAATGGGGATGGAACTATGACGGCGCAGTTCCGCAAACGCTTCCTCATGCTCGCACAGAACGGGTTCTTCCACAAACAATAAATGGTATTGCTCCATTTCCGCAAGCAATTCACGTGCCATCGCTTTGTGCAGGCGTCCGTGGCAATCCATGGCGATATCCACGTCGTAACCCACGGCTTCGCGCATCGCTCCCACACGCGCCGAAATTTGATCGATGACGCGAAAGCCCGAAACCCAATCGTTCGCGCGGTTGACAGCGTTCATCTTGATTGCCGTGTAGCCCGCCGCTTTGGCATCCAAAATAGCACGCGCTGCCGTTTCGGGCGTGTCGCCGTCCGCACCGCGATACACTTTGACCTTATCACGCACCGCGCCACCCAAGAATTCATAGACGGGCATGCCGTAAAACTTGCCTTTGATATCCCAAAGCGCCTGTTCAATCCCCGAAAGCGCACTGGTGAGCACCCCACCACCGCGATAAAACCCGCCGCGATAGAGCACCTGCCAAATGTCCTCAATATCCCCCGCGCTGCGCCCGATGAAGAGGGGCGACAGCTCCTTGACACATGCCTCAACGGCGTCAGCATGCCCCTCCAAAATGGGTTCACCCCAGCCGATAATGCCGCTTGCGGTTGTGATTTTCAAAAAAAGCCAGCGCGGCGCAACTTGAAACAATTCAACCTGCCGAATTTTCAAAACGAGCACTCCCTTTTGTGATTGATTTTTTGATTACCGTTATCATAGCACAAAACGCGACATATGTAAATATTTTTTGCAAATTATCCTTCAATCCAATCCGCAAGCAGAGCGCGAATCGGATACTCCCTGCGGGGGCGGGCGCTCCCCGCAGGTGTTCTTCTTCAAAAAGAATCTATTTCGCGCTTTTTTCATACGCCGCAACCATCTTCTGCACCACGCGGCCGCCGATTTGTCCCGCTTGCTTGCGGGTGAGTTTATCGCTTTTGTTGATGCCAAGTTCGTTGGAAGCCTCGGTTTTGTAGCGTTGCAATTGCGCCTGCGTCGTTTGCCGGGCGGCAAGCTGCGTCACGCTGCCGCGCCCTTGCGGCGATGACTGGGTCTTTGCCTCGCTGTTCTTCGCGCTCTGCCGGTTTTTGCCGGACGCCGCGTTGCGGGCGTTCGCCATCGTTTTTGCCGCTTTTGTAACAGTCGATTTTTTTGCCGTGCTCGCCTTTGCGGTCGGCGCGGACTTTTCAGTGCTTGCGCTACGGGCGTTGCTCAGGGTTTTCGCCGCTTTGCTGACGGTGCTTTTTTTTGCGGCGGGTTTTGCCGCGTCGGATTTTGGTTTGCTTGTTTTGCTTGTCATCAATATTCTCTCCTTAAAATCAATTGCATGTTCATCCCTGATTTTCACCTTTTTGGGGAAGCAATCATATTGTTGGCGCATTCATGCAAAATATGAACAATATCAATTGCAAAATATTGTAAAAAAACGCGCAATATACCGCGATTGCTATATTATGATATCGCGGCGTCAAAAAAACAAATATCCAAAAAAATTCACACGCGATTTTCAGGAAATCACGTGCGAAGGCTTGACTTGCTGTCAAAATTTAGCTATACTTGTCGTGCGTCATTGAAAGCGGCGGATTCCGCTTTTTGTTTGGTGCGATATCTTTTGACGGAGGTTTTCAATTATGCCTTTCGGCAGACGCGCAAAAACAAAAATGGAACTCCCGGTGGAATCGCCGCCGC
>JAITDE010000053.1 GCA_031282735.1 Oscillospiraceae bacterium | reverse complement strand
CCATGAGCGGCGCGGCATTGGCGATTCAGCTGCAATTTTTGCTCTCGTCAACGCTGACGGGCATTGCGTCGGGCGCGGCGGTGATCGCCTCGCAATATTGGGGGAAGCGGCAAATTCAGCCCATCCGCAATGTGTTTGCGATCGCGTTTTGCTTAGGCACGGCGGTGGGTGCGCTCTTGGCGGTGCTAGGCGGGCTTTTCCCCGCGCCGATTTTGCGATTGCTCACGAACGACGAAGCGGTGATTGCGGAGAGTGCGCTGTATTTGCGTGTGCTCGCGCCAAGTTATCCGATTTTTGCGTTTTGCACAATCGGTGTCGCGATGTTCCGTTCGGTGGAACGCGCGCAAGTCGGTGTCTATCTCTCGCTGGTTTCGCTGGGGCTGGACGCCGTACTCAATTACATCTTGATTTATGGCAAGCTGGGCTTTCCGTCGCTGGGCATACAGGGCGCGGCGATTGCCACGGTGATTTCATATTGCGCGCAATTTGCGCTGTTATTGATCTGCATGCATCGGCGCGGGCAACCGCTGCGTACGCGTTTTTGGGATTGTTTCAAAGCAAAAAAGGCGTATCTCAAAACATACGTCAAAACATCCTTGCCGCTGGTGGGTTCGTCCCTCTCGTGGGGTGTCGCAATGGCGGTGCAAACGGCGATTTTGGGACGCATGGGGCAACAATCCATTGCGGCAAATTCCATCGCCGCAACGCTGACGCAGGTTTGCTCAGTTGTCGCCTACGCATCGGCGGGTGCTTCGGCGGTCGTCGTCGGCAAAGCGGTCGGGCAGGGCGATTTGCAAAAAGTGAAAAACTTCGCGCGGCGTTTGCAGATTTTATTCCTGTGTATCGGCGTTTTATCGTCGGGCGTTTTGTTCCTCGCGCGGAGCAAAATTCTCACGCTCTATGCCGTCAGTGACGGCACGGCGGCGTTGGCAAAACAATTTTTGCTGGTGTTGTGCGTAACAGTTTTCGGCACAAGCTATCAAATGGCGGCATTGACGGGGATTGTTTCGGGCGGCGGCGACACACGGTTCGTGCTCATCAACGATTTGATTTTCATGTGGGGAATTGTTTTGCCGCTGGCGTTGCTTGCGGCGTTTGTATGGCAACTTTCGCCGCTGATCGTGTTTGTCGTGTTAAAATCCGATCAAATCACCAAATGCGCGGTGGCGGTCGTCAAAGTCAACCGCTTCCGCTGGATACGCAATTTGACAAATAATTGACAATTGATCATGTGGAATTGATCATTGACTGAGGAGACATATGAAAAACAAAAGCACAATTTCGGCCGCAATGCTGTTGCTCACGGCATTGATTTGGGGCTTCGCCTTTGTCGCGCAAGTGGAAGGTCTGGCGTTCATGGGTTCGCTCACATTCGGCGGCATTCGTTTCGCCATGGGCGCGTTTTCGCTTTTGCCGCTCATTTTGATTTTTGAACGCAGACCCGGCGGCGTGAATATAAAAAAAACTCTCCTATATGGGCTGTTGGGCGGCGTTGTGCTGTTTTGCGCAAGCACATTGCAGCAATATGGGATTGCATACACGCAATCCGCGGGCAAAGCCGGTTTTATCACGGGGCTTTACACCGTTCTGGTGCCGATTATCGGGATTTTTATGGGCAGAAAAACGCGTCCGCTCACATGGCTCGGCGCGTTGGCGGCACTGACGGGATTGTATTTTTTGTCGATGAAAGGCGGCAAACTGAGCTTTGGATTCGGCGATATTTTGCTGTTGATCGGCGCGGTATTTTGGGCGTTTCACATTTTGATTGTGGATCAATTCGCCTCACAAGTGCCGCCGCTTCGCTTTTCGATTACGCAATTTTTCGTTTGCGGCGTTTTGAGTTTGGCGGGAGCGTTCATTTTTGAAAAGCCGTCCGTCAATGGCATATTGACCGGTTGGCAGCCGTTGCTATACGGCGGCATAGCGTCGGTCGGCGTGGCATACACCCTGCAAATCGTGGGGCAACGGCACGTCGAACCCGCGCGCGCGGCAATTATTTTTTCGCTCGAAACGCTCTTTGCCGCATTGGGCGGTGTGTTGCTTTTGCATGAATTTCTTGGTTGGCGCGGCTATTTTGGCGGTGCGCTTATGTTCCTAGGCATTGTTTTGGCGCAATTGGGCGCGAGAACGCCTGCTTTTTCTAAAGAGAAACGCCTGCGGCAAAAGTTCTTTTGCTTTTTTTCTTTCAAGAAAAGAAGCGATTCATGAATTCGGGGAGGAAAACAGCATGCAGTTTGGTTGGGAGTCCTTGCGTTCGCCGAAGACGGGATTGCTCGTGGAGGGCGGCGGACAGTTGGCGATTTATTCGGTTGGCGCGCTCCAATATTTTTTCGACGCGAACGTCAAGTTTCCATATTATATAGGCGTTTCGGCGGCGGCGGCAAACATCGTCTCGCATTTGGCGGGGCATCGCAACCGCACCGAGCGGTTTTATACCGAATACGCCAAACGTCCCGAATATATGGGGCTTAAAAATTTCCTCAAAACGCGCTCTTTCATTAGTTTGGAGTACATATACGACACGCTGACCAATCATTTGGATCCCGTCAATTATGATGTTTTGTTGGCGTGTCAGGATGAAATCCGCGTGGTTGTGACAAACGCCCTCACAGGGCAGGCGGAATATTTTGATCAAAGCGCGTTCAAAGAACGGCAGTGCAGCGCGTTGATGGCATCCTCAGCGCTCCCCGTCTATTGTAAACCTATCCTCATCGGCGGCGTACCCTATTATGACGGCGGCGTGGCGGATTCAATCCCCGTCGCCAAAGCGCTTGCGGATGGCTGCGAACGCGTGGTTGCGGTGCTCAACCGTCCGCGTGGATTTCAAAAAAAACCGGAAAAAGGTCGGCAGATCTACGGTTTGGTGTTGCGCAAATATCCCAAAATCGCCGAAGTTCTACGCATACGCCATGTGCGTTACATGCAATCCCTGCAAACACTGGAATCCCTTGAGGCGCAGGGACGCGCGGTCATCATTCGACCCGATCAAACTTTGCCCATGAACACATTCACGCGCAGTCCGCGGGAAACGCTCGAAATTGTGCGTCTGCAAGGCTACAACGACGCGAAACGTTTTTGCGCGGAGAAGCGATAAAAAGGCATTGCCAAGCAAAAATATTGTCCAACACGACAGTCTCATGGCACTTTGCGTTCCAAGAATGCTTCTCTTTTGTAGCATTGCATAAAAATACCAACAATACTTTGTTGAAATTGCGCCTTGACAAGCGGTATAGAAAAAGAATATAATGTAATAGAGAAATAGGGGCTAGTTATAGGCATCGGCGTATGAAGCGCATCCATACTATGGGCAGGGGTACTCAATTGGAGGTAGAAATGATGAAGCACAAACAAGGTAAGCGGATTCTCAGTTTCTTTTTGGCACTCGTTCTGTTGGCTTCGGTTACGAGTGTCGGCGCGTCAGCGTGGTGGAGCAATACAGTGCCGTCAGACTACAAAAAAGGCGTCGCGATTTGCAGCGTCGGTCAAGCGGCGACGTTGCTATGCGACATGATCGACGGTATTTTGGCGGGTCTTGGTGTCAAATTCGACGCGGGACTCACGGATCCTACTTTCAAATACCTAAAGTTGGATTTGAGTAGCATTGATGGGCTCGCCAGCACACTGCCGGACTTGATTGATAAGTTGGGCGGCACGGCGGATGGTCTTGTGGACTTAGGTAGTTTGTTGGAATTGCAGGGCAAATTCGATGGTCTTAGGCGCATTGCGACCGATCGCGGCAAGCGTGACAGGGGCAACACCGCGCGTGACTATGCCAACAGCAAAAATGAAGACGACAAAGTGCGCGATATTCAGGTTTTGCAAAATCTGTTCGTCTTTTTAAAGAATGCCAGCCCTGTTCTCGGGAAACTCGTGAGCAGTTACGATGGTTCGTTCAGTTTCGGCGATTTGCAAGCATTGTTTCGCGGAGAAGGTCTTATTGGTTGGGTTGTGGGTCTCGCTGTTGCTGGTTTTAAGGAGACAGTAGCGCCGATCGCCGATATGATGGATCAAATGTCTGCGAGCTTCCCTGGTTTCCTCAAAGAGATGCTCGGACCGACGCTCGGTTTGGAAAACCCGAACGACGACCTTGACGTCGCTATTCAGGGCATGATCGACGGCATGATCGGTCCGTTGCTGGCGGGATTACTCCCCGGCACCGAGGTCAATCTCTCGCTGAATTTGAGCGCGGACAGTTTTTATGACACCTTGCGCGGTTTGATCAATGGCGCGATTGAGCAGATTGGCTACCCATTGCTCACCGATTTACTCGCGCCGCTGCTTGGTATTGACGAAAACGGTCAGCGCACAACAGGCGACATGATTGGCGAGCTGATCTGGAGTGAACTTGTCGCGGCGAATGGCAGCGGATTGCTCGGGTTGGGACCTGTGCCGCACTCGCAGGAAGCTTTGGGATACACAAAAACCGAAAACGGCGAAACGGTTGAAGTGCCCGGCGATGCCCGTTTGATGCTGACCGAAGCGCTTCAATACCTTCTCATGCGCGGTTCTGACGGAACGGGTTTTTTGGATAACTTCCTTGTGCGCGATTATCCCGATGTGCTTGTGCCGCACGAAGATGATATGTCAATCAAAACGATGGGCTATGACTACATGCAGGATGGTCAACGCGGTTTGTACCTTGCGCCCTGCCCGCCTAAAACGGACAACGAGGGCAACGTGATTTTGGACGAAAACGGCGAACCTATTCGTCTCTACGACGATGCTTTGTCGGCATTTTTGGGCAATCTGATCGGATTGGTGTTGCCGATCGTCATTGATGCGTCGATCGTTTCGCCCGAAGAACTGGGCGATCTCATTGATTCGCTCAACGGCATGCCGCTCAACGAAGGCATTGCGCTGATCGGCGCGAAAGTGCTTGTTCCGCTGTTGTTTGATTATATGCATATCCCCGACGACGTGAAAACATTGCGTCAATTGGCGACATATATTTTGGTTGATATGATGGCGGAGATCATGCCCGAAAAGAAATATGACGTGCGTTCCGGCGATGCGTATTGGCCGGGGCGCGGATGGGAAAACATCCCGAATTTCTTGGATATCAACCCGCGGTTCAAGAGTACGGCGACCATCATCAATCCCTACACCGACGGCGTGTATGTGGTTTTGGGCGATTTGCTCCGTTACTACATGAATCCCGCGTTGCCGAACCTTGATTTGCCCGCCAACCGCACATTCGACGGTATCATCAGCTATCTCTCCGGTTGGGTGTTCACAAATTACGGCGGCGTGTTGCGCTCTCCCGCTTCCACCACGGACGCTTGGGAGTCGCTGACGCACGTTCTTTTCGGCGGACCGACCAACGAACTAACTGCGAACGATGGTCTTCTGCGCCGCGATTGGTTCCCGAATGAGATTGAACAATCAAGTCCCGTACTCAAAGAGTTGCTCCTCAATTGTATTGTGAACGGTGTGCTCGACCTGAATTTCACCTCACTGTTTTCAATTTTCCGCAGCAACTCGGCAACATCCGCGGAACTGAATAAGCCACCGATGAAAGTCGTCATCAACATCGTAACGCGCTTGCTCAACTTGGTGCTGAAAGTGCCGACCGGTCAATCGATCATTGCGGATTCGGTTGTCCAATTGGACGATCCGGCAAATGTGAAAAACAGCACGACGGCGCTGTTGTCCTGCAATGGACTGAAGCAATTGATTACAACGCTTTGTGCGCAGGTTGGAGAGGCGAATGTTTCCAGCGCAATTTTGGGCGCGGTGCTTCCGTTACTTGCGGGCATGATTCCGGATTCCGACAAATACGGCTCTCCGCCGCTGTTTGACGCCGACAGTTATCTGCCGCGTTGGAAAGACGGCGACACGGTTGCAACAAAAGAGGCAATGATCGAAATGCTTGAAAAAGTCGCGCCGATCCAGCAGGAAGAAGTGGATTGGACCGACCCGAGTTATGTCTATTACGGCGCGGAAAACTTCGTGTTCAACAAACTGTATGTTTACAACTTCTATCAAGCGCAAAGGGCGCATGCGGTCGAACTCGTGAACACGTGGGATGATCCGCTTCCGACAGTAGAGGAGGATTATCCGGAGAATTACACAACAAAATTCACTGATTTGAGCGGTAGCGGCACGCCATACCCCGAGGATAACCGTGCCAACAATCCCTATGCGATTTATAAAAACCCGGATGTATACCAGCAGTTGAACGATCAGAATCAAGCGCTTTCGGCCGAAAAAGCGAAATCGCCGCAAAATCAGGCTACAATTGCGGGTATCGAAGCGCAAATTGCCGCTCTCGAAGCAAAAAAACAGGAGGAACTCAAGGCGGAATGGTACGGCGAGTATGTGAAAGATTTGATTTACGACCGCAACAATACGTTATACTTGCTGACATATTACACCGATGGGCTTGATTACCCCGTTTTATCGGCGGAGCGTTCCGACATGCAGGTGAGCAACGGCGGTTTGGAATACCAACATTTGCGCGACACGCTGATGCGCGTTATGGAAAAAGATTATAACAACGACGGCGGACAGACTTATACCCGCGACAGTTGGGCTAACTTCATCAAAGCGTATAATTATGCGTTTGATTTGATGGATCGCTACTACGATTCGGATTACAAGGGTGTTAAGCAGGCGCAGATCACGCGGGCGCGCCGCGAACTGACTGTGGCAGAAAAAGGATTGCGCGCATTCAGTCAACCTGCGAATTACACCGATTTCGACATTTACCTGCCTTTGCTCGAAACGAAGTACTTCGATGAAAGTTCGTTCTACAAACCTGAAATCATTGTTCAGCTGAAAGAGTTGCTGGATCGCGTGTGGGAATTCCCGCACGATTACGACAAAGCGTCGGAGTCTTTGGTCATTGAGATAACCAAAGAAATGAAGACGATGTATTCCAAATTAGAGACAGATACAACGATTCGTTCAACCGTTTTGCACCCATTGGGCGTTGCAAAATCGGTGGCTTTCCAGGATGCGGCTGTGTGTGAGCTTGTGAATAGTAACGTAAAAAAGACAGTCAGCTACAACAAAATAATATACAATTTACCGTACGGTCTTTCGATTGACGGCGAGGACAACTTGCAGGCGAAAAAATTTGTTATGCTTTACAGCAATGCGACGCAAGCTCTGATTTATTCGCAGATGGGAGTTGTACGATCCAATTCCCCAACCCAAGCGAACACCTTGAACACCAAAAAGTTTGGTGTCACCTACATGGGAACAGGTTCAAAAGCGGATTACACAGTTTTCGTGACTCGAAACCCCTACACGATTACGTTTTATGACGGTGTTGTTTTCTTGATTTTCGGCGACATCAACGGCGATGGCTTTGTGGATGTGGCGGATATCTTGCTGTTGTATCAAGCAATTGCCGGCAAAGCAGATTTGGATCCGGTGCAAATGTTGGCGGCAGACGTGGATCACAGCGGTTATATTGATGTGAGCGATCTGCGATCCGATGTGGAACTCCTGCGTAAGGCGACGCTTGGGCGTTACAAAATTGATCAGTCACGCAGTCCCCTTTCCTAATCTTTTTGTGGCGTGATCCGTGCCCCGAAGGTGACTTCGGGGCAAATTTTGTGGAGGGAACGCGATGGTGGAATATTATATCGGGGTAGATGGCGGCGGCACAAAGACGAATGCCATTGCCACACGGCACGATGGCACAACTGTTGCAGTTGCTTCAGCGGCGAGCATTCATTTTTATGCCGTTGGAATGAAAAATGCCCGTGCGGCTTTGCAAGATTTGTTGCAAAAATTGCAATTGCAAGGCGTTGATTTGCATAATGCAAAGCTTTTTATCGGGAGTGCGGCACTTTTTGGCGAGGCGACGCCCGAACAAGTGACTCAACTTTGCGATGGTTTAATCGAAATGCCGCGCGTTGCAATGGATAGCGATCTTTTTGTCGCGCTTGAGACAATGTGTTGTGAATCCCCCTGCGCAGTCGCGATTTGCGGAACAG
>JAITDE010000074.1 GCA_031282735.1 Oscillospiraceae bacterium | reverse complement strand
AAAAGCCCTGCAGAAAATCTTAAATGCCCATTCAAGCCATCCGCGCCGCGTGAGGTGTTCACAAAGGACGAAATGATGGCGATAGCGCAGTTTGCCCAAATCTATATCGCAAACGAATCAAATCCAACCAAGCGCGGCAATGCCGTCATTGGCACGGCAGTGCTTACTTTGCTACTGACGGGAATGCGGCGCGGCGAATTGCTCGGGCTACAATGGGGAGATATTGAAGATGGCGTCATCCACTTGCGCCGTGCGGTTTTTGTGGACCACAGCAAGGTGTGCGTCGAGGATTACAAAATGAAGACGGCAGGAAGCATTCGGGACATTCCGTGTCCGCCCGCTCTCCAAAATGCGCTGTCGTCACTGGAACACAGGTGCGATTTTGTCTTTCCAAGCAAGCGCGGTGTCGCGATGCACCCTGCTAACTTTGCGCGTCTGCTTAATTGCTTTTTTGACGCAATGAAAGAGGATACAGGCTTTGCGCATCGGTTGCCTTCACACAGTTTTCGGCATTCGTTTGCAACAGAAATCTTGCGCGTCTCGGATTTGAAAACGGCGCAACAACTTCTCGGACACACAGATATCAAAACGACTGCCCGCTATTTGCACCCCGACTTTGCTCGTAAAACAGATGCTGTAAACAACATCGCAGGCGCGATCATAAAAGACACAGCGAAAGACAATTAATTCTATTTTAGCCCATTTTATTCAATAAATTTAGGATTCGCAAAAGCCAAAAGTCAAGCACAGACGCGCTGTTCAGCTTTTGTGGTTTTTTTGTGTCATAATAGAACAATACACCAATTTTCAATGATCGATTATAAGGAGTTTTCCATGCGCGTCGCCGAACATTGGCAAGAATATGAGCTGCTGGACTGCACAAACGGGGAACGGTTGGAACGCTGGGGCGATCTGCTTTTGATTCGCCCCGACCCGCAGGTGATTTGGACCTCGCCGCGCCAAAACCCGCTTTGGGCAAAGGCGCACGCGCGTTACCATCGCAGCACCTCCGGCGGCGGATGTTGGGAGAACATGCGGGCTATCCCCAAACAATGGCACGTGCGCTACGGATCGCTCACCTTTTTGATTGAACCCATGGGATTCAAACATACGGGTCTTTTTCCCGAACAGGCCATCAATTGGGACTTGCTGACGCAAACGATCCAAGGCACGAACAAGCCCGTGCATGTGCTCAACTTGTTCGCCTACACGGGCGGCGCGACGCTCGCTTGCCTCGCCGCAGGTGCGCGTGTGACGCATGTCGATGCCTCGAAAGGCATGGTGCAACGCGCCAAAGAAAATGCCGCGCTTTCGGGATTGCAAGGCGATCGCGTTCGCTGGATTGTGGACGACTGCATCAGGTTCGCCGCGCGCGAAATCCGCAGGGGCAAGCGGTACGATATCATTTTGCTTGATCCTCCCTCCTATGGGCGCGGTCCGAACGGCGAAGTTTGGAAACTTGAGGACGCGTTGGACAACCTTTGCGATTTATGCCTGCAATTGCTCAGCGATACTCCCCTGCTGTTGCTTCTCAACTCCTATACCACCGCGTTTTCCCCCGCCGTGATGCGCTATTTTCTCGCGCAAAAGTGCGGTCTCGGCGCAAAAATCCTGAGTAGCGAAATCGGCTTACCATGCACGGCATCCGGCTTGCCGCTGCCCTGCGGCGCAACAACGCAATTGCGTTTTGCATAATTGAAAACAAACATATTTATTTTGAACGATTGGAAAAACATGGACAACAAAGCTATTATCGCGTTCCAAAACGTATATTACGCTTACCAAGGCGATGAAGAGGGCGAAACCATCCCTGCCGTCGAAAACTTGAGCTTCTCAATTGTGCGCGGCGAGTTCGTCGCACTGCTCGGCCACAATGGATCGGGCAAATCGACTGTGGCAAAGCTTTGCAACGGGTTGCTCACGCCGACCGGAGGCACGGTTTTGGTGGATGGCTTGAACGCCGCGGACGAAAACAATCTTTTTGACGTGCGCAAACGCGTGGGGATTGTGTTTCAAAATCCCGACAACCAAATCATCGCCGCGCTCATCGAAGACGACGTGGCGTTCGGACCCGAAAATCTGTGCATCCCGCATCCCGAACTCCGCGAACGTGTGGACGGTGCGCTGAAAGCCGTGGATATGTATGAATACCGTCTCGCCGAACCACACAAACTCTCCGGCGGTCAAAAACAGCGTGTGGCGATCGCGGGTATACTCGCCATGGAAAACGACGTGATTGTGCTGGACGAATCCACCGCCATGCTCGACCCGCGCGGGCGGCGCGAAGTGCTGGAAGCCGTGCGCAAACTCAACCGCGAACGCGGCATCACCGTGCTGTTCATCACGCACTTTATGGAGGAAGCCGCGCAAGCGGACCGCGTGATGGTGATGGACGATGGCGAACTGGCGCTCGACGGCACCCCACGTTTTGTGTTCGCCCAGCGCGATATCCTGCGCCGCGCGGGGTTGGAACTCCCCCTGCCCCTGCAATTGGCGGACGCTTTGCGCGGCATTTTTCCGCAAATGCCGCAGGATATTCTCACAAACGAGGACTGCACCGCCGCCATCGCCGCGCTGTTCGCGCAGGGGGAAACACAATGAACACACAAAATATTGCAATCAGTTGCCGCGATTTGCGGCATCGCTACAACAACACCGCCAAAAACCGCACGGATGCCTTGGATGGCATCACTTTGGATGTGCAAAAGGGAGAACTGCTTGCGATCATCGGGCATACAGGCTCGGGCAAAAGCACCTTTGTGCAACATTTGAACGCGTTGCTCAAGCCGACGGATGGCACGGTTTTTGTCGACGGCAAAAACATATGGGAGAACAAAGCCGCCGTGCGTCAAGCGCGTTTTTTGGTCGGGCTGTGCTTTCAGTATCCCGAATATCAGCTTTTTGAAGAGACGGTTGCAAAAGATATTGCGTTCGGTCCAAAAAATATGAAGCTTGACGGCGAAGAAATCCAACGACGTGTGCGGTTCGCGGCGGATTGCGTCGGGCTTGGCGCGGATTTGCTCGCAAAATCACCCTTCGATTTGTCAGGCGGCGAAAAACGCCGTGCCGCCATCGCGGGCGTGATTGCGATGCGTCCGCAGGTTTTGGTGCTCGACGAACCCACGGCGGGGCTTGATCCGCGCGGCAAAGAGCTGATTTTGCGGATGATTGACCGTTATCGGCTGGAAACCGGGAGCACGATCCTGCTCATTTCGCACCACATGGAAGATGTCGCGCGGCTTGCCGACAGCGTGCTGGTGCTCCACAAAGGCAAAATCGCCATGCGCGGCACAGTCGCGCAAGTGTTTTCGCAGCCAGAAGCGCTCGCGGCAATGGGGCTTGCCGTGCCGAATGTCACGCAAATTTTTTGCGATTTGAACAAACGGGGGCTGCCTGTAAGCACATCCATTTTCACGATTGAGGATGCCGCGGCGGAACTTCTGCGTCTCAAAAAGCAAGGGGGTGCGACTGCTTGATCAGCGACATCACCATTGGACAATACTACGCCGGGCACTCGGTTCTGCACCGACTGGATCCGCGTATCAAATTGATCTTGACGCTCTTTTTTATGGTCGTCATTTTCATGAGCCGGAATTTTCTCTCGTTGGGATTGATCGCGCTAGGCTCAATCGCGCTTGCGGTTCTTTCGCGCGTGCCGGCAAAGACGCTCCTGCGGTCGTTCCGCCCGATTCTTGTGCTCGTGCTCTTCACAAGCATACTCAATTTGCTTTATACGCAAAAAGAGGACGCCCACATCTTGCTGGCAGTCCCCATCTTTCGCTGGATGCTCACCATCACGCGCGAGGGCGTATTTGCGGCGATTTTCACAACCGCGCGCATTATGTCGCTGATTTTGGTCAGTTCCCTGCTCACCTACACTACCACGCCGTCGATGCTCACCACGGGATTGGAACGCCTGCTCAAGCCATTGAACAAACTGCATGTGCCCGTTTCAATTTTTGCCATGATGATGACGCTTGCCCTGCGCTTTGTGCCGACGCTCATTGAGGAAGTCGATCGTATCATGAACGCGCAAAAGGCGCGGGGGTCGGATTTGGAAACAGGGAATTTCCTCAAACGCGCCAAAGCGTTCGTGCCTGTGCTCGTGCCGCTGTTCATTTCGGCGTTTCGCCGCGCGGCGGAACTGGCCAACGCCATGGAAAGCCGCTGTTACACGGGCAACAACCAGCGCACAAGCCTCAAACAACTCAAAATACGCCCTCGTGATATGCTCGCTTGCGCCCTGTGCGCCATGCTCTGCGCGGGCGTTGTGATACTCAACGGGCGGTTTGCGAAAATCATTTAAAACCCAAATTGACAATTTTCAATACGGAGGTCGGTTATGATCATTCGCCCGCTGGAATCCAACGACGAAAACGCCCTGCGCGATTTGTGCCTTGCCCAAACGCCCTTGCGCAAGCGCACCCAGCAAGAACGTTTTGTGATTTTGCAGAGTTTTTGCCAATATTATCTTGCATGCGAAGCCGCGCATTGTTTTGTCGCCGAGGAAAACGGCGTGATGATCGCGGCGGCGTTATGCGCACCCGATTTTGGCGCGTATCACCGCCGTTTTTCGGAGCGTTACGCGCCAAAAATGGCGCAATACGGCGTATCCGCAACGGCGACATCCAAACGGACACTGCTTTTTCAGCAAGGCATTGCGGGACGCTATCGGGCGCATTGCCAGTTTTTGTGCAGGGAAGCGGATTGCGCCGCCGCCCTACCGCCGCTCCAGGCAACCGTTGCGAACCATCTGGAAGCGTTGGAATTGCGCGGTGTTTGCGCGTTCGTCGAAAAACAGCGCAAACAAATGCTGCGCGTGTTGGGCGGATTGCGCTACGAAACGCTCTCAAAGCGCGGCGGGATTTATTCACTCGGTCTTTTATTCGATTAAGGAGGGCGGCGTCATGATACCGTTTGCGGTCGTCGGCACAAGTTGGATTACGGAAGAGTTCATTAAAGCCGCCAAGGGTACGCCCCTGCGACTGGTTGCCATATGTTCGCGAAGCCAAGAACGCGGGCTTGCTTTCGCGCGGAAAATCGGGCAGACACACACGCGTGTTTATACATCCGTCGAGGCACTCGCAAACGACGCAAGTGTGCAAGCGTGTTATGTCGCCAGCCCGAACAGTTGCCATTATGCGCAAAGCAAACTGCTTTTGACCGCCGGCAAACATGTGATCTGCGAAAAGCCAATCACCGCCACGCCGGCGCAGCTCACCGAACTGCAAACACGCGCAAAGGCGAAAAGACTTATCTATATGGAAGCAATCATGTATTTGCACACACCCATGCGGCAAGCGTTGCGCGAAGCAATCAGGCGCGCGGGGCGAATTTCGGCGGTGCGGTTTGATTTTTCACAGCGCAGCTCAAAGCTGGATGCCCTTTTGGCGGGTGAAGTACCCAATATTTTCAATCCGGCCCTTGCGGCGGGCGCATGGAACGATTTGGGGATTTATTGCATGTATCCGTGTTTGGATTTTTTCGGCGAACCGCTTTCGTGCGTGTCGCAAGCGAATATGCTTTCCACAGGCGCGGACGGCGCGGGTGCTGCGCTGCTGCGATATGACGACGCAATTGCGGCGCTCACTTGGTCAAAATTGGGACAAAGCCGAGGCGTTTCGCAAATCATCGGCGAAAAAGGAACCATCACGATCACATCCATTTCCCAGTTGCAACAGGTGTATTTTTATGATAACGGCGGAAACCGAACGCGCTTGGATACGCCCATGCAAAAGCACGAAGTCATGCGTTTTGAAGTCGGCGCATTTTGCGATTTTGTTTTTGCGGGGGCGCAAAACGAGGCATACGCGGAATCGTCGCGCTTGGCGCGTTGCGTGAGCGGCTGGATGGAAACGGTGCGCGGCTATCATCCGCAACCGATCACTTGACGGCGCGATCGTTTTCAAATACAAACACAAACCAAAGACCCGCGGGAATTCCCCGCGGGCTGAAAACAATATGGCAAGACGCCGCATTCAATCCAAAAAATCCTTGAGCCGTTTGCTCCGGCTTGGATGACGGAGTTTGCGCAACGCTTTTGCCTCGATTTGGCGGATGCGTTCGCGCGTGACATTGAACTCCCTGCCCACCTCTTCCAGCGTGTGGGGATGCCCGCCCTCTAAACCAAAGCGCATGGCAAGCACCTTTTCTTCGCGGGTCGTGAGCGTTTTGAGCACCTCGCCGATCTGCTCTTTGAGCAAGAGCGCGGATGCGCGATCCGCCGGCGCGGGCGCGTCGTCGTCAGGGATAAAGTCGCCCAGAAGGCTGTCCTCCTCCTCACCGATCGGGGTTTCGAGCGACACAGGTTCTTGGGCGACACGCATAATCTCGCGTACGCGCGCAACATCCATTTCGAGCCGCGCGGCCACTTCCTCCGTGGTCGGATCGCGCCCATTTTCGTGGAGCAACTGCGAATTCGCCTTTTTGACCTTGTTGATTGTTTCAACCATATGCACAGGGATACGGATGGTGCGGGCTTGGTCGGCTATCGCGCGGGTGATGGCTTGGCGAATCCACCAAGTGGCGTATGTGGAAAATTTGAAGCCCTTGGTGTAATCGAATTTATCCACCGCTTTGACAAGGCCCAGGCATCCGGCCTGATAAAGATCCTCGTAATCTATACCACGGCCCCTGAATTTGTTGGCGCAGGAGTGCGCGAGACCCAGATTATCCGATACGGCTTTCTCCCTGTCTTTAATCAACTCACTCATCCCGGCGGAGCCTTACCGACAATTTTTTTTCCATTGTCACCGTCGTGCCGCGCCCCGCC
>JAITDE010000055.1 GCA_031282735.1 Oscillospiraceae bacterium | reverse complement strand
CTCAACCGTTTTGTTTTTTCATAATGGTTCATTTTTTCAATCCACTATTATTGTGCCAGAAAACCCCTTATGTGCCAAGCTTTTTCTTCGTGGTTGTGTTAGCTATGAACATGGGTTCTAAGAGGAAAACACAACCGTATTTACACTGCGCGGCGGGATTGTTATGGTGTTCAAATTGACCGATTCTTCCGCCAAATCGCGCACCGCATCTGTGATGTATTGTTTTGCCGCGCCGTTCACGCCCGCAATGTCGATCGTTTTTGCCGCACGCGTTTGATTGATCACAATCAAAACGGTTTGATTGTCCTTTTGAAACGCCAGTGTTTGCAAATTGCCGCCTCCGCCGGTTTTGACACATACAAATCCCGCTTTCACAAATTTGGAGAAGTTCCCAAACGCATAGAGGCGCTTTGTGACTTTGTACGTTTCGGCGGGTGGGTCGATGTAAATCAGACCGTCGTTGTAGTTCACATCCGAAACCGCAACCCAATGCTGCCACGAGACTGCGCGGAGCAACTCCAAATCTTCAAACATGATTTTCGCCTGTTCCAAAGCGGAATCCATGCCGAGGTCGCGCCCGCCCTCCATGTGCGTCCACTCGCTGGTGCGCAGCTTGACGGTTGGATATTTTTTATCCATCCATTTGCGATAGGCGCGTTTCGCGCTTTTGAAAAACCACGGTACGGCGACGCGGTAGGAGTGCGTGTCCACGCCGTCCAGCCGTTTGGCGACGGCGGGCGTGTTCTTGAGCACGGCATTCGTGTAGGCGCGGTTGAAAAAACGCAAGTCGCCGTTTTCCGCGCCCGACAGCATAACATCGCGCAGGGCGGGGCGTTTGTCCATCTCTTCGGCGAACACACTAAAAACAGCCCGCACACTGCTTGGGCGGTAGTGACAGCCTTCTTGACCATTACCCGCCGTCCAAATCCAAAACGGCTCGTTGACGGGCGAAATTGTGCGCACAGGTATGCCGTCAGCCAAAAAATGTTCTGTAACATCCAAAACATATTGCGCGAATTTGCGGTGATTTTTCTTGGGTAAATTTTCGCGGAACGCCTTTGCGCACTGCGTCGCGCCCGATGCCGTGAACTGTTCGGGCGGCGAGTTGACAAAAAACACGACATCGTCCGCGCCGAGTTCCACAGCTTCGCGCAAAACCCGCACGGCGGCGGCGTCACGCGACCAATCGTACGCGTTGCCGTCGTCGAACGAAGACGCGCGTCGGCAGGCATTTGGGAACGTTCCTTTGCCGGATTCCGCCGATCCGCCGCCCAGATTGTAACGGTATGTGCCGATGCCCATGCCGTCCTCTTGGCTGAACAGCAATTTTAGCAGTGCCGCGCGGTTTTGCGGCGACCACGCGCCCACAATCCGCGCCCACCACGCGCCGCTCACACCAAAGCCTTCCATGGTTTGCAACGGCTGCTTAGGATCAATATAGATTGTCTGCTTCATACAACCTCCCATTTTATGTGGATTGCGAAAGACGCAACGCGCCGTTTTGCATTTCAAAGATTTTTCCGCACGCAACGCTCAGCAAATGCGACGGTTCGCAGCAACTGAGGAAAACCTGCCAACCATCCAAAAAGCGCAGCAAATCGGATTGCCGTTGCGCGTCGAGTTCGCTCATGACATCGTCCAACAGCGCGATTGGCGCGTCGCCCAATGTCGTGCGCAAAATGGACGCTTCAGCAAGCTTCATCGCCAGAGCGATGCTCCGTTGCTGCCCTTGCGAGGCGAAGTGACGCGCCGCGTCGCCGTTGAGGCGCAAGTTCAAATCGTCGCGGTGCGGTCCGACCGTGGTGGATTGCAATCGCAAGTCGTTGCGGCGGTTGCGCTCAAACAACACCTGATAACGCGCTTTGAGTTCGTCGCGCGGCAATGCGTCAAACGATTGCTCACGCGCGGCGGCAGGGGCATACCGGATATCAAACCGTTCTTTTTCGGCGGAAATTTCGCCGTAATATTGTGTCGCCAGCGGGCAGAGTTCACGCAAATAGGCATACCGCGCAAGCATGACCGATGCCGCTTCGCTCGCCAGCACCTCTTCCCACATCAAAAACGACTCGTCCGCGCCGTCCGCCTTGCGCAACAGGGCGTTGCGCTGGTTGAGCGCTTTGATGTATTTTGCAAGCGTGACGGCGTAAATGGGTTTAATCATGCTCAGCGCGATATCCAAAAACCGCCGCCGTTCGCTCGGCCCGCCCTTGACGATTGCCAATGTCGACGGCGAAAATACCACTGCGGGAAACACGCCGAACATGCGCCTCGGCGACGCTTGCGTGAAGCCGTTCAGGCGCAGGGTGCGTTGATTTTGTATGTCGATTGCCGCGCTTTGCGTGTGCGCGTTCGACCAAAATTGGATGGCAAGTTCCGCGCGGGGTTGTCCTTTCATGATGAGTTCCGCGTTTTCGTTCGTGCGGAAACTGCGGCAGCCCGTGAACAGCCAAATGCTTTCGATCAGATTTGTTTTGCCCTGCCCGTTCGCGCCGAAAATCATATTAATGCCGGGCGATGGTTCAAAGGCGATCGACGTTAAATTGCGGAAGGAACTTGCTTGGTAGTCCAGAATATGCAACGCATGTTCCTCCTTGTGTTCGTTCAATCGATTGTGTTTTGCGTGACTGAGGAAAATTTTGCGCGGGCTTGCATAGCCGCGCGTCTTATTCCGCAATTGTCGCCGTGCGAGAACCGTCGCGCAATTGGATTTCTACTTCGTCGCCCGCTTTTAGTTCCGCCGCGCTGGCTGCGATATGTCCGCCCCGCGTGACGATCGCATAGCCGCGCGTGAGCACACGCAGAGGACTCATGGCATCAATCGCCGAAACAATGGTGTAATAGCGTCGTCGTTCCGCTTGCAATCGATTGTTCATTGCGTCGTGCGCACGGCGTTGGGCGTCGTCAATCCGTTGGCGCGGCACGGTTAGCAAAGCGTCAGGCCCGCGCAATACACGCGCCTGCAAAAGATAATCCAATTGAAACCGTTTTGTGCGCACAACCGCAAGCACCGCCTGTTTGCTCCGCTCCCGCACATTGCGCAAAAACGCGAAAAGCTCCTGCTGATCCGGCACGGCAAGCTCCGCCGCCGCCGATGGCGTTGGCGCACGCAAATCTGCCGCATCATCGCACAGCGTGTGGTCGGTTTCGTGCCCGACGGCCGATATCACGGGGATTTTTGACGATGCGACGGCGCGTATCACGGGTTCTTCGTTGAACGCCCACAAGTCTTCCATTGATCCGCCGCCGCGCCCGACGATGAGTACTTCAGCTTCGCCATCCCGATTGAGCCGCTCGATGGCGCGGGCGATCTGTGCGGCCGAACCGTCGCCCTGCACCTGCACGGGGCAGAGTATGACCCTTGCCGGCGGAAAACGGCGCGCCAAAATCTGCAAAACATCCTGCACCGCCGCGCCCGAACCCGACGTCACAACACCGACGCAACGCGGCATTTGCGGGATCGGCTTTTTGCGCGACGGATCGAACAGTCCCTCCGCTTCCAGCTTTTCTTTCAGTTGCGCCAGTGCCAAATACAGCGCGCCGATGCCCGATGGTTGCATGTCCTGCGCATAGAGTTGGAACTTGCCGTCGCGTTCATAAATTGACACATGCCCGCGCACGACGACGCGCATGCCGTTTTCGGGCAAAAAGAGCAGACGCTGATTTGAGCCGCGAAACATCACGGCGGGTATTGAGGCATCACGATCCTTGAGCGCAAAATACCAATGCCCGCTTTGCGGATACGCCTTAAAATTGGATATCTCTCCCGCGGCAAACACGTCGGACAGCACGGCATCCGTTTCCAAACGCCGCTTTGCAAAAAGATTGAGCTGCGACACAGTCAGCACTTCAATTTGAGGCAAAAAATCACCTTGCTTTTGATGTCGTTTTACGAATGTTCGATCATTTGTCTTGCGATTGTTCCCAATATGCCGTTCACAAAGCTCGGAGTATCTTCGTCGCCGTAGCGTTTGGCGAGTTCCACCGCCTCATTGATCGTGACACCTGTGGGGATTTCATCGAAATAGAGCAACTCGCTCACCGCCAAACGCAAAAGGGCGAGCGACACGCGCGAAATGCGCTCCATCTTCCAATCTTTTAGACGCAACGCAATGCCGGCATCAATTTCGTCCAGATGTTCGATTGTGCGCGTGACAAGCTGTTCGGCGAACACATCAATCGCAAGCGCGGTCACGCCGTTGTTTTCATCAATCGCGCCCGCGACAAGTTCCTGCGCCGTCGCGTTTGGGTGGAACGAAAGCGTAAACAATAACGCGAAGCCTTGTTCACGCGCGGCACGGCGTGAAATTTGTTTTGACATATTAACTCCAATTCATTGCGCGTCGATGCCCGCAATTGTGATATTGACGCGCGAAACGGTGCGCCCCGTCATGTTTTGCACGGCGTTTTTCACCGCCGCCTGCACGCCCGCCGCAACGTTGGCGATCCGTGCGCCGGGCGCGATACACAACGCGATATGTAACACCATTTCGCCGCTGCCGGAGATTTTCACAAATTTCAGCGCGTCATTGGCATGCAAAGCGCGGGTGATATCCGCCGCGCGCGGCACAAGTCGCCCCACGCCTTCCACTTCCTTTGCCGCAGTCACGGCAATTG
>JAITDE010000037.1 GCA_031282735.1 Oscillospiraceae bacterium | reverse complement strand
GTTGGATTGAAATCATCCAATCCCGTGGCGGGCAGCAACGTCAAGGCGGGCGATATCATTACGTATTACATCGACGTGATCAACAACGGCAGCACCGCGTTGCGCGAACTGCCTGTGCGCGACGCGATTCCAACGGGAACGACATATGTCGCGGGCAGCGCCAGCGACGGCGGCGCGCTTGTGGGCGGTCAGGTTGTTTGGACGATTGCCGATCTTGCGGTCGGCGCGGTTAAACGCGTGAGCTTCCAGGTAACGGTCAACCCGCTCAGCGCGAACGAGACTTTCCGCAACCTGCGCAATGTTGCTGTGATCGTTGGACCGAACGGCGAAGAGCAAACGCCCGAAGTTCCGCATATCGTCGTGCCCGATACCCCGCCAACGAACGGCTTGTATTTGCACAAGAGCACCGATAAGGGTGTGTTTGGAGCGGTCGTCGCGGGTGAGACCATCACCTATTATCTCACCGTGACCAATTATGGGCAGGAAACGCAAAGCGATATTGCCGTTACAGACAATGTGCCGAGCGGCACGACCTACGTCAACCGCAGTGCCAGCGACGGCGGCGCGATCGACGGCAAAACCATCACATGGAACATTGCGCGTTTGAACGCGGGCGAAAGCAAAACGGTGTCTTTCCAAGTGACGGTGAACCAGTTGGCGCAGGGCGCGGCACCGTTCATCATCCGCAACGTTGGCTATATCAATGGCAAACCGGGCGATCCAGTCGAAAATCCCGTCTATCCGCCAACAGGCGCAAACGTGGTGGGCGCGAAACGCGCCAATCCGCCCGCGGGCAGCACGGTCAGGCAAGGCGACGTGATCACCTACTATGTGGATGTATTCAACCGCAACGGCAGCGCCGTCAGCGGCATCACGGTGCGCGATCCTCTGCCCGAGGGCACAAGCCTTGTGGCAGGCTCAATCAGCAATGGCGGCACACTTGCGGACGGCGTGATCACATGGAATATCGCAAGCATGCAGGCCCGCGAGACGATCACGCTCAGTTTCCAAGCGACGGTGAACGCACTGCCGCAAGGCGTTTTGGCAAAGATTATCCGCAATCAGGCGGTGATCACTTCCCCGGGGTCAGACGGTACGCCGCCGGTTGAATATCCGACCAATGAAGTGGAACATCCGAATCTCTATCCCGAAATCCCGGGCGGCTTGTATTTGAACAAGCGCACCGACCGCCCCGCGAACGCGCGATTGCAGGCGGGCGACACGATCACATACACATTGACGGCGACTAACTTCGGCCGGACCGACAAAACCAACGTGATTGTAACCGACCGCGTTCCAAGCGGGACGACGTTTGTGGCGGACAGCATCACCGAAGGCGGCGTGCTGCGCGACGGCGTGATCACATGGATAATCCCAACCCTTGCGGCGGGAGCAAGCAAAGAACTGAGCTTCCGTGTGACGGTCGACGCGTTGCCAAACGGTGTGCGCACGGGCGTGATCCGCAACGCGGGCTACATCAACGGGAACCAGGGTGAACCTGTTGAAAATCCTGTCATTCGTCCCGACGGCATCATCGGTATCAAACGCGTGAATCCCGCGTCGGGCACAAGCGTGAAAGCGAGCGACACACTCACTTATTCGATTGATATCGTCAACACAGGCGCGTCGGCAAAAGAAAATATTGACGTGCGCGACACAGTTCCGGAGGGCACGGTGCTGATCGGCGGCAGTATCACGAACGGCGGCATATTGGACGACGGTGTCGTCACATGGAACATTGCGCGCATCGAAGCGGGTCAAACCATCACGGTCGGCTTTGCGGTTGTTGTGAGCGAATTGCCTGCGGGTACAGTTTACCGCCTCCTGCGCAATCAGGCGATCGTTACTGTTCCGGACGGCAATAACCCGCCGATTGAAATCCCGACCAACGAAGTCGAAAATCCGCAAGTGCCGCCTGTAACGCCGCAAAATGGCGAACTGACACTCAAAAAGGGCGTCAGCCATGGCGACGGACAGCAAGTGAAAGCGGGCGATGTCGTCACTTATTTCCTCACCGCGAGCAATTCCGGCATTGCGGAGCGCAGAAACATCAGCATCAGCGACAGCATCCCCGCCGGAACGACTTATGTCGCCGGCAGCGCGACGGACGGCGGTACGCTTGCGGGCAACAGCCTTTCGTGGACGCTGAATCTTGCGGCGGGCGAGAGCAAAACCGTCAGTTTCCAAGTGACTGTGAACGATTTGCCTGAGGGCGTCGTCGTCGGAACAATCCGCAATGTGGGTTACATCAACGGCGAACCCGGCAATGCAGTCGAAAATCCAATCGTGCCGCCGATCGGTCAAGGCAGAGTCTACGGTGTCAAGCGCGTTAATCCATCCAACGGCGCGGCGGTTGCGGCGGGCGATGAACTCACCTATTCCATCAATGTATACAACACCAAGACGACGGCGGTTACGGGCGTGATTGTCCGCGACACCATCCCGGAAGGGACGACTTTGGTAACGGGCAGCATTAGCAGCGGCGGTACACGAGGAACTGATTCGATCACATGGACGCTTGACCTCGCGGCGGGCGAAACAAAGACGGTCAGCTTCCGCGTCACGGTGAACGCGTTGCCGGATTCCGTGCGCTATCGCACGCTTCGCAACGGTGCGGTTGTGGTTACGCCAAGCGATGATCCGACCAAACCCGACACCGAAACCCCGACCAACGAAGTCGAAAACCCGGTGGAACGTCCGTATCTCAGGGTTGAAAAATCCGCCGACAGAAGACAAGCGAAAGCGGATGACGTGATCACCTACACCATTACGGTTTACAACCCAAGCGGTGTTACGGCGCGTGATGTCGTGATTACAGATTCCATCCCAACGGGTACGCGCTATGTGCGCGGTTCCGCAACGCCGGAAGCGGATTACGCGAGCGGCGTACTCACATGGACGGCGGACGCAATTGCGCCGCGCGGCAGTTACACGGCGCGCTTCCAAGTGCGCGTTGACAGCGATGTGAGCGGGACAATCCGTAATATTGCGCATGCGATTGCGGGCAATGGAGACGGAGATGACGACAGCACATCCAACATTGTGATTGTGGACACGGGCGACTGCGATTGCGGCTGCAGCGAAGGCGGCGACTGTGATTGCGAACATGCCGGCGACGATTGCAACTGCGGCGGATCATCTGTGGTCACGCCCGGCAATGGCAATCAGTATATCAACAACGGCACGGTGAATATCAACAACACGATCAACAACAATAACAGCACGACGATTGGCAACATCACAATTGGAGATATCACCATAGGCGATGGCGGCGGAAACGGCGGAAATGGGGATGACTGTAACGGCGCAAACAGCGGCGTTACCATTATCAACAACAACACCAATGGCAACGGCAACGGAGGCAACGCGGCGTCAGTCGGATCAAACGGCGCATCCGCCGGCGGCATAACCATCATCAACAACAACACCAACGGCAACGGCAATGGCGGCAACGCGGTCGCCGCGCCCGAAACACCAAGCGGCGGATCGGGCAACGCGAAAGGCGGCGATGGCGGCAATCAAAACGGCAATGCCATTGTGAACAACACAAGCGACGGCAAAGGATATGTTCCCAAAACCAGCGAAGCTTCGGCTTTGTGGGCAATTTTGGTGCTCATCGGTTCGGGCGGCTTGACCGTTTGCGCACTGATCGTTCGCCGCAAAACCGGTAAATTCCAACTCGCTTATTAAGCGTTAGGCGAAATCCAGCGGGAGGCGCTGCTTTGGCGGTGTCTCCCGCCCCAACGGGGCGTGGAAGTGTTTGAAATGTTTTGTGAAGATGATGTTGCAATATGTCGACAAAAGTGATATAATGTTCACGAGACACTTCGCTACAGTACGAAAGTGAGGATAATTGAAAACCATGATGAAGACAAAGCAGAAGACAGCAAAAAGGCAAAACAAAAAAAACGCGCTCCGGATCAAAATTATCGCCCTTGCGCTGGCGGTGATACTTGTTGCGGGCGGTGTGCTGGCATTCGTTTTCACACGCCCCGAAACCATCCAAATCGCGGCGCGGACAGACATCATCAAACATTGGAACGAACAAGGTATCACCAACTATTTTGAAGCCGAACTCGGCTTGCGGGTGAAATGGATTGACTACGGCACGGATACATACACAAGGCTTCAGGAGGATTTGGGGAAAGAGCCAAAGGATTTGCCCGACGCCTATTTGGGCATGGGGCTTGACAGCCGGCAACTTGAAGCGCTTGTGGCACAAAGCAGTTTTTTGGAACTGAGCGACAGCTATGTGAACGCATACGCCCCAAATTTGCGCGATATCATCAACGCGGACACATCCCGCCGCGATGAAATGCTTTTCCAAGGCAAACTCTATTCGTTGCCGTCGCTCAACGAGCAGTATGCCGAAGAGTATCCGCAAAAGGCGTGGATCAACAACGATTGGCTGGTTCGCGCCAAACTCGAAATGCCCGATTCGCCGCAGGAACTGCTGGAGGTGCTCCGCGTGTTTAAAACGAGCGACCTCAACGGCAACGGCAAGCAGGATGAAGTGCCGTTGGGCGCGGCATACAAAGACACCGCGAACGGTTCGACGTTCGGCTTTTTGATCAGCGCGTTTGTGACGACGGATTTTGATTTGACCGCGACCAACTACATCAACGTGGGCGGCGACGGAAAGCTGTACGCGGGAAGCGTCCAACCGGGATTCAAAGACGCGCTTGCGTATTTGAACACAATCTACCGTGAAAATCTTGTGGATGCAACCGTGTTTGAACAGAGTACGAGCGTTTTCCTCAACGGAAGCAAGGCGCAGGAGAAATACGGCGTGATTTTGGCAAAAGACCTCGGCGCGATTATGAACGACACGGAACGCGCCAGCAATTATCTACCTCTCGCGCCGCTGAAAAACGGCGAACAGAGCAGTACGTTTGTCAAGCGCACGGCAATCAAAACGGGCGGATTCCTCATCCCCAATCGGATAGACGAGGAACGGCAGATTTTGGCGCTCAAATTCGGCGATGCCATGCTTTCACAGGGCGGAACGCTCACGGTTTGCTACGGCAACGAGAATGTCGGTTGGTTTGCGGCGGATAACAGCACCCTTGCCATGGGTGCGCAGCGCAGCACCTGGCGTCTTGCGCCGCAAGCGGTGGACGGCACGCTGATCTACAGCGGTTTGTTGGGTGAAGTGCCTTATTGGCTTTCGGCCGGTCGTCAAATGGAACGCCAAGCGACAGCACCGACGAACGGCGCGTTGCCTTCGCTGCAAACCAAAGAAAATTGGGCGGGTTACATGAACAAGGTGACAAAAGAATACTACGAACCCGTTGGATTGCTCAACTTGCAAAACGCTCTGCCGGAATTGACACCATCCGCGCAAGAGGAACTTGATTACAGCGGCGTGATTGACGCCATGACGGAGGGCGCTCGCGCTTTCGTGACAGGCAAACGCGATTTGGCGACGCAATGGGATGCCTATATTGCGGAACTGAACGAAAGAGGTTTGAACGATATTTTGGAAGCCATTCAGCGGGCGTATGACCAAAGCGTTACGGAGTAAAGATATAAAAGAAATTGCGCGGAAGCGCAGGATGTAAAAAATGTAAGGATGTCAAAATGAAGCAAAGCAGTGTGCGCGCGGAAGCGCGTCAGAACCGCGTGTTGAATGTCTTTTTGGTTTTTCTTCCGTTGCTGTTGGCAGTAGTGATTATCCCTGCTTTTTTGGGCAACCGCACACCGGCCTACAAAAACACGTTTTACGGCATTCGGCTCTATGTGATCCAATCAGACTCCATGGAACCGACGATTGCGGTTGGCGCGCTCGTTTTTGGAAAGGCGGAAGATTTTTCAAAAATCAAAGAGGGCGACATTATCACGTTTGAATTTGCGGCGGATGCCCAAGTTTCGTTGAACACACACCGCGTTGTGGAACAGGACGGCGCGTTTTTGCGCACCAAAGGCGACAATGTGACGATCGTTGACCCCGAGCCGGTGACGCAGAGCAATTATCGATACAAAGTGATTTCAATTTGGAACTGGACGGCAAAATTAGGCACGTTCGATGGTGTTATGCTCTATGTTGTTTTACCGCTTGTGCTATTGGGCTTATTGACGGCGGCTGTGATTGTTTTGGTGATTCTTCTCAAAAAAATACGCAAACGAAACACGGAGGCTGCTATGCAAATCCCCGCCGCGCAACCCGCGCCGATTGAGCCGATCGCGAAGATTGTTGAAGGGGAGGCGGTTGAGCGAACAACGGATTTTGCCATCAAACCAATACAAACGGATGAAATCCCCAAAGAGGAAGACAGACTCAGCACGGAGCCTGCCGTGCAAGTGTCCGCCGCGCAACCCATGCCGATTGAGCCAATCGCGGAGATTATTGAAGAAGAGCCGACCGAAAAGGCGGTTGAAGCACCTGCGGAAGGGGTTGTTCAAGAAGTGACTGAGACAGTTGAGCGAGTAACAGATTTTGCCGTCAAACCAATACAAGCGGATGAAATCAATCCACAGCACGATGAGGAAGATATGCTCATGGATGCGATCACACACAGTTTGTCGAGCGGCAACACGCGGACTGAGAATGAAAACGACATTGTGGATGACTTGCTTTTGCTGCTTGACGAAATCGTATAACGAAACGAAAGGAAAAGCGATGTTGAAAAAATATGTAAGATTTGCGGATCGCAATCTTTTTTTGCTGTTGGCGGGCCTGATTTTGCCGGTAGGTCTGTTGCCGTTCGCAAGCGCGCAGTGGGTGGATATCAGTGTGAATCTGCTTGCGTTGCCATGGCTTTCCATTGCGCAATACGCGTTTTTTCCCGTTTTGCTGGTGGTGCTTTGGGCTGTCGGCAAAAAAAATTGGCTCGGCGCGAAAGTCGCTTACATACTTGCTATAATTGCCTGCGCGGTGCAAGTGTTTTCGCTTTTTTGGCTGAGCACGCAGGCAAAATCGGTGCTACTGATGGAAATCACGAATGCCAACGCGAATCCTGACGGCATACCGCAAAACATGAGTATCGGGTTTTATGCCGTGCTCTTTTTGACGGTTATTGCGTTGGTCGGCAGCGGGGTGCGGTTATTTGGAGCGGGTACGCGTGAGCAACCGCAACGCGGCGCGATTCCCGCCGCGCCCGTAATGCCGCCGCAATCCGACAATCCGTGGCGACCGTTGCCGCCCTCGCAGTTGTTTAAATAAGACGCAAATAAAAGAACAGGGGGATGCGTGCGACGTATCCCCCTGTTTTCATAGCACCCTCTTCTTTTCTTGTCTTCTTTTCTTGAAAGAAAAGAAGCAAAAGAACTTTTTCGCGCTTCGCGCTGTCATTTTTAGACTGAGCAAATATACATCAGTCTAAAAATGACAGCGCGAAGCGGGTGCTCGCCGCAGGCGCGCGAAGTGGGTACTCGCCGCAGGCGTTTTTCTTCAGAAAAATCTTTCGAAGCGCAAAAATGCTTGCATTGCGGCACAAATCGTGTTATACTGGGTGGGCGAATATGAATTATGTTTGAGGACAGGAAGGAGATTGCACGTGAAGTATTCACACGAAGTGGAGCAAATGTGCGTTGTCGCAAAAGGTCCGCACCACGGACCGGCACCCATCCCCGAAGAGGGGCGTTGGGTGAAAGCCTATCAAATCACCGATATTTCGGGGTTATCGCACGGCGTGGGTTGGTGTGCGCCGCAACAGGGCGCATGCAAATTGACGCTCAATGTCAAAGAGGGGGTCGTGGAGGAAGCGTTGGTTGAAACCATCGGTTGCTCGGGCATGACGCACTCCGCCGCTATGGCGGCCGAAATTCTGCCGGGGAAAACATTGCTGGAATGCCTAAACACCGACTTGGTTTGTGATGCCATCAACGTGGCGATGCGTGAAATATTTCAACAATTCGCCTACGGACGCACGCAGTCGGCGTTTTCGGAGGACGGTTTACCGATCGGCGCGGGTTTGGAGGATTTGGGCAAAGGCTTGCGTTCGCAGGTTGGCACGATGTATTCCACCAAAGCCAAAGGCGTGCGCTTCATGGAAATGGCGGAGGGCTATGTCACCCGCATTGCGCTCGACACGGATGATCAAGTGATCGGCTATGAGTTCATCAAATTGGGCAAATTTTTGGAAGATGTACGCCGCGGCGCATCCGCCGATGAGGCTTTGAAGAAAAACACGGGCAATTACGGGCGTTTTACCGAAGCCGCGAAATACATTGATCCCAGAGAAGAATAAGAAAGGAGTGACGCACCATGGCAAATGATGTAATATTTGAAGGTAAGGATCGCCGCGTTGCGAAAATTGAAGCCGCATTGGAATTGGCGGGCATCGAAAGTTTGGAAGCCGCTCGCGCGCTTTGCCTGAGCAAGGGCATCGACGTTGACATAATTGTGCGCGGTGTTCAGCCGATCGCGTTTGAAAACGCTGTTTGGGCATACACATTGGGTGTGGCGATGGCACTCAAAGAGGGCGTGACCGATGCCGCAGCCGCAGCCGCCGTGATCGGCAAGGGATTGCAGGCGTTTTGTATTCCGGGTTCTGTCGCCGAGCAGCGAAAGGTCGGTTTGGGCCACGGCAATTTGGGCGCGATGCTTCTGAATGAAAAAACCAAATGTTTTGCGTTTTTGGCGGGTCATGAATCCTTTGCGGCGGCGGAGGGCGCGATTGGTATCGCAAAAACCGCCAACAAAGTGCGTATAGCACCGTTGCAGGTTATTCTCAATGGGTTAGGCAAAGATGCCGCCATGATCATCTCCCGCATCAACGGATTCACTTACGTGAAGACGAATTATGATTTTTATGCCGACGAACTGGAAATCGTATCCACCACGGCGTATTCCGACGGCGACCGTGCGCAAGTGCGCTGTTACGGCGCGAACGATGTGCTTGAGGGTGTCGCCATCATGAAAAAAGAGGGCGTGGACGTTTCCATCACGGGGAATTCCACCAATCCGACGCGTTTTCAGCACTTGGTTGCGGGTACATACAAAAAATGGGCGAACGAGAACGGCGTTGCGTATTTCTCCGTTGCTTCGGGCGGCGGCACAGGGCGCACTCTCCACCCCGATAACATGGCGGCCGGTCCGGCATCCTATGGCTTGACGGATTCCATGGGACGCATGCACGGCGACGCGCAATTTGCCGGGTCGTCCTCTGTTCCCGCGCACGTTGAAATGATGGGCTTGATCGGCATGGGCAACAACCCAATGGTCGGCGCGACGGTCGCTTGCGCCGTGGCAGTGCAACAGACCGTTTGAGTTGCTTTCTTCAGAAAAATCTGCTTTTTCTGACTTACTTTTTCTGAAGAAAAAGTAAGCAAAAAGACTTTGACCGCTTCGCGCGATCATTTTCAGTGTGCGAGATTTTTTCACGGGCGATCAAGTGTCGCCTCCACTACTGCAAAAATAAGATGGGCATGTTATTCATAATGTAAGGGGAAAGAAACATGAAAAAGTTATTTGCCATTGCACTTGCCACAGTTTTAGCGTTCGGATTGTTCGCTTGCGGTAACGCTGATGAACCCGCAGACGCGACAATCGATGCAAACTCGACGGTTTCAACGCAAACGGAGACAATTCCAGCAGAAACGGAAACAGATATCACCATCTCGACGGAAATTGATCCAACCACGCCGACTGATATCTCGGACAACGCGAATAGCACGGGAACGGACATAACGGCGACGGTGTCGACGGCTTCAGGGAATCAAACGACGGAGCCGGCTGTTGCGCTGAACACCGCGTCCATCCTTGCGCTCTACACAAACGCCACAAAAAAAGCGATCGCCGCCAATAAAACGGTAACGAAAGTGACCGAAACGACCATAAAACGTCCCGTGGACAGCGACGAGGCGCTAGCAAAACTGTTGGCAATCAGCATTGCGGGTTTTCATGTGGAATCGAAAGTGCTGGAATTTTTGGGTGAGGGCAAATCAACATATACCCAGCCCGCAAAATCAGCTTTGCAGCAAAGCACCCTGACCGTGAATGATATCACCAAAGCGACGGCGACGACGGATGCCAAAGGCAATACGGTTATCGTACTCGACGTCAAGGGGGGAGCAAATCCGCAAAAGTACGGCAAGAGCCCGATCGGGCGTTTCACATGGGACTACACCAATGAGGAATCCGCCCGCGAGGGGATTGCATCCGCAGAGGGCGATGTGCCGGGCTTGAGTATTAATATCAAAACAATCGGCGTTGACTACAGCAATATTCAAATCAAGGCGACGATTGACAAAAACGGGAATTTCACCGCGCTCAAGCACAGCTATAATTACTCGTTTAATGTGGAAGATATTGTGGTCAAAGAGCTGTTCATTACCCTTGGCACGGGCAAATATGCCCGCAGCACCGCCGTTGGCTCAATCACCTACAGTTTTTAATCGGTTTTTATCCAATGCGGGGAGCAGTCGATCTGTTCCCCGCCGATACGCGCTTGTAGCTCAGGTGGATAGAGCAACTGCCTTCTAAGCAGTGGGTCGGGGGTTCGAGTCCCTCCAAGCGTGCCAGAACCCCTTGAAGCGTAAGGCTTTGAGGGTTTTTTTCTTTGCCTTGCCTTCCGCAAAATTTTTCTTGTCCTACGGCATGATTTGTGATAAGATAGAGCAGAAGCGAAAGCAAGTGGGAACTTGGCATTGAATGAAAATAAAAATGAAAATATCGTATAAATAAAAATATTCATAAAAATATTAAATTCTTCTTGACAATCGAATAATCATGTGATATCATAGGTGTGTTGAAGAGGAGCGGTTGCTCCCACCCACGGGGTTCTGTCCGTCGCGGGTCAATGCCGTGTCGTTCGATTTTGCCGAACGCTTGCGTTTTGACCATCTGCGGGCACTGCCTGCGGATTTTTTTTGCGCAACAAATCTTGGAGGTGTCGCACATCAGCAGTAGGGAACAGCAAATCAATGACGCAATCCGCGACCGCGAAATTCGTGTCGTGTCGGAATCCGGCGAACAACTCGGCATCATGAGTTCCGCCGCCGCGTTGCAATTGGCGGAACGCCAAAACCTTGACCTCGTTAAAATTGCACCGATGGCGAAGCCGCCCGTGTGCAAAATTATGGATTACGGCAAATTCCGCTTTGAGCAATCAAGGCGCGAAAAAGAGGCGCACAAAAACCAACGTGTGGTTGAGGTGAAACCGATCCGTATCTCTCCGCGCATCGACAAACACGATTTTGACACGAAAGTTGCGCAAGCTTTGCGATTCTTGGAACGCGGCAACAAGGTGCAGGTCTTTTTGCAGTTGCGCGGGCGCGAAATGACGCACGCTGATCTCGCCAGAAAAACCATGACCGATTTTCAAGCCGCTCTTTCCGGCGCATGCACGGTAGAATCCGCGCCGAAACTCGACGGGCGCAAAATGCTGATGATTTTAGCCGCCAAAGCAAAAGCGCCTGAGACAAAATCCGCCGCAAAACCTGCCGCTGATGAGTCCTAACAAGCGCGCGCAAAACCCGCGCGCCAAAAAGCAGATGAAAGGAACATACTTCCCATGCCCAAGCTCAAAACCCATTCCGGCGCGAAAAAGCGCTTCAAACTTTCCAAAACGGGCAAGCCGATCCGCGGTCACGCCTACACGTCGCACATCCTCACCAAAAAGACGACAAAACGCAAGCGCGGGTTGCGCGGCACGGTTGTCGCCGACAAAACAAACGCCAAGGCCATCAAACGCATGTTGCCTTACGATTGATCCATTGCTTTCCGCAAGTTATCCAATACAAATTTCTAGGAGGTTCATTCCATGGCTCGTGTGAAAGGCGCGTTGGCTACGCGCAAAAGACGCAATAAAGTCCTCAAGCTCGCAAAAGGTTACTATGGCTCAAAGAGTCGTTTATTTAAAACCGCCAAACAGGCGGTCATGAAAAGCGGACAATACGCCTACATTGGGCGCAAACAGCGCAAGCGCGATTTTCGCCGCCTGTGGATCACGCGCATTTCCGCCGCTTGCAAATGCAACGGCATCAATTATTCCACATTTATCAACGGTCTGAAAAAGGCGAACATCACCCTCAACCGCAAAATGCTTTCCGAAATTGCCATTGCCGACCCCGCCGCTTTCACCGCCTTGGTCGAAGCCGCGAAAGCCGCGCTCTAAGCACGGAATATAGCAAAAAAACCGAGGCAGTCATCAGATGACTGCCTTTTGCAGGTGTAGACTATGCCTTTCATTTCATCCGCTGACAATCCCCGCGTCAAATTGGCTTGCCAACTCAAAGGCGATGCACGCGCCCGCCGTGCGCAAGGTAAATTTTTGCTGGAAGGCTTGCGCTTGTGCGAAGACGCGGTGCGCTCAGGCTTTGTGCCGCTGGAAGTTTTTGTTTGTTCCGCGCTCGCGCCGCACAGCGCGATCACATGGCAAAATATGTTTGAAATCACGGAACAGGTCGCAAAAAAACTATCCGACACCCAAACCCCGCAGGGTATTTTTTGCACGTTCGCATTGCCTGAAGCGCAAACGGCATACCGCGATTTTTTCCTGCGTGACGGGTGCTATTTGCTTTTGGAAAACGCGCAGGATCCCGCAAACTTGGGCGCGGTCGCCCGCACCGCGGAAGCCTTGGGAGCGCAAGGATTGGTGCTTTGCGGCGGATGCGATCCGTTTTCGCCAAAAGCCCAACGCGCCGCCATGGGTTCGCTGTTGCGCATCCCGCTCCTGCAAACCGAAGCGATCGCCGAAGTGATTCAAACCGCGAAGCAGTTGCAATGTGCTGTCGCCGCAAGCGTCCCGCGTCAAGGCGCAACGCCCGTGACCGCACTTGCAAAATCGCAAAAGCGTCTGCTCTTGCTCGGCAACGAAGGCAATGGATTGACAGCGGAAGCCATCGGCTTGGCGGATGAACTTTGCACGATACCCATGCGAGGACGTGCCGAATCGCTCAACATCCATGCGGCGGCGGCGATTTTACTGTGGGAAATATTGAGCTAAGGAGATTCCCATGTTGCATTGGATTTGGCTTCAGCACACCCTCGGTATTTCTTCCTCGGTGCGCACACAGGAGATCGTCGGTGCGTTCGGCTCGGATGCCGCGCGAAAAATATACGAAAGCTCCGATTACGAACGTCGGCTGGCCGGCGTGTTTTCGAGCATTCAGTTGGAAAAACTCCGCAATACCAAGCTTGAGCCCGCACAGGCGATTGTGGAGGCATGCGATCAATATCAAATGCATATGCTATCGCCCGAAAGTCCAAACTATCCAAGCCACTTGCGCGAAATCCCAAACCATCCGCTGGTTCTCTATCTGCGCGGTTCACTCCAATGTTTTCAATCCGCTTTGGGGATTGCGATTGTTGGAACGCGCCGCGCCAAACGCAACAGCATTGATATTGCGAGCAATCTGAGCGCCGCGCTTGTCCGTGCGGGCTGTGTGGTTGTTAGCGGCGGCGCGTTGGGCATTGACAGCGCGGCGCATTACGGCGCACTGCAGGCCAAAGGATGCACCGCCGCGGTGCTCGGTTGCGGCATCAACTGCAATTATCTCCCCGAAAACCAGCGGCTACGCGACGCCATCGCCGCAACAGGAGCAATCATAAGCGAATATCCACCCGGCACACAACCCTTGGCGCATCATTTTCCAACACGCAACCGTATTATTTCGGGATTGTGCGTTGGCACGATTGTGGTTGAAGCGGGCGAACGCAGCGGATCGCTCATCACGGCGGAATGTGCGCTGGAACAAGGCCGCGATGTTTTCGCCGTACCCGGCGACGCGTTCGGATCGTCTTACACGGGCGCGAACAAACTTATCCGCGAGGGCGCAAAACCTGTTTTCGGCGCGATCGACGTGCTGGAAGAATACGAACTGCAATATCCACATTTGCTCAACATGCGCATGGTGCGCGACCGGATCGAAAAGCAGGGTATCAACACCACGCAGGTGCCTGTCGCAAAAGCGCGGGCCGCCAAGCGTGTGCAGCATCTGCCGCCGCCTACTCCAAAATCGGCGGAGGTCTCCGTACAGCCAACCCGCGCGTTTTCCCCCGTCGAAACACAAGTTATAGAGCTGCTCGCGCAAAAACCTCTGCACATCGACGCGTTGGTCAAACAAACAGGGCAAAAGCTGGGGACGATGTTCACCGTGCTGACGGTGTTGGAGATGGATGGTCTTATCCATCAAACCCCCGGCAAGTTTTTTGAACTTACCGCTGAAACATGAGGAGGACGTATGTCCAAACTGATTATTGTCGAATCCCCCGCAAAGGCGAAAAGCATTCAAAAATACCTCGGAAGTGGCTATGAAGTCACTTCTTCTATGGGGCATGTGCGCGATTTGCAAACGACGCGCTTGAGCGTTGACGTTGAGCATGATTTTGCGCCGCATTACGTTGTGCCCAAAGAAAAACAAAAGCTCGTGAAAGAATTGCAGGCAAAAGCAAAAAAGAGCGAAGCCGTTTTTCTCGCCACCGACCCTGACCGCGAAGGCGAAGCCATCTCGTGGCACTTGGCAAGTTTGCTCCAACTGGATTTGTGCCAAGAAAACCGCGTGACGTTCAACGAAATCACCAAAACGGGAGTTCTGGGCGGCATGGCGCACCCACGCCGCGTGGACATGAACGTCGTCAACGCCCAGCAGGCACGGCGTATTTTGGATCGCCTTGTGGGCTATCGATTGAGTCCGTTTGTCTCGCAAAAAATCCGCCGAGGGCTTTCAGCGGGGCGTGTGCAAAGCGTCGCGGTGCGGCTGATCGTCGATAGGGAAGACGAAATCCGCGCGTTTAAACCCGAGGAATATTGGACAATTGAGGCAAAACTGCGTACGACCGCAAAGAGCGCGGTCACCGCAGGTTTTGTCGGCGACCAAAGCGGAAAAATCGCCTTAGGCACAAAAGAGGATACCGATGCCATTTTGGCGCGATTGGACGGCGCACGCTACTGGATTGCGCAAATCAAAAAAGGGCAGCGCAAAAAAAATCCCGCGCCGCCTTTCAATACGTCCACGTTACAGCAAGAAGCCTCGCGCGTGCTGGGATTTCAATCCCAACGCACCATGAAAGTCGCGCAGGAACTTTATGAGGGTGTGGATGTGCCGGGACTTGGCACAACAGGCTTGATCACCTACATGCGCACCGATTCCCTGCGCGTTTCGGACGAAGCGCGCGCGCAGGTTTCGGAATTCATCGCGCAGACCTATGGGCAGCAATATCTGCCGCCGCAGCCGCGCATCTACAAATCCCGCGCCAACGCGCAAGACGGTCATGAGGCGATCCGCCCCACCATGCCGCAACTCACACCGCAGGAACTCAAAAACAGCCTTTCCTCCGATCAAGGAAAACTCTATACGCTCATTTGGAAACGCTTTGTCGCCAGCCAAATGGCAAGCTGTTTGCAGGATACCGTAAAAGCGACCATCCTTGCCGCAACGCAGGAGGAACAGCGGAAAGGGCGGCACATCGTCTTCAACGCCACAGGCTTCACCGTCAGGTTCGACGGTTTTACCGCAGTCTATGTCGCGGCGACGGACGACGAAGACGAAGCGGCGACCAGTCTCCCCGCCCTCAAAGAGAACGATCCGCTCACGCTCCAAGAACTCTTGCCGGGGCAGCACTTCACACAGCCGCCCCCCCGCTTCACGGAAGCCGCGCTGATCAAGGCGTTGGAGGAAAGCGGTGTCGGACGCCCAAGCACCTACGCGTCCATCATCAGCACCATCCTGCACCGAGGCTATGCCGCCCGCAAGGCAAAAACGCTCAGCCCAACCGAACTTGGCGAAACGCTGACCGCCCTGCTCAAAGAGCGTTTTCCAAACATCGTCAACGTCAAATTCACCGCCGAAATGGAAGAATCCCTCGACGAAGTCGGCAGCGGACAAGCGGATTATGTCGCGTTGCTCCATGGGTTTTACAGCGATTTTGACGCGACGCTCACCCGCGCAAAAACCGAAATGGACGGCGTGAAAATCCAACTGCAAGAGGATTTGACCGATATCCCCTGCGAAAAATGCGGGCGCATGATGGTGATCAAAACAGGACGCTACGGCAGATTTTTGGCTTGCCCGGGCTATCCCGAGTGTAAAAACGCAAAACCGCTTGTCACGGAATCCAAAGCCAAATGCCCCGTTTGCGGTGCGGTGGTCGTGGAACGCAAATCAAAAAAGAGCGGCAAAATCTTTTACGGATGCTCCGCGTGGCCAAAGTGTGAATTTGTCACATGGCACGTGCCGACGGATGAACCGTGCCCCAAATGCGGCAAAAGCCTCTTCAAACAGCGTAGCGGCACAATCGTTTGTTTGGGCGAAGGTTGCGGATATGAACAGAAAAAGTGAGAACAATGCATCAAGTGCACATCATCGGCGGCGGATTCGCGGGCGTGGAAGCCGCTTGGCAAATTGCGAACGCGGGCATTCCCGTTCGGCTAAGCGAAATGAAACCCGTGCGCTTTTCGCCCGCGCATAAAAGTGAAAATTTGGCGGAACTCGTTTGCTCGAATTCCTTTAAGGCCGAACGCCTCTCCAGCGCGGCGGGATTGCTCAAAGAGGAAATGCGTCGGTTTGGCTCGCTCTGCGTATCCGCCGCGCAGACCGCCAAAGTCCCCGCAGGCGGCGCGTTGGCCGTGGATCGCGATGTTTTCGCGCAAACGGTCACGGCGGCGATTGCAGCGCATCCGTGCATTGATTTGCGGCGCGAGGAAATCACCGAGATTTCAAAAGAAGCGATCACAATTGTTGCGGCAGGTCCGCTTGCTTCGGACAAACTATCGCAATCAATTCAAACGCTTTGCGGCGCGGGACTGCATTTTTATGATGCTGCCGCGCCAATTGTTGCCGCCGACAGCGTTGATATGTCCCATGCGTTCGCGCAGTCGCGCTATGAACGCGGCGGGGAGGACGATTACATCAATTGCCCCATTGACAAAGCGGAATATGAGGCGTTCCACGCGGCGTTGGTTACGGCACAGCGGGCGCACACGCACGATTTTGACGTCTATGAGGGTTGCATGCCCATTGAAGTGCTGGCATCGCGTGGATTGGACGCCATTCGTTACGGTCCGATGAAACCTGTCGGCTTGCGTGATCCCACCACGGGCAAACGCCCTTGGGCAGTGTTGCAGTTGCGCAAAGAAAACACGGCGGGCAGTTTATATAATTTAGTGGGATTTCAAACAAATCTCACATTCGGCGAACAAAGGCGCGTGTTCGGGATGATACCCGCCTTGCGCGATGCCGCGTTTGTGCGCTACGGCGTGATGCACCGTAACACGTTCCTCGACTCCCCTCGCCTGCTCCTCCGAACGGGACAATGCAAAGCAATGCCGAA
>JAITDE010000018.1 GCA_031282735.1 Oscillospiraceae bacterium | reverse complement strand
CGTTGCTCCGCGCCGTGAAAGGCGTGATCGGTTTGTATATGTAATAATCCGCCGCGCTTGCCGTCACCTTGTTGCCGTCCACAACCGAAACTGTTGCGGCGGTCGGCGCGGTGAGTTTGCTGCAACCGGCGATCAGATCGACGCTGCTTGTGTTGATGAGCGCGTCTTCCGCAAACGCGACTGCCTCTTCCGCGGCAAGCGCGTTGATGATAACAGACAAAGCCGCCGTCTGATCAGCCTCCTGCGCACCCGCGTCAAAAAGCAAACGGATAAGATAGGATTTGTCAACTTGTTCATAGTAAGGACCGCTTGCGCTCCAACCGTTATCCACGCCGAGATCCAGACCGTATCCCCAAACGGTGAATTGCCAGCGGATCACATCGCCGTTGTTGAGCACATCGCCGTTGATGCCGTTCGCGCCGAAAGCATGGTTGATGGTGTACATCCAGCCTGACATTTCCGCATAGTCGCCCGCGCCGAGCCACTCGTCGGCATTGATCGCGGATGTTTGCTCAAAACCGGGTTGTTCCGTGATATAGGATGGAATACTGACCGTGCCTTTGTCGAAGCCTTTCACATCGGATAGATATCCGCTGTCAAGACCGCGCGACTCGATGTTTTCCCGCTCAAACAGCGCGGCGGTCGCGTCCGCGGCGGTGCTGCCCGCAGGCAGTTCCAGCTTCACAGGCGCAACATAGAAACCCTGCCCGAGGTTGTAGCCCTCAAAGTCAATATAGACGGTGATGTCGGTCGATGCCGCCGATATTGGCAAATTTGAGGACAAGGCGATGGGCAACAGAAGGATCAGTGCCAGCAGTACGGAGAGTCCCCGTCTGCCCGCACGTTTGAATAAACGCATAGAAATTGATTTCCTCCCCATTCATATTTGATTTTTTCGCTTTTCCTATGCAAAAAGCATAAAAAAGCGAACCTTGCCTCGCCGCAAGATTCGCTTGGAACATGACCGAAACGCACCCGTGCTCTAGAAACACAAGCCATCACCGGCGCCAAGCTCCCCTCACCGAAAGGCTTGTACCATCTGCATGGCAGGTCTCCTGACTTAAAGCCTCAAACCTACTCCGTCCCATCTTCCCAGAGCGCAAGCCCCAGTGATCGTATGCGCAAACCGCGCGTGGACGTTTCGTAGCTTTTACAGTAGTTTGTGAGCTGCTCCGGTTTTTCACCGGATTCCCTGTTGGGCACAAATTGTGCACCATGCATGCTTGCACTATAACACATTTGCCTGAACATGTCAAGCATTATTTTTGCCGTTTCGCCCCGTTTTATGATTATTGCGCCGGCTGAGTCGTCGTTTGGTTTTCGCGCTGCCTGTTTCCCCTGTCAGGCATACCGCCGCCCTCCGGGAACGGCATACCTTCGGGGAATGTCATGCCATCCGGCATGGTCATATCGCCGTCCGGGAAACCCTCCGGAAATGTCATGCCATCCGGCATTTCGCCGCGCTCTCTTCTGCCGCCGCCCATTCCGCCAAAACCGCCTGTTGCTTCGCCGATATCCGCCGATATCCCCTCAAGCTTCACCGTACCGATTTCCGTATCCGCAATACTTGCCGTGTAGGTCGTGCCCTGCGCCAATTCGCTTGAACTGAACATAATCAAACCGCTGCTTTGCACAATTTTTTGTTCGACGATGATTTTTCCACTGTCGTCTTTGATTTGCAACACTTGGTCGTTTTCGGATTGCGTATAAATATAGAGCGTCGGCTGTTTGGATGTGGCGCTGAGCCTTGGAGGCATCGTGCCGCCCGAGGCAAGGATCGTCCCGCCGTTGATCTCGAACGTTGAACCCGCTTCGTCGCCAAAATCCAAAGGACCGTTTGCGGCACTTTGCGCAAACACCGTCACACTGCCGCCGTTGATGATCAAATTGCCGTTGGAATCAATCCCGTCGTCCTTGCATGTGGCGTTGATCGTGCCCGCATAGATATTGATCGCTTCGCCCGCATTGATGGCGTCGTCCTCACAATTGATTTGGATTGTTCCGCCCGTGATGTTGACGTTTATCTTGCCTTCAAGCCCCTCGTAGGCGTTTTTGATGTTGATCGTTCCGCCGGAAATGTTCAGCGTGTCGTCGGCGCACACGCCGTCGTCGCCGGCGTCCACTTCAATTTGCCCGCCCTCGACATGGAGTTTTTTCTCGCTCTGGATGCCGTCGGAATCGGCTTTGATTTGAAAAATCCCCTTGCTGATCTGCGTGTCCTCATTGCTGTGCAAACCGTCCGTCACTGCCGAAACCACCGTGATTTTGCCGCCTTGGATCACTAAAGTATCGTTCGACGCAATGGCGTGCTTGTAGTTTGCCGTCACTTCCAGCGATCCGTCGCCGCGTATGATTAAGGGTGATTTGCTGAACAAAGCGGCTTTCTGTTCTTCTTTTTTGTATTCCGCGCCGTCGCTGAGCTTGTTCACTGTGCCGCTTGCAAGGATAATGTCGCACTTCGCAGCGTCTTGGACAAAAAGTGCGCTCCCCGTTTCGTTGGTGATATCCGCGCCGCTGAGCATAATGTGCACATCCGCTTTGGGCGCGTCGACGATCAGCGCACCGTTTTTGAGTGTGCCTGTGACGTTGTAGTTGCCCGCCTTGGTGATGGTAACGCTCTCGCTTCCCAGTGTTATTTTCTCCACTTTGCCCGTCAATGTCACCGCCGCGCCGACGATCGCCGGATCATCCGCGTCTGCCGCCGTCTGCACCGATTCCGTGTTTTTCTGTCCGCAGGCTGTGAACAAAAAGACAATTGCGGCAATCGACGCAAAAAAACGATATTTCATTCGGAACACCTCTTTCTTTGTTGAATAGAGTATATCCCCGTATCGTGTCAATCCCATAAAGTTAAGGCAAAAAGCAACTGAAAAACAGGGAAAAAGCCAAAAAATGTATCAAATGAGACGTTTTTGTTCGTAACCTATTGCATATTCGCCCGTTTTGCTCTATAATGACTGTCATGATAGAATCAATCGCAATTTATTGAGGAGGCTTGCGCATGCATAACGCGGATTTGATTGCCGAACTGAAACAAAAAACGATTGACTTCGGCTCTCTGCGCCAATTGTTGCAAACGCATACGCGGGAAGACGACGAAACGCTCTTCGCCGCCGCCCGCTCCGTGCGTGAAAAATATTACGGCAAAACCGTTTTTCTGCGCGGGCTAATCGAGTTCACAAGCTATTGCAAAAACGATTGCCGCTACTGCGGATTGCGCCGCGGAAACGCAAAGGCGGAACGCTACAGGCTCACACCTGAGAATATCTACGCCTGTTGCGCGGAAGGCTACGCGCTGGGCTTGCGCACGTTCGTTCTGCAAGGCGGCGAAGATGCTTATTTTACCGATGCCCGCATGTGCGAAATCGTGCGCGCAATACGCAAAAAATATCCCGATTGCGCCATAACGCTTTCGCTGGGCGAGCGCGACGCGGCAAGCTATCAAGCGATGTATGACGCGGGCGCGGATCGCTATCTCCTGCGCCACGAAACCGCGAACGCGGCGCACTACGCCGTGCTGCACCCGCAAAATATGCAACTGAGCACGCGCCTCGACGCCCTGCGGCAGCTCAAACAAATCGGCTATCAAGTGGGTTGCGGTTTCATGGTCGGTTCGCCCGGTCAAACGATCGAATGCCTCTTGGACGACCTGATGTTTTTGCAGTCATTTCAACCCGATATGGTCGGAATTGGTCCCTTTTTGCCGCACAAAGATACGCCGTTCGCCAACGAAAAAGCCGGAACGCTGGAAGAAACACTGTTCCTGCTGGCGTTGATCCGCTTGCTTCTGCCGCACGTTTTGCTTCCCGCGACAACCGCCTTGGGGACGGCGCATCACGCTGGGCGCGAAAAAGGATTGCTCGCGGGCGCAAACGTGCTCATGCCAAACCTGTCGCCTGTGGCGGTGCGCAAAAAATATATGCTCTATGACGGAAAAATCTGCACGGGGGAAGAATCCGCGCAATGTGCGCACTGTTTGCGGCGGCGCGTGGAAAGCGTCGGCTGTACCATTGCGGTTGACCGCGGCGACCCTGTATCCATATAACAGGAGGACAAAAAACCATGTATGATCCAAAATCACCCCACGCCGAAGCGTTCATCGACCACACGGAAGTGCTGGAGAGCGTCGCCTACGGCACGGCGCACCGCGAGGATACGGCGCTGATCCGTCAGATACTCGAAAAAGCGAAACTGCGCAAGGGATTGACGCATCGGGAAGCGTCTGTGTTGCTCGCCTGCACGCTGCCCGACGCAAACGAGGCGATCGACGCGTTGGCACGGGAGATCAAGAACGCGTTTTACGGAAAGCGCATTGTGATGTTCGCGCCGCTCTATCTTTCAAATTATTGCGTCAACGGCTGTGCCTATTGCCCCTATCACACGCAAAACAAAACAATCCCGCGCCGCAAGCTGACGCAGGAAGAAATCATTGCCGAAGTGATTGCCTTGCAGGACATGGGGCACAAACGCTTGGCGCTGGAAGCCGGCGAAGATCCCGTCAACAATCCGATTGAATACATCACCGAATCCATGCGGACAATTTACAGCATCAGGCACAAAAACGGCGCGATCCGCAGGGCAAACGTCAACATCGCCGCAACAACGGTCGAAAACTACCAAAAACTCCATGAAGCGGGCATCGGCACATATATTTTGTTCCAGGAAACATATCACAAAGAGAGCTACGAAGCGTTGCATCCAACAGGACCGAAGCATAATTACGCCTACCACACCGAATCAATGGACCGCGCCATGCAGGGCGGCATCGACGACGTCGGTCTCGGCGTACTCTTCGGATTAGAGCGTTACCGCTACGAGTTTGCCGCACTGCTCATGCATGCCGAACATCTGGAAACCGCTTTCGGCGTAGGTCCGCACACCATCAGCGTGCCGCGCGTCAAGCCTGCGGACGGCATTGATCCCGCACGATTCAAAGATGCCATCAGCGACGATATTTTTGCCAAATTGATTGCCTGTATCCGCGTGGCGGTGCCCTACACCGGCATGATTATTTCCACACGCGAGAGCCAAAACATGCGCGCGCGCGCCCTGCAATTGGGCGTTTCACAAATCAGCGGCGCAAGCAGGACGACCGTTGGCGGCTACAACGAAACCGCCGCGCATGAGGCTGCGCACACCGAACAATTCAACGTGAGCGACAACCGTACACTGGACGAAGTGGTTCGCTGGCTGATGGAATTCGGATTCATACCCAGTTTCTGCACAGCGTGCTACAGAGAGGGGCGCACGGGCGATCGCTTTATGCAGTTGCTCAAGAGCGGACAAATCCAAAACTGCTGCCAGCCAAACGCGCTCATAACACTGCAGGAATACCTTTGCGATTATGCGTCGCCGCCCACGCAAACAATCGGCAAACGGCTGATCGCGGCTGAATTGGAACAAATCCCCAATGAAAAAATGCGGCATTTCACGCGGGCGCAGCTGAAAAAAATCCTAGGCGGTCAAAGGGATTTTCGCGTGTGACGCAGGAGGTAGATATGTCAATGAACGAAACGCCCGCCGGCGAACGGGTGCACATTGGATTTTTTGGGCAGCGCAACGCGGGCAAATCCAGTTTGGTCAACGCGGTAACCGGGCAGTCGCTCAGCGTGGTTTCGCCCACGGCGGGCACGACGACTGATCCCGTGCGCAAATCCATGGAACTGCTGCCCTTGGGACCCGTCCTCATCATCGACACCCCCGGCTTCGACGACGAGGGCGACTTGGGCGCACTGCGCGTGCAAAAAACAAAGCAGGTGCTCGCCGAAGCGGATGCCGCCGTTTTGGTCGTCGACGCGGCGCAGGGAAAAACCCCGGCGGACGACGCGATGGTCGCGCTGTTTCAATCGCGGGGGACGCCCTATTTGATCGCCTGGAACAAGTGTGATTTGTGCCAAAACGGCATCAAAATACAATCGCCGAACGAAATCGGCGTGTCGGCATTAACAGGTGATCAAATCGACGCGCTGAAAGATAAACTCGCGCGTATTGCGCGGAGCGACTCACCCAAGTTGCGGCTGGTCGCCGATTTATTGCATCCGAGCGATTTTGCCGTACTCGTGACGCCCATCGACAAAGCCGCGCCAAAAGGCAGATTGATTCTGCCGCAACAGCAAACCATACGCGATATTTTGGAGGCGGACGCGACTGCGATTGTCGTCAAAGAGCATGAACTGCGCGACACTCTGCGGCATTTGAGCAAACCACCCGCCTTGGTGATCACCGACAGCCAAGTGTTCGCCAAAGTCACCGCCGATGTGCCGCTCGATGTGCCGCTCACGTCGTTTTCGATTCTTTTCGCCCGTTACAAAGGCTTTTTGGATTGTGCCGTTGCGGGTGTCCGCGCGTTGGAGACTCTGCCCGATGGTGCCAAAATATTGATTGCGGAGGGCTGCACACATCACAGGCAATGCGACGACATTGGCACGGTCAAACTTCCCCGCTGGATACGCGGCGAGCTTGGCAGATCGTTTGATTTTTCGTTTTGCTCAGGGCTGGATTTTCCGGAAGATCTGACGCAATACGGATTGATCATCCATTGCGGCGCGTGCATGCTGGGCGAGCGCGCCGTTCAGCGCCGCATGCACGCCGCACAGGCTCAGGGTGTGCCGTTCACCAACTACGGCGTTACAATCGCGTGGCTGCAAGGCATTTTGGAGCGTTGCTTGATATTCCGGCGTTAGACTTCAGTCATTTGCCGTTTTACATCAAAAAAAGGGGGACGAGCAAGCCCGTCCCCTTCGTTATCGCAAAAATTTCTACCTACGCAAGTTCCGAAAAATACTTGATCGTGCGCACCATTTGGCTGGTGTAGCTGTTCTCGTTATCATACCACGAAACAACCTGCACTTGATAAAGATCGTCCGCAATGGGCGCGACCATGGTTTGGGTGGCATCGAAGAGCGAGCCGTAGGTAACGCCGATCACGTCGGACGACACAATTTCGTCGGTTGTGTAGCCAAAGCTGTCGCTGGAAGCGGCTTTCATGGCGGCGTTGATGCCCTCTTTTTTGATATCGTCGCCCTTGACGACGGCGACAAGGATTGTCGTCGAGCCAGTTGGAACAGGCACACGCTGTGCAGAGCCGATCAGCTTGCCTTTGAGTTCAGGGATCACCAAACCGATGGCTTTCGCCGCACCTGTGGAGTTGGGGACGATGTTCGACGCGCCCGCGCGCGCGCGACGCAGGTCGCCCTTGCGGTGCGGACCGTCGAGGATCATTTGGTCGCCCGTGTAGGCGTGAACAGTCGTCATGATACCGCTTTGGATCGGCGCGTAATCGTTGAGCGTTTTCGCCATTGGCGCAAGGCAGTTCGTGGTGCAGGACGCGGCGGAAATGATGGTGTCTTCGGCGGTCAGGATATCTTGGTTCACGCCGAACACAACGGTTTTGGTTTCCGCGTCGGCCGGCGCGGAGATAACAACCTTGCGCGCTCCCGCTTGAATATGTTTGGAAGAAAGTTCCTTGGTGGCAAAAAAGCCGGTGCACTCCAAAACGACATCAACGCCCAATTCGCCCCACGGAAGCTCTTCGGGTTTTGGATTTTTGTAAATGGTAATGGTTCGCCCATCGACGGTGATGGAATCATCGCCCGCAGCCACAGTGTGCCCGTCGTAACGCCCTTGCGCGGTATCGTACTTAAGCAAATGCGCGAGCATTTTGGGGCTTGTCAAATCGTTGATTGCCACAATTTCGTAGCCTTCCGCACCGAACATCTGGCGAAACGCAAGACGCCCGATGCGCCCGAAACCGTTGATTGCAACTTTCACTGCCATGTTGTTGTCCTCCAATAATTCTTCATTTTAGCTTTACTCTAAGTATTTTAGCCGATTTTGTTCAATTTTGCAAGCGAATTCAGACAACTTGCGGTATTTTCTGAAAGTTTTGGCAGTTTACACAAAATCCGCATGATTTACGCAAAAAAGACATACTAACTGTTATGGAATTTATGAAACAAAAACCTCCGCAATCGCAAACAATCAACAGCATCGCGCAGTTGCAGGCGGCATTCCGCCAAACGATGGATTTGCCTGCGCAGGTGTCGAACGAAGCCGATGTGCGCGAGCAATTGCAGCGCATGATGTCGGCGCTGTTGGCACATCGTCAAATAAAAACAAGCGCACAGTTGCAAAACATGCTGCTGGCTTGCCGCTTACGTTTGCGCACGCTCCAAAACAAAATCGCCGCCGTCAAACCCGATTCACAGCATGCCCCGCGAGATATCGCCGTTGCGCCGCTGCTGGAAGACGTCGCGGCCGCCGCCGACTTGTTGCTTGCCCCGTTCGGACGGAATATCGTGTTTCTTTCATCCGAAAACCAAGCATATGTGCGGTGCGATCCACGTGCGCTCATTTGGCTGGAACTCGAAATGCTCTGCAATGCCGTGCGCCACACGCCGGGCGAAGAGATCACGGTTCATCTAACGGCCGCGCAAGCATCCGTAACCCTTCAAGCGGAAAGCGGTGGCTTCATCGACTTGCAATCGCTCCACGATTCGCTGAAACGCGACGACTCGGGCAGCGCCGCGATGCTGCGCACAGCGCAACTGCACAGCGGATCTTTGCTTTGGAGCACCAGCGGCACACGCGCCGTCTGCGCCCTGCGTCTGCCCCGAAGCAAGGCGTATAACCCGCGCCAATCCCGCGCGGATGTTCCCGATTTTGTGGATTTGCTCTGCGACCAACTCTCGCCCGTTTATACCGCCCTTGCGCCCTGCATTGGATGCTGACATGGCTTTGATGAAAAATCCACGCAAAAAAACTTGAATAACGCCCTAAAACATGATATACTGATCCAACCAAATAACAGGACGGATGGTTTGACTGTGTGTGAAAATATGGGCGATTTTTCCTTGCAAACGCGCAATCGCGCCAATGGCATTGATATAGTCAAGTTTGTCATGGCTGTTTTTGTCATCGCCATCCATACCCACCCGCTGGATGTCTTCTACGGCACACGCTTATTTGATGCATGCACGTTCTTTTTTGAACTTGCGGTACCGTTTTTCTTCCTCTCCTCGGGATATCTGCTTTTCACACGCCATACGGAAGACATCGGCAAGCGGTTGAATCGATCCGTCAAACGCAGTATCAAACAATATCTGCTTTGGTCGGTTATCTACCTGCCGACGACAATCTATTTTGCCGTGATTCAAAAACAAACCGCCGCGCAAACAGTGACTCGTTATATTTATGATTTTTTTACGGCGGGGGAGCACGCCAACGCATGGCAACTTTGGTATTTGCTCGTGCTGATCTATACATTTTCGGCAATCCGCGTCCTGATCCGGTTAAAATGCAAACCGCAACGGATTGCCGCAATGGCGTACGTGCTGTTCGCGGCAGCGCAATGGTTCGCTTTTCCAGGTTCCGCGAAGCTCGTGCGCGCGACAATGGGATTTTTCTATATTTCGCTCGGCATGCTCTTTGCGCAAAGCGATGGAAACGTTTTTTTGCATCGGCTCGGCAGTTTGCCAGTGTTTGCCGCAAGCACACTTGCGGGCGTTTCGGCGTTTATGTTCCTGTCGCACGGTGCGCGCGCCGTTTTTTCGGCTTTGGGCGCAATCCTCTTGTTCCTCTTCGCAAAACGCCTGCGATTGAAAGACCGCTTCGTGTATTTCGCGCTCCGCAAAAGCAGCACGATTATGTATTTGACGCACATGCTCTTCGTTTCGTTCTACTGCATCGTCCTGCGCGGCGAACCCTATAAGACGGGTCCGGATGTGTTCGTTTTCGCGTTAGCTTCAACGTTGCTGCTGTCGCCGATCGTCATTTTTTGGAATCAAAAGCAAAAAAGAAGTCGCTCCGAATAGACAAACCAAAAGCAGTCTGCGGATTTCCCGCAGACTACTTCAAATTTAATATTTAAACTTCAGCCGACTAAGATCTGGCGACCATCTCGCCGTATTGCGCCTTGCAATCGGCAATGAACGTCTGGATTTCGCCAAGTGTGGGCATAAAGGCACTGCATCCGTGCGCACCCACCAGCAATGACGCGGACGCACTGCCAAGCTCCAAACAATCAGGAATGCTCCAGCCCTCCAGCAAGCCATATAAAAACGCTGAACCGTAACCGTCGCCGCCGCCAAAAGACTTCAAAGCATCAATCGGGAAAGGCTTGATGGAATAGCTGTCGCCGCCGACATAAGCGGTCGATCCCTGTTTGCCGTGCTTGATCACGACAATCTTTGCGCTTTTGCCCTGCCAATAGGCGGCAGACTGCGCATCGGTCATCGGTGTTCCAAGCAAGACCTCCGTGAGGTCATATTCCTCGCGGCTTCCCAAAATCACGCTTGCCGCTTCCGCAACGCGCGCGTAGTACAGCGCGATTTCGTCTTTGCTCACCCAATTGTAGGGGCGGTAATCGATATCAAACACGATTGGTGTGTTCGTTTTTTGTGCCAAAGTGACCGCCTTGAGCGCGGCCTCGCGGGATGGACTCTGCGCCAAGGACGTGCCTGATATCAACAGCGCTTTCGCGGATTTGATATAATCCTCATCAATGTCGCCCGGCTCAAGCGCCAAATCCGCAATATTGTTGCGGTACATCAAAATACTGCTCTCATCGCGGCTCAAAATCTCGGTGAACGTCAGCCCCAATTTTTCGCCGTTGGTGCAACGGACAACGCGACTGGTGTCCACGCCCTCACGCGTGAACTCGGAAATGGCATATTCGCCGAAACGGTCGTCGGACACCCGCGCAAAAAAGCCGCATTTTTTTTGCAGACGCGCCAGCCCAACCGCGATATTCGCGGGAGAGCCACCCAAATACTTTTTGAACGTCGTGCTTTCCACAAGGGTTTGAAAATAATCCACGGGGTTGAAATCAATCGCAACCCTGCCCAGCAAAACCAAATCGAGCGGTCGCGCGGTGTCAAACGCAATGATTGACATATATTCCCATCCCCTCAGCACTTTTATTCAGAAGCGTAGACGCTCACTTTTTTGCGGGTTTTGTCGAGACGTTCAAACTTCACTTTGCCGTCGGAGAGTGCAAACAATGTGTCGTCCTTGCCCTTGCCGACATTCGTGCCGGGATGGATGTGCGTGCCGCGCTGACGCACCAGAATGCTGCCGGCAAGCACGAACTGACCGTCGGCGCGTTTGCATCCCAAACGTTTGGATTCCGAATCGCGCCCGTTTCGGGTCGATCCCATACCTTTTTTATGTGCCATATATATGCATCCCTTTCATCTTTATCGAACTTGTTATCTGTTGATTGCCGTAATCCGCACCAGCGAATAGGGCTGACGATGCCCCTGCTTGCGCTTAGACCCTTTTTTGGGCTTGTAGGTGAAGACGGTGATTTTGCTCTGCTTGCCGTTTTTGACCAGCACGGCAGTCACAGACGCACCCTCAACATACGGCGTGCCTTGCGCCGCCGCACCCTCCTCCCCGCCGATGGCGAGAACTTTCGAGAAGGTGATTTCGTCTTCCGCTTCGTTGTGCAAACGCTCAATGTAGAGCAACTGCCCCAATTCCACCTTATGTTGTTTGCCCCCGGTTTCGATGATTGCGTACATGATTCAGCCTCTTTTCATTGTACAAAGTCTCGCTGCCGACGGGTGCGGAAAAACATCCGACTTGTGAACCCACAGCATGCGGCTTTTATTATGATAGCAGACTTGTCTGTCAATGTCAAGCCTTTTTGGAAAATTGTGCAAAAATGATTATCACGCGAGTCCTTTTGCATGTTTCGTACCCAAGCGGGGCGAAGCGCGAGAATTCAAAAAATTTCGTATTTCTTCTTGACATATCAATCAAAAACTGCAATACTTATTCTTGCAAACCAATAATCACAAATAATCACAAAGGGAGAGATCATATTTGAACGCCGCCGATATTACCCTTTGCGCCGAAACGCCCGATGAACGCTTCGCCGCAGAATTGCTTGCCCGCGAACTCCAAACGCGCACCGGCGTTTTGCCGGTTCTTGCGCCGCGTGAAAACGCCGCGCGCGCAGATGAAAAATCCTTTGATATCATCTTTGCCCAAAGCGCGGGCGGCGGCAAAGACTGTTATGTTATCACAAACGAACATACGCAAAACAAAATACAAATTCGTTTTGCCGCCCAAAGCAGACGCGGATTCATCTATGCCGTCGGCATGTTTTTGCGCAATATCACGGTCAAAGGCGAAACAATCGCGCTTGTGCGTGACATTGCGGGCAGTTACGCGCCGCGTAAATCCGTGCGCGGTCACCAATTGGGCTACAGGGGAAACAACAACACCTACGACGCATGGACGCCCGCGCAGTTTCGCCGCTATTGCCTTGATTTGATGTTCTTCGGCATGAACACCGTGGAGCATGTTCCCGACGAAGGCAATAACGAAAGCCCCCTGATGCGGATACCGCCCAACGATTTGCTGATTGAAGCCAGTAAAATCTGCGAGGAGCTGGATCTGGATTTGTGCATTTGGTATCCCATCAACAGCTGCCAGCCCATTGATGAAGCCGCGGCGGAGCGCAAAGCGATTTTCGCCTCTCTGCCGCGCCTTGATGCCGTGTTCATACCGGGCGCGGATCCGGGCGATTTGCCGCCGAAAGAGCTTTTTGCCCGCGTGACGGCATACAGCGCGTTGCTCAAAGAAGCGCACCCCAACGCGACGATGTGGGTTTCGGCGCAAATGCCGCACAACGCGCCAACGTGGCCGGCCGAATTTTTAAAAATCCTGCAATCCGAACCGGAAGGCTTGGACGGTGTCATCATCGGTCCAAACCATGCTTTTGGTGTGGAGGAACTCCGCCGCGCCTGCCCCGCCCGCTACGCTTACAGGATCTACCCCGACATCACCCACAACGTGCGCTGCGAGTATCCCGTGCATTATGAGGAAAATGATTGGCACTATGTTTGGGCATCGACGCTCAGCCGCGAAAGCGTCAATCCGCGCCCGCGCGAATTCCGCAAACTCTATCAGTCAACACAGGCGTTTTTGTGCGGCGGTGTCTCCTACTCTGAGGGCGTACACGACGACGCGAACAAATTTTTGTGGTCGGATTTTGACTATTTTGGAACGGACTACCCTTTACGCAGAACGTTAGAGGATTACGCGCGGTTGTTTTATCGGCATTCGCCTGCGGATGCCGTCGCCGACGGCTTGCTGCTCTTGGAACAAAATTGGGCTTATCCGCCCGACGAAAATCCTGTGATTGCCGCTACGCTCGACCGTTGGGCGGCGATTTATGACGCGGATTCCAACAACTGGCGTGTCGTTTTGCACTACTTCCGCGCCCTATGCGATTACTATGTGTCAAAACGGCGTGAGATTGAACAAAAAGAAGTCGATTCAATTCACGCGCGTTTGGCGGCCATCCAACAGCTTGAACCAAAAGCGCGCACACAGGCGTTGTCGCGGCTTGAGGACGATGCCCGCGCGGCATGCAAGCAAAACGATCCGCTGCGCGATCGTCTCTTTACGCTCGCGCAACGGCTTTTCGATCTCATCGGCATTCAGCTCGACGTGCGGCATTTCGGCGGAAAAAGCTGGGAACGCGGTTGTACGCTGGACACCATCGATCAACCGATCACCAACCTCCCGTTTCTGCTCCATCAAATCAAACTGGCAAAAGAGACGGATGACGCGGACGCGATTGATTTCAACATGCCCTCCCGCACGGAAAAAGAAGAATTCCGCGTTTCGTTTGCCCTCGACGGCTTAAAAACACTCGGCTGCCAACAGGAAGGCGAATTTTATTTGGATTTTCAGGGCGACAAACCCGCGAACGACGGCACACTGCCCATGTCGCTGTTGCAAGTCTATGATCACTTCACCCTGCGTGCCCGCCTTGGCGGATTTGCCGCCGGGGAAGATTACCTTTTGATTGTTACCTACTTCAAGGCACCGCACCCCAACGCCGAAAATTACGCCATCACCGCAAACGGGCACACAATTTATCGGGGGAAATCCTATGGCGGCACACCGCGTGACTGCCCCTATCTGCCAAAAGATTATCACGCGTTCGCCTATCCCCTGCCCGCGGGTGTTTTTGAAAACGGGTGTTTGGAGCTTTTCTTTTCCGAACCGCTGGCGGGTATTAAAATCAGCGCGTTTCAGGTGGTAAAAGCCAAAGGAAGCTTACTTTTCCCCGCTTTGCGCAATACTCAAAATATGTGAAATTTTTCACTCCTGCAAAAACGTATGAAACGTCCTGCCAATCACATCCAGTTGCTGTTCCCGCGTCAGTTTCACAAAGTGAACGGCATAGCCGGAAACACGAATGGTCAACTGCGGATAAAGCTCAGGGTGTTCCATCGCGTCAAGCAGACGCTCCCTATCCATCACATTGACGTTCACATGATGCCCGCCCTCGGTGAAATACCCGTCAAGCAACGTAATCAGATTTTGTTCGCGCTGTTCGTTTGTTTTGCCCAACGCGGCGGGAATGATTGAAAACGTGTAGGATATGCCGTCCTCGCTCTCGCCGATGGGGAGACTCGCCACAGATGCCATGGAAGCGACAGGTCCGTGCCGATCACGTCCGCTCATGGGGTTTGCCCCTGGAGCAAACGGTTCGCCTTTTTTGCGCCCGTCGGGTGTCGCCCCCGTTTTTTTGCCGTACACGACATTTGACGTAATCGTGAGAACCGAAAGCGTCGGGATCGCCCCGCGATAGGTCTGTTGCCGGCGCAGACGATGCATCAATTCGCGAACGATGTTTTGGGCGATTTCGTCCGCACGGGGATCGTGATTGCCGAAAGCGGGATAATCCCCCTGCACATCGAACGACACCGCCAGCCCCCGTTCATCGCGGATGGGTCGCACTTTGGTGTATTTGATCGCCGACAAACTGTCCGCCACCACCGACAATCCCGCCAAACCGCATGCCATCGTGCGTACAATATCCTCGTCGTGCAACGCCATTTGCAGTTTTTCGTAGCAATATTTATCGTGCATATAATGAATGATATTGAGCGTGTTGACATACAAGGTGCTCAGCCAATTCAAAATCTCTTTGTATCGCTCCAGAACTTCATCATACGCGAGAAAATCGCCCGACAGCGGCGCGACGCTGGGCGCAACCTGTTCGCCCGTCACCTCGTCGCGGCCGCCGTTGATTGCGTATAGCAACGCCTTTGCCAAATTTGCGCGCGCGCCGAAGAACTGCATCTGTTTGCCGATGCGCATGGGCGAAACACAACAGGCAATACCGTAATCGTCGCCGTATTTTTCGCGCATCGCGTCGTCGTTTTCATATTGTATGGAGGATGTTTCGCACGACATACGCGCGGCATAGCGTTTGAACGGCGCGGGCAGACGGCGGCTCCATAAAACGGTCATATTCGGCTCGGGCGCGGAACCTAAGTTGGTGAGCGAATGCAAAAAACGATAGGTGGATTTTGTCACAAAAGGTCTGCCGTCCGCGCACATGCCCGCCAAAGACTCCGTCACCCACGTGGGATCGCCCGAAAAAAGAGCGTCATAATCCTTGGTGCGTAAAAAACGGATGAGACGCAGCTTCATCACAAAATGATCGAACAGTTCCTGCAATTGCGTTTCGGTGCACACGCCTTCGTCCAGATCGCGCTGGGCGTAGATATCCAAAAACGTAGACACGCGCCCCAGACTCATCGCCGCGCCGTTTTGGTCTTTCGTCGCCGCAAGATAAGCGAAATACAGCCATTGGATGGCCTCTTTTGTGTTGTTTGCGGGTTGTGAAATGTCAAATCCGTAACGCGCCGCCATGGCTTTGAGCGCATCCAGCGCGCGTAGTTGCTCGCTGATCTCCTCACGCGCGCGGATAAGATTTTCATCGAATTGCGGAGCGACATAATTTTTTTGCGCCGCCTTTTTTTGAGCGATCAAAAAATCAACGCCATAGAGCGCGACGCGCCGATAATCGCCAATAATCCGCCCGCGCCCATAGGCATCAGGCAAGCCCGTGATCACACCGCTGTGCCTCGCCTTGCGGATTTCATCCGTATAAGCGTCAAAAACGCCGTCGTTGTGCGTTTTGCGATAGGTGAACACATGCGCGATTTCGGGTGAAAGCTCCCGATCATAGGCTTTGAGGGATTTTTGCACCAAACGGATGCCGCCGAAAGGCATGACGGCGCGTTTGAGCGGCGCGTCCGTCTGCAAGCCAACAATTTGCTCCAACTCTTTGTCGATATATCCGGGTGCGTAGGCATCGACGCCCGAAATGGTTTGGTCGTCGATATCCAGCACCCCGCCCGCCGCGCGTTCGGCGGCCAGCAGGGTCTCAATCTGCCGCGACAGCGTGCGCGTCGCCTCGGTCGGCGGCTCTAAAAACGATTCGTCGCCCTCATAGGACACAAAATTACACACCAAAAACGCGCGCACATTCACGTGATTGCACCACTCGCCGCGCACAAAATGTCTCCATTGGTTTTGCATGCTCCCGCCCTCCTAACTTGATTGTCATACTTCGCTGTGCAAAACATAAAACGCGCGATCCGCTTCGGCGCACTTGGCAAGCTTCGACGCGGCGACAATGGGCGTCCACTTTTGCACGTATTGCCGCGCCGTATCGCTCTTTTCGCAATAATATTTGATGTAACGTTCGGCAAGTTCGGTTTCGCCGATTTTCATAAACGCAAGCCATGTGTTCGCCGCGTCCGCCGCCGCGTTACCTTGCGTCACGTGCGCCCAATCGATGATAAACGGCGCGCCGTCACGCAAAATGATATTGGACGGCACAAAATCGCCGTGGCAAATTTTATCGTGGCGCGGCATGGCATCCAATCGATTGTGGAGTTCGTAGCGCGTGGTCGCGTCCAAACCGCTTGCGCTGATTTTGCGCTGATACTTTGCCCGCATGTCGGTGAACTGCCGAAACGTCGTGCCGTGAACACGCATTTGCAATTCGACAAACCGCTCCATCAGCGCGTCCGCCGGTCTCGCGGCCTGCATGAGCGTCCACATGTTCTCGCCCTCGATGAAATCGGAAATAATCGCCCATTTGCCACCGCATTTGGTGACCTCATGCAAACGCGGCACGGGCAGCCCTGTTTGCTGCGCACGCGCCTGATTGAGCGCCTCACTCAAAACATCGGGCGCGGCGATGCAGTCGTCAAACAGCTTGATGGTTTCCTCGCCTCTGCGGTAAAGCGCTTTGTTCAACCTCTGCGCAATCAATTGCAATTCTTGTTCCATATCGTATCTCACGCTCCTTTTCCTTGCCTCTAGTATACTACGATGCGTTGCGCAAGTCAATAGGCAATCTTCAAAACAAACCACAACATCATGTGCCTTTTTTTGTAAATCACGGCGTTCTGACTATATTTTGTGCACTGTGATTTTCAAATATGACGATTCAATTCAAAAACATAATTGATATTTTACTAAAAATTCACAAATGGCAAGCAAATATTTATTTACTTTGCCGCTATTTTGTGCTATACTAAACATGCAAGGATACAAAATAATACCTTGCAAAAATAAGCGAAAGGATGCGTTACGATGAAAACGACCGTAATCGGGCGCAAATGCGCGGCAGGACCTCAATTCCAAGCGCACGCCGAAAAGAAACTTGCCAAAATCGAACGTCTTTTGGGCGGCGACAGCGAACTCGCAACCGCAAAAATCACAGCAACGGCGGAGAAGAACGGAATGGTGGTGGAGGTCACCGTCACCCATCAGGGCGTCACCGTCCGCGCGGAGGAACGCGCACAGCAAATCAACGACGCGCTGGACGACTGCGTGGATGTCCTCATTCGGCAACTGCGCAAAAACAAAACGCGCGTGGAGCGCAAAATCCGCAACACGCAATTTTCCGCCATGCATTTTGAAGCAGAGCCGCATGTGGAGGAAGAAACATCATTTGACATTGTGCGCATCAAACAAGTGCCTTGCAAACCCATTGATGTGGAGGAAGCCATCCTGCAAATGAACTTGCTCGGGCATCAGTTTTTCGTCTTCCAAAACGCCGAAAACGACCTTGTATGCGTGGTTTACCGTAGGCGCGACGGCGGTTACGGCGTGCTTGTTCCCACTGCGGAATAACTCCCAAGACAAACCCGGCGGCTTCATCACCGCCGAAAAAAGATGTAAAAAAATTGCCGTTTTTTCTTGACAACCGTGCAAACGCATGCTATACTACCAGTAGTTAGCAATTGCTAACTACTGGTGGCTTGTGTTTATATTTATATGTTTGTTTTGACTAACTGCAAACGCGACGGAGGATGGTGATCATGATGCCCTTGACGATGGCGGGTGTTGGGGAACAGCATTCGGTAAAAAAAATAGGCGGACAACCCGAAATGCGCAAGCATCTTGAAAACCTGGGGTTTGTTGTTGGCAGTATTGTAACGGTGATTACCCAATTGGGCGGCAACGTGATTGTGAGCGTCAAAGAATCCCGTGTGGCAATCAGCCGCGAGATGGCAAACAAAATCATGATATGATTGCGTACGTACGTTAAAGGTCACAGCCCGTGAAAATTTTCACGGGCTGTGTTTTTGCGCTCCCACCCCTGTTTGGATGCCAAGCCGGCTCACAACGCACGGTTGCGTGCGTATTCACCGATGTCGTCATCCGTGCGGTAGTAATAATTGTTGCCCTCCAAAATGGAATTGTGTTCCATCATCAGCCCCATACCGCGGGCGACGCATTCAATCGGATCGCGCGCAACGCGCACATGCAATCCCGTTTCAAGGTGCAATACCGCGTCAAAATCGCGCAAAAGCGATCCACCTCCCGTGAGCACAATACCTTGGTCTAAAATATCCCCCGCCATTTCGGGCGGCGTTTCTTCAAATACACGGCGAACGACCGAAATCATCTCTCCGATTGTTTCGCGCATGGCCAAATAGGCTTGCGTGGATGTGACTTCATTGCAAACGGGCATGCGGGTAATGTAGTTTTGCCCGCGCACCATGATGCCCAATTCAGGGGAGTGCAAGCGAGCGAATCCAACCTTTTTTTTGATGGTCTCCGCCGTCAAATCACCCACAATCATGTGCCGTTCGCGGCGCAAATAGCGTTGAATGGATTCGTTGAGTTTGTTGCCGGCCGATTTGCCGCTGCGCGAGAGGACAATTGATCCCATCGTGATGACCGCGACATCCGTCGTGCCGCCGCCGATATCAACAATCATTTGCCCGCCCAGCGAAGCGATGTTCAAGCCCGCGCCCAGAGCCGCCGCAAAGGGTTCTTCCACAAGACAAACCCGCGCCGCACCCGCCGCGATGGCAAGCTCCAAAATGGTGTTGCGCTCCAAACCCGTCACGGATGCCGGCATGCAAATCATCACGCTTGGCTTGAGCAATCGGTTGCCGCAGATTTTTTTGATATAATACGCGATCATGGCGTGGATCACCGTGAAATCCGAAATCACGCCGTCGCGCATGGGGTGCACGACGCGCAGGGAATCGGGGTTGCGACCCACCATTTGATAGACGCGGTTGCCCAGTGCCAGCACGTCCCCCGTCACAGCGTCCAACGCGGCAATGGAGGCTTCCTGCAAAACGATGCCTTTTCCTTTTACGTGGATCAAAATAGACGTCGTACCCAAATCAATCCCGATTTGCAAACTTGCCATGCGTCTCTCCCAAGCGTTGCTGATCTTCCGCCGCAATTTTCTTTGAAATTTCCACCTGAATGCGCGCGAGACGTTTGTCTTCCACCGCTTCCACGCAAAACCGTAGGTTTTCATATTCCACAACGGGACGCTCCGATTCGCCGGGCAAATAACCCAATTGGTGAATCACAAAGCCCGCGATGGTGTCATATTCCCCTTCCGGCAGCGCCGTGCCCGTCAGCGTTTCGATCTCCTCAATGTCCGTCGCGCCGTCCAGCGAAAAGGTATGGTCGTCGATGCGGCAGATTTCCTCTTCTTCGTCGTCGTATTCGTCCTGAATATTGCCGACGATGGATTCAATCACGTCTTCCAACGTCACAAGCCCCGCCGTGCCGCCGTATTCGTCCACCACAACCGCAATTTGAATGTGCTTGGCGGTCATTTGCTGGAACAATTCGCCGCAGCTTTTGCTTTCGGGCACAAACTGCGGTTCGCGCATTACACTGCGCAGGGATTGCTCCTCCGGCAACGTGCGCCCAATAAATTTGAGCAAATCTTTCACATAAACAATACCGATGATTTTATCGATGTCCTGCTCATAGACGGGAATGCGAGAGCAACCCTCTTCAATGGCGCAGGCGATCACTTTTTCGAGTGCGTCGTCCGCTTCCACGGCGACGATGTCGGTGCGGTGCGTCATGATATCCCCCGCGTCGATGTCGTCAAACTCAAAAATATTGTTGATCATCACGTTCTGCGTTTTTTCGATCACGCCGATTTCAGTGCCCTCATCCACCATCAGACGAATGTCTTCTTCGGTCACGGTTTCGTCGTCGGCATGGGGATCGATCCCAATCAGGCGGAGCACCCTGTTCGCGCCGGAGGACACCGCCCAAACCAACGGGCGGAGCAAGACGGAACAAAACGCCAGCGCACCCGCAATTTTGAGCGAGATGCGTTCGGGATACTTCATGGCGACGCGTTTCGGCACGAGTTCGCCGAACACCAATGACAAATAAGAAATCAACAGCGTGACCAAAAGGGTCGCCGTGCCCGTCAAGATGTTATGGAACCGGGCGGATAGGATGGGACGCAAAAGGCTTTCGATCCGCAGCACGAAAATTTGCGCCGCGCTGGAGGACGCCAAAAAGCCGGCGAGCGTAACACCGATTTGAATCATGGACAAAAAACGCCCCGTGCTTTCGGTGAGTTTTTGGATGCGCCGCGCACGTTTGTTTCCGTCCGCCGCCATGCGGTCAATTTTGGTTTGGTTGAGAGATATGACGGCAATTTCGCTCATGGCAAAAAAGGCGTTGATGAGGATGAGCAAAAACAACAGCAGGATCTGTGCCAACAAATTTGCAGGGTCAGGGTCAGGATCGGGTTGCATAACGGAAATGCTCCTTCGCTTTTTAAATAATAATATACGCGGTTTTATTATACATAGTATTGACCGTTGTGTCAACTGTAAATTCAATTGACCGCAAATCGAACGCGAAATCGACAAAAAAGTGCAATTTATGCGCATCCACAATTTGGAAAGTTCCGTTAAAAGCTTGACAGCTGTTAAATTTCGGTGTATAATAGATGCAACGGACGCTTTAACGCTTTCAAGCGGTAAAGCAATAGAGTGTAAGGAGCAGAACAATGTTGGGTATGTGGGTAACGATTGCGGTTTACATCGTCGCGTTGGTTGTGGTTGCGGTGTTGGGTTCTCGCAGCAGCAAAAGCGTGGCGGATTTGACAGTGGGAGGTCGTCAGGCGGGCGCTTGGCTTTCGGCTTTAAGCTACGGCACCGCGTATTTTTCGGCGGTGATGTTTGTCGGCTACGCGGGTTCGGCGGGCTATAGTTTTGGGTTGTGGGGCGTTTTGGCGGGGCTTGGCAACATGGTGTTCGGCTCGCTGCTCGCGTGGATGGTGCTTGCGCGGCGCACACGCGCCATTGCGGCGGAATATAATCTGCACACCATGCCGGAATTTTTGGAAAAGCGCTACAACAGCAAAGCGATGCGTCTGTTTTCCTGCATCGTCATTTTTGTGTTTTTGATTCCTTACTCCGCGTCTGTCTACAAAGGGCTTGGATCGCTGGCAAGCATTTTGCTCGGCATCGACGACACAATATTCATGATTATCATCGCCGTGGTCGCCGCGCTGTTGCTTCTCCTCGGCGGCTATCTTGTGCAGGCACGGGCTGATTTTGTGCAAGGCATCATCATGATATTCGGCGTGGCGATGCTCATCTTTTTTGTCGTGCGCACACAAACGGTCGGCGGTGTCGACGGCATTATCGAATACGCGAAAACCGCGGAAGGCTTGCCAAAGCTCAGCGGCAAGGAGTGGTGGGCGTTGTCGTCGCTGGTGCTCATGACAAGCTTCGGCACGTGGGGATTGCCGCACATGATCCAAAAATTTTTCGGTATCCGCAGCAACGCGCAAGCAAAAAGAGGCATTGTGATATCCACTTTTTTTGCTCTTTTGGTCGCCGGCGGCGGATATTTTATCGGATCGCTGTGCCATTTGTTTTTCAGCAAGGCCGATTTTGGCACAATGCAATCCACTTTCGGCAAAACGTTCAAAGATTACATCGTGCCGACGATGCTGGAAAAAGCGCAAATTTCATCCGTTTTGTTGGGTGTCGTGATTGTTTTGCTGCTGGCCGCGTCCATTTCAACGCTGTGTTCCGTCACATTGACGGCAAGTTCCACCATCGTGCTGGATTTTTGGAAAGTCGTCCATCCCAAGACGTCCGACCAAAAGCTAAAACGTTCAACAAAGCTCGTTTGCCTTGTTTTTGTTCTGATTTCGTATTTTGTCGCCAATAGCCAAACGCCGATTTTGGATTTGATGAGCTATTCGTGGGGGATTATCTCCAGTTCGTTTTTGGCGCCCTATTTACTGTCGCTCTATTACAAAAAGACCAACAAAACCGGCGCGTGGAGTTCGGCGCTCACAGGCTTCACGATTGCGCTTGTGCCCGCTGTATGCAAAATTCTTGATGTTGCGGGGCTTGCGAACGACACGATCTGCACGTTGGCGGGTTACGGCACGCAGTTTGCGGTGACGGCAATGTGTATTTCACTTGCCGTGTGTTTTACAGTGAGCACAATTACGTCAAAACGATCCGAACAAAAGATTGCTTGATAGATTGACAAAAATTTGGATTTGTGTTACTATTGATTACACGATATGTGTGATTTTGAATCGCATAGGTTTCGGCTGACGCGCGAAGCGGCAAAAGTTCTTTTGCTTCTTTTCTTTCAAGAAAAGAAGAAGGAATGGAGATCACATGACAGACACCATTGCGGCCATTTCGACACCCCATGCGCCCGGGGGAATCGGCATTGTGCGCATCAGCGGCGACGACGCGTTTTCGATTGCAAAATCGCTTTTCCGCACGAAAAATCAAAGCATCTGGGCGCGTTCGCATTCCCCAAAAGCGGCATACGGCACACTTCAAACGGCGGAAATGACGGGAAACGCGCGTGTGGACGAGGCAATCTGCCTCGTCTTTTGCGCACCGCGCAGCTATACGTCCGAAGACGTTGCGGAATTCCAATGCCATGGCGGTATACGGGTGTTGCAAAACGTTCTGCAAGCCGTGCTTGCCGCAGGCGCGCGTTTGGCGAAGCCCGGCGAATTCACACAGCGCGCGTTTCGCGCGGGAAAAATGGATCTCGCGCAAGCCGAAAGCGTTTTGCAACTCATACAAGCCCAAACGGAGCAAACCCTACGCGCCGCCAACGCGACAATGGCAGGTGCGCTTTCGGCGGAAATTGCCTGCTTGCGCAATCAACTTGTCGTGCTTGCCGCGCAATTATCCGTTTGGATGGACGACCCGGACGAAGACACCCAATTGCCCTCAAAAGAGCAAATGACACGTCTAATTGATAGCGTTCGCGGCAAACTCACGCAACTTATACGCCGCAGTAACGCGCTTGCACCGCTGATGGGCGGTATACCAACCGTTTTGCTCGGCAGCCCGAACGTTGGCAAATCCACGTTGATGAACCTCCTGCTCGGCTTTGAACGGTCGATTGTCACCGACGAGGCGGGCACAACGCGCGATACGGTTACAGAGCTTGCCTTGCTTGGGCAATTTTCTTTGCGCCTGACCGACACCGCAGGCGTGCGCGACACAGGAAACACGGCGGAACGTCTCGGCGTCGTCCGCAGCCGGCAAGCCGCCGACAATGCCGCGCTCATTTTGCTTTTGATGGACGCTTCCCGTGCCGCGACATCCGACGATTTGACATTGCTTCACACCTACAAAACGCCGCACACCATCGTTTTGCTCAACAAAACGGATCTTCCCGCGCAATTTGACCGATCCGTTTTACGTGAACATACCGTTGTTGAAATTTCCGCTACCCGACGAATTGGGCTTGACGCGCTGACAGACGCGATCGAAAATCTTTTTGCGGCCGAAGATGTTCTGCCGGACGAACCAATCTTAAGCACCGAACGGCAGATTGACGCGGTAAAATCCGCCGTTGCGTATTTGGACGACTGCACCGCCTGTTTGGAATCCGATTTGACCTACGACGCGTTGCAAATCTGCCTTGAAGACGCAATCCAGGCACTTTTTGTTCTCACGGGGGAACGGGCGTCGGTTGCCGTTGTAGATGAGGTTTTTCGCAGTTTTTGTGTGGGGAAATAAAAAATATAGTTTCAAAAAAAGGAGATTCGCCTTGTTTGACGTGATTGTCATCGGCGCGGGACACGCGGGAATTAAGGCCGCACTTGCCGCCGCGCGATTGGGTTGCCGCACACTGGTGTTGACGATCAATTTGGATTGGGTCGGCAATATGCCGTGCAATCCTTCCATCGGCGGCAGCTGCAAGGGACATTTGGTGCGTGAGATCGCCGCCCTTGGCGGTGAAATGCCAATCGTTGCGGACAAAACCGCCATTCAGTGCCGTATGCTCAACCTCGGCAAAGGACCCGCGGTGCAAAGCCCCCGCGCGCAAATTGACCGCCGCGCCTACGCCGACGCCATGAAATACGGTTTGGAACGTCAAGAAAATCTCGAAATTCGTCAAGCGGAAGCGATCGCGCTCGCCCAAAACGGCGCAAATTGGATGGTTACAATCCGCACAGGCACTTGCTACAAAACAAAAAGTGTCGTGCTTGCGACGGGCACTTTTTTGCGCGGGATGGTTCATGTGGGCAATTTGCACTACAGCGCGGGACCTGACGGTATGCCTCCCGCCGCAACGCTATCGGATTCGTTAGAGGCTCTCTCGATTCCGCTTCGCCGCTTTAAAACAGGAACGCCGCCGCGTGTGCACAAAAACAGCATTGATTTTTCAAAAACTGAGCGGCAGGACGGCGACGACGCGGCGGTTTGTTTCACGTTTGGAACATCCGACAAACCAACCCAGCAAACCGCCTGCCATTTGACATACACCACACCCGAAACCCGGCGTGTGATCATGAACAATCTCCACCGATCGCCTTTATTTTCGGGCGAAATCAAAGGCGTCGGTCCGCGCTATTGCCCCAGTATTGAGGACAAAATGGTGCGGTTTCCTGATAAGCAGCGGCATCCTGTTTTTTTAGAACCCTGTGGATTGCGCACACGTGAGGTGTATTTGCAGGGTCTGTCGTCGTCGCTTCCCGAAGATGTGCAATCCGCTTTTTTGCGCACGATTCCGGGGCTTGAAAACGCGCAAATAACGCGCGTCGCTTACGCGATTGAATATGATTGCGTCGATCCGCTGATCTTGCGCCCGACTTTGCAGTTCCGTGATTTGGATGGATTGTTCGGCGCGGGGCAGTTCAACGGCTCAAGCGGCTATGAAGAAGCCGCCGCGCAGGGATTGATCGCGGGGATCAACGCGGCGCGTTTCGCACAGCGGAAAACACCGCTCGTTTTGCCCCGCGCGTCGTCTTATATCGGCACAATGATTGACGACTTGGTCCACAAAGGATGCACCGAACCCTATCGCATGATGACCTCACGTTCGGAATTCCGTTTGCTGCTGCGCCATGGAACGGCCGATCAACGTCTCTTGCCGATTGGTCATGCCATCGGTTTGGTTTCGGACGAAAAAAAAGCGCGGTTGGATGAAAAAATCCGTCAAATTGAGCAAGAACGCAAGCGCGCGGAATCGACCAGCATTGCGCCGTCCGCCGACCTGAACGCCCTATTGGCACGGCAAAATACCGCGCCGCTGCAAACGGGATGCAAACTTGCGGAACTTCTGCGCCGTCCCCAATTGCGCTATGCGGATCTGCAAGCTTTCGATCCAACCCGTCCCGCTTATGCGCCTGAAATTTTTGAAGAAGTTGAAAATTGTCTCAAATATGACGGATACATCAAGCGTCAGCAAGCTCAAATGCGCGAAGCGGAGCGGCTCAACGATTTGCCGATTCCGCAGGATTTCGATTATGAAAAAGTGGCGTCCCTGCGCACCGAAGCGCGGCAACGTCTGCAAGCCGCCCGTCCCGAAACCATAGGCGGCGCAGCGCGGATTTCGGGCGTTAACCCCGCCGATATAACCGCGTTGCTGATTGCGTCTACTTTTTCTGAAGAAAAAGTAAGCAAAAAGACTTTTGCCGCTTCGCGCGATCATTTTTAGACTGATATATATTTGCGCGGACTAAATATGACAGCGCGAAGCGACTGCTCCCCGCAGGGGCGCGCGGTCATTTTTAGGCTGATATATATTTGCGCGATCACTAAAAGCCCGTGAAAAATTTCACGGGCTTTTGCTGTGCCTTCATCGGATTGTCCGCATATCTTTGGCAATATTTCATAAAAAATAAGGGGTAAATATAAAATAGTACACAAATCGTAAGGAAAGGGCTTGCAATTTTTACCGTTTTCGTGTACAGTATCCTTGTATGAGAGTATCTGCAAGGGGGAAGGGGCACATATTGATATGCAAAAATATAAGTGCAACGGTTTGAAGGAGTTGCCGGGTATCGCAAAAGTCAAAAAACTCGGCAAACGCGGCATGGGGCTTTTGCTCGCCATGCTCATGCTGGCTTCGTGTCTGAGTGTACTCACGCTGTTCATCACACCCGTGAGCGCGCAACTCAGCAAGGAATCCAGCCTGCCGCAAGCGGTGTTCGCCGTGCCCGAAACGGTATGGCTCGCATGGAACACCACCGGTTCGTTCAGCAGTTTCGGCACATACTCCAACGTGACCGCGCTCGGCACTGCCGAGGGTACGACAAGCACGCAAGGCAAAATCTACTTCAGCTACGCTGGCGCAACCAATATTTCCATCAGTTGCGCCAACGGGGCGTCGGTTCAAATGAGCCAAACAGGCACAAACAACGCGGCTGAGGTCACCATCACGGGCGGCTCGCTGAACACCGCCGTCGGGCAGAACAGCGGTTCGCTCATCCAATGGAGAGCCACGTTCACGGCGGGCGGCACAAGCTGCACCATCTATAATTACACCTACTGCTACGCGCCGTCCTACAAAAGCGCGGGCGCGGCGGGCGAGGCGCACTCTTACTACTTTGGTGCCGCTTGGGAACACTGGGTCGGCGGTATCCTCATGATGCGCGGTTTTCACAACGTCGGCGGCGGATTATACTCTTTGACTGACGCTGGTCAAGCCGCGATTCTGGCCGAAACCCAAATTCCCAACGTAGACAACGCCCGCCCGACAACCCACTGGCTGACGCAAAAAGACAGCTTTGACAATGAGCGCGGTTACGATTACGTTGATCAAGGGTCATCAAGCGGCGACCAGGGCAAGGCCACGGCGAATGTCAACGGCGGCACGGGTTATATTACAGTGGACACGAGCCGTTTTTCGAACTTAAAACAAGTCCCGAATCTGTATGCCGCCTACGTGACGACAGACGATGAGCGCAGCAGCGGTTCGTGGCGCGACAGTTCGCACATTGAAGTGCCGAAAGGCAACACCGTGTTTACATTCTCGGGCAACACCTCCGAACGGTTGAATTGGTCGAGCAAATCACTTGATTTTCCCGTGAACGGCACGGGACCGCACACCACTTCCATGTTCTCGCATGTATGCTATGGGGTTGACGGCAACGCAAATTCGCGGCTCAACCTGACGCTCAATTTGAGCATCAACATGGTGGATAAATCCGGCTTGCGGCAAGCCGTTTTGGCGGCGACGAATACGCCGATATCAATGTTCAGCAACGCCTCGAATGTTGACACGGCACTCAGAGCCGCTTGCACGAAACTTGGCAACCCGCGCGAGGCGGATTTCAACGCACAACAACTGGAATTACAAAGCAAGCTTGTCGCCAATTTGCCCGCGCCCGAAGCTTCCGAAACATTCTTTTCCGCGCCCGAAGTGTTTTACACCGCACCGACCGACGCTCTTAACCCGAAGCAGCTTGAAAACAATCTCGGCTTGCGTGTGCAATACTTCGCCGACCAAATGGATAAAACGAGCGTAATGAACGCAGTGCCGTCGTTTGGCAACGCAAGTTCCCCTGGCACTGGTCAATCGGCGGAGAACACGATTGGCTGGGTTTATTTCTACAACCAACAGGCGACGAACGTGCGCGTTTATGCCGAAGCTTTCAAGCCTACAGGTAGCGACGTTTGGGACACCGATCTCACGGATAAACCTACTAACCCCATCGCAGACTGGGGCGGGCAGGTCTTTATCCGAACCGCGCAATTGCTGATTGGCACGACTTTGATCGGAGATGACAACTCAAGGGGGATGGGTCAAGCCGGCGATTGGGGCGACGCTTTCAACCCGCAACACAACATCAGCTACAACACCAACAAACTTGCGGGGCGCATTGCGCTCGACAACACGCATCTTGCGCAAATCAGCACAAGCGGTCTTTTGCGCTGGCGCGCGGATTATAAAATTGGCGACGTATCCTACACGGCATACACCTACAGTTACATTTACACGCCCTACATCGGGATTGCGGGCGCGGCAGTGAAAGGGCATACTTCTCGCACCGCAATGGGCTCCACCACCAATGTATGGATTGGCGGTATTTCTTGGTGGGTCGGCGCACACAGCGTGGCACGTCAAACCTTAAATGGCAGTTATGCCGCAGACGATTCGAACACCACTACCTATTACGATTGGAATACGACAGGGTCAAGGAAATTGCAAACATTACTGTTGGCAAATGACAGTGCCACCAGTAATACAGATGTAAGAGAATGGCTTTCTAACACTTCCGCAATGGGTGACGGCAAAGGCGGGTTTGCCTATATAAGCCAAAAAGAAGGAAATGGCTATGGTGACAGTGTAACAAGCCCTGACGCGTTCATCACAATTGATCGTTCACGTTATAGCAATTTGAAGCAAATTCCAAATTTGTCGTTCAACATAATGACGACCGATATGCGCATAAACAATGGTGGAAATAACGACTGGTCATTTTCAGTTAAGGGTTCAAACGGCGAAAATTACAAAGCAGAACAAAGCAGTTACGGACAAATGTCACACAACGACGATAAAGTTGGTTGGAATGTAAGTAGCGTAACTGACGATAAGCAGGATCTAGATTTAACGAATACAACCTACTTCAAAACAGTTACGGATTTCGACACCGCAACTTTTAACGTCCGTTGGGTTGCATTGGGAAAGAATGACAACTGGGGGACAACCGAAGTCCGCAAAATAGCGAAAGCTGTTTTGCAAGCCACCTTTGTGAACAAAGCAAACCTGCGCACCACTTTGCAGGAGCAGATTAAAAAGAGCGTGCAACAAAGGTATGTGAGCAACGCACAATGGACGACTTACATCAACAACTTGAATGCGCTCGCGCAAGAACTTTGCCAACCCGATGCCGAGCTGACCGCGGAAGAAGTAACCACGTTGACCAACAATGTGAACGCGGCATCCAACGCGGTGTCGGCGCAACCGTTAACCGCCCATGCAAATCACTTCAGCCTGAACGAGCAGAGCGGATACACGAACAAGTTGATTGAAACCGAAAGCATGGATTATCAATACGGCGAAAAAGTGATTGCGTCAAAGAACAATATCCCCGGCTTCACTTACGCCGGCTACCACACCTGCTACGCGGTCACAGGCAACGAAACCCAGCATATCAATGAGGTCAGTTCTTCTGTTTTTGGGCGCGGCAATCAATTGGTTTGGAATTTCTACTACACGCCGAACACGTATTCAATCACGTATTCCCCCAATGGCGGGAGCGGCACAGTCAACACACAAACGTGCCAGTATGATCAGCGTTATCCAATCGCGAATAACACGTTCACAAGAGCTGGTTACACATTCAACGGATGGAACACCGCTGTAAACGGTTCGGGGACATCGTATACACCGGGGCAATCGGTGTGGCAATTGACGCCAACCGATGGCGGCATAGTGCAACTCTACGCGCAGTGGATTGAAAACACTTACTATGTGCAATTCCACCGCAACCCCGACGACAATACCGATCCGAGCTACGATCAGCGCTTCACGTTCGCGGAAACCAAACAACTGACCCCCAACACGTTCATACGCACGGGGTATACGTTCCTCAAGTGGAACACGGCGGCGAACGGCACGGGGACGAACTACAACGACCAACAGCTAGTCAGCCAATTGCGCCCGAACAACTACGATGTGTTTGACCTTTATGCCCAATGGACACCGAATACGTACAACGTGACTTACAATCCCAACAACAAGTTGACCGAACTGCCCGACGCAACGGGTACGGTTGCGGGCGATCAAGCGACTTATGACGCAAACTACACGCCGAAAGCAAACGATTACGAGAAATACGGTTGGTATTTCACCACTTGGAACACCAAACCCGACGGCGGGGGTGCTGCCTATCCTGCAGGCACGGAGTTCAAATGGGAATATACAAGTGATATCACGCTTTATGCCCAGTGGTCGCGCAGTCAATTCACCGTCACGTTCGTCAAAAACGACACGCCGGTAGGCACCCATGACTACACGTATGAGGATACTTTTGACAGTTGGGACGGTCTAGTAGCTCTGAACACAAAGGAATCCGTCAAAGCTTGGTATAGCGATGCAGAATTGACCAAACCTTTTAATGTGAAAACCCCGATCACCAAAGCAATAACGGTTTATGCGCAACAGATCGACAAATGCCCCCCCACCGTCAACTTCTACACCAAAACGAAGACCGACGGCACAACGACTGTGTTGCCCGCATTACCTGAGGACTGGACGACGCATCTGCCCTATTACGGATTGGGCAGCGCAAATACGGCGGATTATGGCAGTTCCGGCGTGCTGTTCAGTGCCGCGAACTTTATCGGCAAAACGCCGAGAGACGGCGAAGCCGGATTGCACAACGGTTGGATAGCGTCAAGCACAGCGACAGAGATCAAGGACTACACTTGGGCAGCAAAGGCATTCCACGAGGCGCAGGCGGCGGATTTCTGCTTCTATACCAACAATTCAAAGACATATATTGTGATGGAAATTTGCGACAACTTCCCTGACGGCGACGCGAGCAGAAAGAACGTGGTCGTAAGCATTGAGGAAAGTCAAGTGGCGGGCGGTTCAACTGTAACAACGCCTGTGCGTGTGGCTGGAATAGAAATTGTTGACACGAAAGCTTATGCTAAGATTGAGTGCGATTTTGGGAGCAAAACAAATAAAGTTGCGGCATCGTATCGTGTGGTTGTGTCCGACATGGCGGGGAATCAACCGGCGGCTAACGGATTTTTTGAAAACGGAGCTAGGCGAGAAAATGCGAAGCAGGTGCACTTTGACACAAAAGACAGTGTGAAAAGTTTCACAATTTATGTCATTTATTGTAAGCAGGATATCAAAGTTTTCAACAATGTGCTCGTCGAGCCGGACAAATGGGTGCCGGGCGAACTCATCACCCGCGATATTGGTCTAACGCAAACGTGGGAACTCCTTGAATCGCAAAGCTATCTGGCAAAACTTGACCCGAATGTTCCGGCCGAAAACGCGATTATTCAAGAATATTCCAGTGGATCGCTCAAAACCGCAAAAGAAAACGCCTATATATACTATAGCACTGGTGATGGCAAAGGCAAGGTGAGCAAGTGGATTCAGTCCCAACCATCGCAAAAACTGCTTGGCGATACATCCTTGAAAGCGAAAACAGGCAGCGATACCGCCTATAACCGCGAGCTTGTCTACGTGCGTATCACGGATCGTTTCGGCAATGTGGTGAATTCCGATTTGCTGCGCCTGAACAACCACGACGCGCGTGCGCCGATCATTCAACAAGCGAAAAATCCGAGCGAAAGCACAACTGTGACGATTACAGAACAGGGCGGCGCGGGATTCAACGAGGTTTCGATTTATCAAAACGCCTACGACGGCGGTGTTGAGTATGTCCGACCGTTCGGTACGCTTTTGGGTTCGGACACCAAGTGGAGCAACTGTCAAGATAGCTTTGCATATTCGTTCAGCGGTCCGTTGCCCAAAAACGACAACCGCGTGACGATTCTGGTTACGGACAAAGCGGGGAACTCGGCGACAACGACCATTCATCTCGAAATGGGCGAAAACAACGTGCCGTTGCCGCTGAAACTCAAGCTTGTGGATGGTTACAATACCCAGCAAACAGCCAACAACGATGTTTCGTTTGGCGCGCAAAATGCTGATATCCAGCAGGCTTTTGCGGCGCAGGAGATCAGCTTGCCTGTTGATAACCAACCGATGGAGGCCGCGTTCAACGGTCAGACTCACGAAATATTTGCGCTCGCCGACGGCATTGTGGCGATGGTAGAACCGGCACAAATTGGTGATTCTTGGCAATTACGCGTGCTCACGACTGCCAATGCCGAAGCACTTTTGGTCAAGGATTTGGCGACGGGCGCGGCGGTGACATACCGCGAAACAAGCCCGCATGTGACGATAGAATCCGCGCCGTACGACATGCTGATTTGGACGATCGAGGGGATTACAGCCGCCGGACAATTGCAAATTTTTGTGCAAATCGACGGCGAGTGGCTTGAGACCGTGGCCTACGCCGATACCGACAGCGCGGAGGGCGAGGGCAATGATTTGACGCAGAATTTTGTTGAACCGACAGTCGATCCCGCGTTGCCGCCCGAAGTTCCGCAAAATCCGGCGGTCGATCCAATCGTTCCGAACGAAGAGCAACCCGCGCCAAACCCCGATCTGCCGTCTGACGGCGAATCCTCGCCGCAAGAGGAAGCGCCTCAAGCGCCTGCGGCTCAGCAACCGTCCGCCACAGCGGCGGCAAAGAAAAAGTCCCTCCTCCAGATTATTTTGGATTGGCTGAGAAAATTGCTCGGGTTGGTGGGGTAGAGAAGAAAACCGCCAAAAGCCCATCCTCTTTTGCAAAAGTGGATGGGCTTTTGGATGTGGGCGCACAATCCTGCTTGGATGGTCAACCGCCAGATTTTTTTGCGTATGCATCACAAAAGCAAAAATTTTACGCAAACCCCCTTGCAATTTCGCCGCAATCGTTTATAATAGAAAAGTCCCAAATTACAAATAAGAGGAGCGTTTTTATGCCAGAAATCACAAAAAAAGTCCGCATCGGTATCATCGGTTGCGGCGGTATCGCCAATGGCAAGCACATGCCCAATCTGATCAAAATTGACACTGTTGAACTTGTCGCGTTTTGCGACATCATTGAAGAAAAAGCAACGGAAGCCGCAAAAAAATTCGGCACACCCGAAGCGAAAGTCTATGTTGACTACAAAGAATTGCTTGCCGACCCCACAATTGAAGTGGTGCACGTGTGCACACCCAACCGTTCGCACAGCTTTATCACCGTCGACGCGCTGGAGGCGGGCAAGCACGTGATGTGCGAAAAGCCAATGGCAAAAACTTACAAAGAGGCGCAAGCAATGTTGGAGGCGTCTATCCGCACGGGCAAAAAACTCACGATTGGCTATCAAGGGCGTTGGCGCAGCGATTCGCTCTATTTGCGCGAAGCCGTTCAGGCGGGCGATTTGGGCGAAATCTACTACGCGCGGGCGATCGCCATTCGCCGCCGCGCCGTGCCGACATGGGGCGTTTTCCTCAACGAATATGAACAGGGCGGCGGTCCGCTGATCGACATCGGCACACACGCTTTGGATTTGACACTTTGGACGATGAACAACTACAAGCCGCGGATGGTGGTTGGCACGACCTACAAAAAACTCGGCAAGCAAACCCGCACCGCCAACGCTTGGGGCGAGTGGGATCCCGACAAGTTTACCACGGAGGATTCCGCGTTTGGCTTTGTTGTAATGGAAAACGGCGCGACGATTGTGCTGGAAAGCAGTTGGGCTCTCAACCATGCCGAGCCACGCGAATCCGTTTGTCTTCTTTGCGGCGACAAAGCGGGTGCGGATATGCTAACCGAAGGCAAACTCCGCATCAATCGCGTTCAATACGGGCGTCAATGCATCGAAACGCCTGATTTCAATTCGGGCGGCGCGGCCTTCTTTGAGGGCTCAAGCTCCGAACCCTCCGAACTGGAAGCCCGCGCGTGGATTCAATCCGTGATCGACGACACAGATCCGCCCACGCGAGCCGATCAAGCCATTGTCGTCACGCAAATTTTGGAAGCCATCTATGAATCCGCAAAAACAGGGCAACCTGTGTTTTTAAGCTGAGAGGATACAACATGAAATTAGCCGTGCAACTTTATTCCCTGCGAGACCATATCCAAACGGGCGAAGATCTTTTGGCGTTGTTCCCCAAAATCAAGGCGATCGGCTTTGACGGCGTTGAATTCGCGGGATATTTCGGCTTGCCCGCCGCAAAAATCCGCTGTGCGCTGGATGAAGCGGGGCTTGTCGCCATCGGCACGCATATCGGTATTGAAAACTATATGCCCTACAACTTGAAAGAGACGCTGGAATACGCCCGTGTGCTCGGCATGCCCTACTCGGGCACGGGCGGCGCGCCGCACCATACGCCCGACGAAATCCGTGTTACCTGCGCTGTTTTCGCCTATGCCTCCAAGCTTGCCGCCGAACAGGGCGTTACAATCTATTATCACAACCATGTCGACGAATTTACGCCCTATGCCGACGGCACGGTTGCGATGGACGCGCTCTTTGACGCTTGTTCGGTTGAGCTTGACACCTATTGGAGCTTTTGCGCGGGCATCGACAACGAGGCTTACATCACGGCGCACAAAGATAAAATCCGCCTGATTCATATCAAAGATGGTATCGGTCACAATCCGTTGGCTCTGGGCGAAGGCGAATGCGACTTGGCGGCGGTCGTGCGCGGCGCAAAAACCGCCGGCATCGAATGGCTTGTTCTCGAAAACGACAACCCCAAGCCATATGGCTTGAACGACATCGCCCGCAGCATGGAATGGCTGAAACGTAACGTTTGATGGATACAAAATAAAAATGATTGGAGTTCACGATGAAACTTGGCGTTTTTACAACCCTGCTGAGCAACTTGAGTTTGCAGGATTCACTTGCTTACTTCAAAAGCCTCGGCATCGAAATGATTGAATTGGGGGCCGGCGGCTACCCCGGCAACGCCCACGCAAACCCGCGGGAATTGCTTGCCGATCAAACGAAACTGACGGCATTCCAAAAGACCATCGCCGACAGCGGCATGCAGGTGAGCGCCCTGAGCTGCCACGGCAACCCTTTGCATCCCAATCAGGCAATCGCCAAAGAGTTCGACGACACCATGCGCGATGCCGTGCTTTTGGCGGAAGCCATCGGCTTGCATCAAATCAACACATTTTCGGGTTGTCCCGGCGACTGGGAGGGCGCAAAATATCCCAACTGGGTCACTTGCCCTTGGCCGAACGACTTCGGCGCAATTCTGGATTGGCAATGGAACGAACGGTTGATTCCCTATTGGAAAGACTTCGTCGCGTTTGCCAAATTGCACGGCGTGAACAAAATCGGGCTTGAGCTGCATCCCGGATTTTGCGTTTACAACACCGAAAGTCTCCTGCGTTTGCGCGAGGCTGTCGGCGAGGAAATCGGCGCGAACTTCGACCCGAGCCATCTGGTTTGGCAGGGTATGGATCCCGTCACATGCATCCGCGCACTGGGCGACGCCATTTTCCACTTCCATGCCAAAGATACCAAGCTTGATCCCGCCAACACGGCGCTGAACGGCGTGCTTGATGTCAAACCTTACGGCGACGAAATCCACCGCTCGTGGATTTTCAGATCGGTCGGTTACGGGCGCGACGCGCAATATTGGAAAGATATTATCTCTAACCTGCGCATGGTCGGCTACGATTATGCGGTGAGTATTGAGCACGAAGACAGCCTCATGAGCCAGAACGAAGGCTTGCGCAAAGCCGTCGCCATGCTCCAAGACGTGCTGATCACGGAAGAAACAGGCGCGATGTGGTGGGTTTGAATGAGGCAATGATCATGATCAATTATCAGCATATTCGATTTTAATTTTCAGGAGGAAGTATGGAACGAAAAATTGGTGTGGGCATTATTGGATTCGGCGGCATGGGCAGCTTCCACGCGCGTCAGTTGCGGGCTTTAATGCCAGACGACGTAATCGTGGTTGGCGTTTTCGATATCAAAGAGGAACGGCAGGAATACGCGCGCAAAAACGATTGGTTTTCCTTTGCGTCCCGCGAGGATTTGCTCAACGCACCCGAAATTGATCTCGTCGTGGTTGCCACACCCAATGATTTGCATAAGGAAATCGTTATTGATGTCTTGCGCCACGGCAAAAATGTCATTAGCGAAAAACCCGTTACCATGACAAGCGCGGATTTGGAAGACATGATCGCCGTTGCGGAAGAGACAGGCAAGCTCTTCACGGTCCACCAAAACCGCCGCTGGGATCCCGACTATTTGACCGTCAAGCATATTTTCGATAACAATACGCTGGGTCGGGTGTTTCAAATTGAATCGCGCGTGCATGGTTCGCGCGGCATTCCGGGCGATTGGCGCAACCGCAAGGCGCAGGGCGGCGGCATGTTGCTGGATTGGGGCATCCATCTGCTCGATCAAATGCTCATGCTCATGGAACATAACCGCTTGTTGACGGTTTATGCGCAGTTGACCAATGTCACAAACGAAGAGTGCGACGACGGCTTCCGTGTGATTGTGTTGTTTGAGGGCGGTTATTCTTTTTTGGTTGAGGTGCTCACGAACAACTTCATCGAATTGCCGCGCTGGTATGTCTGCGGCGAAAACGGCACGGCGATTGTGCGCGATTGGAATTTGGACGGCGAGATTGTGATGGTTTCGGATTGGGAAAACCGCGACAGTGTACCCATTCAAGCCGGCGTCGGCATCACCAAAACCATGGCGCCGCGCACCGACGAAACAATTGAGCGCTTCCCGCTGCCCGACTACGACAGCGACGGCACGAAAAACTGGATTCAATACTATCACAACATCGTCGCCGTTCTGCGCGGCGAAGAAAAGCAATTGATCACCTACAACCAACAGCGCAGGCTCATCCGTTTGATTGAGGCAATTTTTGAATCAGGCGAAACCAACCGCGTTGTGGCGTTTGAGGATTTGATCTGATTTTTTCAAAAACACGCAAAAACAAAATCTCAATTTGATCAAATGTCCAAGATCGTTATGTCATCAACAGCAAAATGCGTCTCCCCGCAGGATGATCCCTGCGGGGTGATTTATTTGTGAACAACCTGTAACATTCAAACGCGCTCTCTTGACTTTTGCCCCGCAAACGTTTACAATAGAGAAAAGTGAATTTTAATTCACCACTAAGATTAAAGGAGATTTGCCAATGGACACGCGTTTTGCCATTACGGAATACCTCGACGCCCAAGCGGTTACCAAAGAGCTTGACGAGCTCATAAAAAAACCCATTTATTCTGTGCGCCCCGCTGTTTTGGAGCGCTATAAAGCGGAATATTACGGCGAAAAATGCAAAAAATCCAAAAAGATCATCGACGAAGCACGCGGAATTATCCCAGGAGGCGTCCAGCATAATCTTGCGTTCAACTACCCTTTTCCGCTGGTGTTCACCCGCGCACAGGAGCATTTGCTCGTTGATGCCGACGGCAACGAATATTTCGACTTTTTGCAGGCGGGCGGACCGACTGTGTTGGGTTCAAATCCTCCCGCCGTGCGCGCGCAGGTGAAAGAATTGCTCGACACCTGCGGACCATCCACGGGATTGTTCCATGAATTTGAATACAAATTGGCAAAAAAGGTCGCCGACAGCATCGAAACGGTCGACATGTTCCGCATGTTGGGTTCGGGTTCAGAAGCTTGCATGGCGGCGGTGCGCGTGGCGCGTCTGGCGACGAAAAAGAAGAATATCGTTAAAATGGGCGGCGCGTATCACGGCTGGTCCGATCAGTTGGCATACGGCATCCGTGTGCCGGGATCAAAATTCACACAAGCGAACGGCGTACCGCTCTATCTGTTCAAACACACGCAGGAGTTTTTCCCAAACGATTTGGATTCACTGGAGCGCGTTCTTTTCGCCAATCGGTTCCGCGGCGGCACGGCGGCTGTGTTCATCGAGCCGGTCGGACCGGAGAGCGGCACGCGCCCGCTGGATTTTGACTTCAACAAAGGCGTGGAGCGTCTTTGCCGCAAATACGGTGCGCTGATGATTTTCGACGAAGTCGTCACGGGATTCCGCATTGGCATGGCGGGTGCGCAGGGCTTCTTCGGCGTCTCGCCGGATCTCACGATTTTCGGCAAGGTGATTGCGGGAGGATACCCGGGTGCGGGCGGTATCGGCGGCAAAAAAGAATACATGAAATACCTTGGCGCGGGTCTGGACGGTTCGACGAAAGTCAAAAAGGCGCTCATCGGCGGCACAATGGCGGCGACGCCGATCAGCTGTGTTGCGGGTTATTACACGCTGGAAGAAATTGAACGCACCAACGCCTGCCAAAAAGCGGGAAAAATGGGCGATCTCCTCTGCGCGGGGCTAAGAGTGCTTATCGCAAAATACAACTTGCCGTTTGTCGTGTTTAACCAAGGCTCAATCTGCCATTTGGACAACGCCGGCACGATGCACTTTTCGATCGACTGGACAAAACCATGGACGATCCCAAGCGTGCTCAAAGCCACCGACGTGCGCAAAAAAGAGATGGAACACATCGGCGCGGCATACATGGCGGAGGGCATTGTCACCCTTGCGGGCAGCCGTCTTTACACCTCGGCATCCTACACGCCTGAACTGATTCAAGAAGCACTCAACCGTTTTGAGCGCGTTTTCGCCAACTGTGTGCGCATTGAAACAGGGGCATAAAAATCTGAAGGAGGACTCTAGTTAGATGGAACTGCAGGAAGCCAAGCTTGCGGTGATTGCCGCAGGGAAACGGTTGCTCGAAACAGGCTTGATTGCCCGCACGTGGGGCAACGTCAGTTGCCGCGTGAACGAAACGCAATTTGTGATTACGCCCTCAGGGCGCGCGTATGAAAACCTCACCCCCGACGAGATCGTTTTGGTCAACATTGCCGATTTGAGTTACGACGGCGATGTCAAGCCATCCAGCGAAAAAGGCATTCACGCACAGGCTTACGCGTTGCGCGGCAATGTCAATTTTGTAATACACACCCACCAGCACAACGCGTCAATCATCAGCGTGATGCAAACCGAAATCGACGAAGTCGCCGGTTGGTATACCGATGTGATCGGGGAGAAAATCCCCCTTGCAACTTACGGACTTCCCGGCACAAAAAAACTGCGCGGCGGCGTGGTCGCGGCACTCAAAAACAATCCCGGCTCGAACGCTATCCTGATGGCGCACCATGGCGCGCTTTGCGTGGGCGCGAGCGCGGAGGACGCATTCAAAGTCGCCGACGCGCTGGAACACGTTTGCTCCAATTTCCTCACGCGCAAACTGCTTTCCGCCACGGGCGAATTCATGGAAACCATCAACGGCATCCACGCTGTGATTGCCGCAAAACGCCAAACGGAACATCCGCGCGTTGAAGCGCCGCAAGTGCAGTCGTTCACGAGTTTTCGGAGCGGCGACGCGTTCTGCATGGAACGCGAACCCCATGGCGGTGCGCTTTTGGATGTTTCACTGCCCACAGGGCAAATTCTCAATGGTGATTTTGATGAGCCCGACACGTTGGAGATCCATCGCGCGATCTACAAAAAAGACAACAGTGTCAACGCGATTGTACATAGCCAACAGTCCGATATCGTCCGTGCATCTGCCGGCGGCGCAAAAAAACTCCTGCCGTATCTGGACGATTTTGCCCAAATTGCGGGTATCAACCTTCGTTTTGCCCGCTTTAATCCCAACAATCGGCTTGAAAGCGCAAAATATGTCGTCAAGCAATTGAAAGGGCGCAGTGCCGTGATGCTCGAAGACAACGGCGCGTTATGCGTTGGTTCGAGCCTTGACGAGGCCCGCGCCGTGGAAACCGTTGTGGAGAAAAACTGCGCAACGTCGCTTTCGGCGGATTTGTTCGCCAAAGTCAAATCAATCGGCACGATCGACGCAACGATTATGCGTTTGGTATACAAGTTTAAATATTCAAAGAAGAAATAATTGTGCGATACGGGAAAACATCACATAATGCGTACCTTTGTTTTTTGATTTGTAATTTTTGCTTGACACGCCCGTTCGATTGCAGTATAATACGCATGTAAGTATTTGCAGTAAAAGGGATGATACAATGGCTGTCGATGAATATAATGTGCAGTTGGCAAGACAGGTTAATGCCTATTTGCGCAGTCAAAACTGGAAATTTGAGTTCAACGATGAGGATGGGACCTTCAAGTTCGGTATGTCGCTCAGCAATAAAATGAAGACCTGCCGCGTCTTGATTTTGGTTGGCGACGAACATATTTGCACATATGCCATTTGCCCAATCAACTGCGACCACAAAGACCGTGCCGCAATCGGTAGAGTGAATGAGTTCATCACCCGTGCCAATTATAATTTGCGCTTTGGCAACTTTGAGCTTGATTACCGAGACGGCGAGGTGCGCTACAAGAGTTCGCATTTTTGCGGATCGTCGATTCCCGACCTCGACGTTGTGGAACGCGTTGTGGATATCCCCTATCTCATGCTCAATCGCTATGGAAATGGTTTGCTGTCGGTGATCTTCACGGATGCTGATCCCGCGCAGGAAATCGCGAAGATTGAAGACTGATTTAAAAAAATAAAACACAGGAACATGAAATGCCGTGTTCCTGCGTTTTTTTGTGTTACACACGAATGTCCAGCAACAAATTTTTGTGCCTGCAAGCGCAGCTTTGGGTGTAGTATGGCAGCACATAACCCGCGGGAACAACAAAGAAGCACAGCAAAAACCATGGAATGAATCCCGCGCGGAAACGTAACATCTTTGCGCAATTGCCCTCCATACGCGCCGCGCTGAGCCGCAGTGCGTTTTTGCATTTTGCGGCGGGCTGTTTTGCGAGAATCGCCGGAACCAGCGCGTAACGCTGCACCGTTGCAAGATAGAAGCCAAACCCTACCGCCAAAAGAACCGCGCCGCAACCAATCGCGGCAAAGAAAAGCGCCGCGTCCAAGGCGGCACTTTGCGATTGCGTGATTGTTCCAATCAGCAAAAAAGTGCCGGGCAACAGATAAAGAACCGCCCACAAGAATTTGCGAATACCGACTGCGAAAAGAAATCGCGTCGCTTTGAGTGCGTTACGCGGTATCAACCAAAACAATACCCGCATAGACGTGCGTTTTTTGCCGTCCGCGCCGCCAAAGTACCATGCCTCACGCCCCATGCGCAACGGTGCGCAAATTAGGCAGGCGAAAAGCACGGCGACCGCGCTCAGAACGGTTCGCATCCATTCCTTGCTGATTGCGGCAATGGGGTCGCCCGTGTCGGGGAATATCAACGCCGTTTGCCGCACCGCCAGATCTGTGAGCAATGGCAACAACCCCGCGCCGATGGCGGTAACCAATCCCGCGAATAAAATGCCGCATGCCGCGCCCCAATGCCCTTGCAACACTTTTTTTGCGCGCAATTTTGCGGCTTTTGCGTCATTGATTGTGATAGCGTCGGTGTGAACCATCCAAATCCCTCCCATGGTTGTAGTATGGGAAGGATTTTTGCGGGTATGCGCATAAATCTTTTTTTGAATAGGCTATTCAAGAAATTTACTTGACGAAATACGTGTTTTATGCTATGATGCTATAAGAGGTGAGATTGGATGATGCAACTCAAACGCAGAGGATCGCGCCTTTTTCGCAAATATTTTTTGGCGTTCATGGCAATGTTGCTGTCGAGTTTTCTTTTTTTGGGCTCGGCATTTTTGGCGTTCTCATTGCGCTATTGGACGCGTGATAAACTGACACTGCTCGCCGAAAACACCAAACGCGCCACCAATTTGGCGGAACTGATTTATCAGCCGGATGCTGACAGTTCCCCCACGGCGAATCAACAGGTGTTGCGATCGCTTTTGCAGACGACATCGGATGCGGTTGACGCGGATTTTTTTGTGTGCAACGCGCAAGGGCGCGTCGTCGCGTGCCGTGATGAAGTTCCCACCACCTTTTTGCCGGCGCCCGTGCATTGCGTCAAACACGCGACGCTCACGCTGTCCGAAAAAGTCATCGCCCGCGCTCTTGCGGGACCTTACACGGTCAACAGCACGTTGGACGGCGCATTCGAGGAGCAAATGCTGGTCGCCACCAATCCTTATTTTTTGAATGGCAAGGCGGCGGGTTTTGTGGTCGCCGTGCAACCTGTGAACGAGGGTCTTTTCACCTATTTGGGCAGTATCATGCGGCTGTTTTTCCTTTCGAGCATTTTGTGTTTTGCCTTTTCGTTCGTTGTGGTGTATTATATTTCATTCCGTTTGGTGTGCCCCGTGCGCGAGATGCTGCGCGCGACCAAGCACTACGCGAAAGGCGATTTCAGTTTCCGCGTGAAGACAAAGGACGAAGACGAATTAGGCGCGTTAGCGGATGAATTCAACGCCATGGCGGTGAGCTTAGCGACGCTGGAAGCTTCGCGCCGCAATTTTGTGGCGAATGTGTCGCATGAACTGAAAACCCCCATGACCACCATCGGCGGGTTCATCGACGGCATGCTGGACGGCACGATTCCGCACGAAAAACACGCGCACTACCTCGGGGTTGTCTCGGAGGAGGTCAAACGTCTTTCGCGTTTGGTGACGGGGATGCTCAATATGTCCAAAATCGAAGCGGGCGAACTCCAGCTGAATCCCGTGCAATTCGACGTGAGTGAGTTGCTTTTCCACACCATTCTTTCGTTTGAGCAGCTCATTGCGCGGAAAAATATCCTTTTGGTTGGATTGGAAGAACTGGAACCCATGAAAATCAGGGGCGACAAAGACATGCTCACGCAAGTGTTTTATAATTTGATTGACAACGCCGTCAAATTCACACCGCCCGGCGAACGGATGGAATTTTATGTGCAGTTGCACGCTTCCCAAAAAGACGACAAGACAGAGCGGATTTTTTGCTTTGGATTGCGCAACACCGGCGTTGGTATTTCGTCGGAGGAAATCGCGCGGATTTTTGAGCGGTTTTACAAAACGGATCGATCGCGGAGCTACGATGTCAAAGGCGCGGGATTGGGTCTATATTTGACAAAAACGATTGTGGAAATGCACGGCGGGCAAATCAAAGCGGACAGCGACGGCGAAACATACACCGAGTTTGCGGTGCTGCTGCCTGTTTGATACAACTACGGTTCTCTTTTTTCATGAACACAACAACGCAATAAAAGGGAAATTTTTATTTTTAGCGCCCAAACGCATTTCTTCCTCTTGCGTTTCGTTTCCTCATGTGCTATAGTAGGTGTGGAATAGGGGGATTTGTATGTTTCAATCGTTCATCAGCTTTTTTGTGTCGCTGTTGTTCTGGTTTTTGCCGAACAGCACGGCGGATCAAACGGCGGATTTGCCGCCTGCCGCGTCCGTTGCGCAAGGATTGGTGGATTATTCGCAGTTGATTCAAACGGCGGTCACCGCGCAAACCGTTGCACCGCAGGAAACCGAACCCATCGAAATCCGCACAGCGAACGACTTCCGCGCCATTGCGCACAACCTCAACGGCACTTATATTTTAATGAAAAACATCGTTTGGAGCGGCGGCGTTCTCACGCCGATCGGTAGCGCCGAAAACCCGTTCACAGGCACATTGAACGGCAACGGATTCAAAATCAGTGGACTTGCGGTCAACCAAACCGTTTCGCTAGGCACGGGCGCGGTTGCGTCCTATGGTATCTTCGCCAAAAATCAAGGCGAAATCACAGGTCTTTGGCTCGAAAATTGCAGCGTTCGAGTGCACATCGAAAGCGCGCAAACAATTGGCGCGACGACGGTTTATGCGGGACTCATTGCGGGCATGAACGCGGGGTTGATTGAAGACTGCTACCTGCAAGGCGATTTGACGCTTGATTCAATCGACACCCTGCAATCCGTAACGCTCTACGCCGGCGGCGTGACAGGATTCAACTTGGGCGGCGTCACGCAAGCGGATATTTGCAACGTGCGCAACGATGCCGCCGTCAGCGCAAGCGGAACATACCGCACATACGCGGGAGGGATCGCGGGCTATGCGGAGGTCGCCGCGCCGTCCTATGGCGTGTTGCTTTCCAACTGCGTCAACCGCGGCAACGTTTTGGCCGCCAGCGGCAGTATGCAATGTTTGGCGGGCGGCATTGTAGGCGATGTTTCGAGCGTCACTTTGATTGAACGATGCGCCAATTTTGGACAAATCGCAGGCGAAAGCGCAAGCCACAACGCCTATGTTGGCGGGATTGGCGGACGTTTCGTTTCCACTCCGCTTGAAAACGCGGTCAACTTCGGCACGGTAACCGCAAACAGCAACGGCGCTTCATCGCGTCAGGCGGCGGCGGGCGGGTTGATCGGCTACGCGCACGATGCCGCGCCCTACAACTGCTACGCGACAGGCGCGATTGATTCCAACAGTGAAAATGCCGCAAACAACGTCGGCGCACTGATTGGTTATGTCTATGCGGCGACTGCGGGTGCGGATTATTCCGTGAACTGCTATATGCTTCAAGGGACGGCGGATTCCGCCTATGGCAGTAGCACAAGGGCTGCCATCGTTTTGCGGGATGATCAGTTGTCGGATTGGGAGAATTTTGCGGGCTTTGACCGCTTGACACCCATTTGGGAATGGATCGTTGTGGATGGTGCGGATGAACTCGGCGTGACTGCCTACCTTGCCAACACAAAACAGATACCCTCGCCGCGCGTCATTCCCACACTCGAATCCATCCATGCGGGTACGGTCGTGGACGACGACCGCCGTCTGATTTATGGTTTGCTCGAACGCATACCGTTTCAGCAATTGACAGAAGAAAACAAAGTTGACCGCTTCAGTCTGGCCAATTATTTGGCGATTGCAGATGCCAAAGGCGCGTTGACAACCACGGGCACGCATGATTATATCGCCACAGGCGACGTGATTACACTCACCCAAAACGGCAACTCGGTCGCTTCTTATACAGTGATCATCTTCGGCGATTGTTCGCCGAACGGCTTGGTTGATGCCGAAGATATCGCGCTTGCGCGAACGATGCTGAACATACCGATCGCCCCAAATGGTGCCAAAAACTTGGATCCCACCCGCTTATCGCTGATGCTCTATGGTCTGCGCAGCAGTGTGCAAGCGCAGTCAATTGCTCTGATGCAAAAAGATGCCGTGAGCGATCCTATGAATCCGGCGATTATGCAGGCGACGATCGCGCACAGGCTCAAAAACGATCTGGATGAATTCTTTCTATCCTAACGTCCGATATTCATTGTCAATCACCAAATCTTCCGCCGCCGCGATTCCTCCGGTGATGCAAAAGCTTTTCAGCGTGGGTTTTTCCGCCGCCAGCGACAAAATGAGGTAGCTTGCCGTTGGATCAAACGCCAGCCGAATGTCCTCCTCCGACGGGCGCGCGGGCGTGGATGGGTGACTGTGCCAGTTGCCGATCAATTGCAAGCCGCCGCTCCTTGCGTCTTTGAGCGCGATCAACTGTTCTTTGGGATCAAGGGAAAAATGTTCAGGGCTGTGATCTAAGTTCGTCAATTGATAGATTTTTTTGACGTACTTTGTTTTTCCGCAGATTATCCCACCAATCAATCCGCAAGCCTCATTCGGCAACTGGGCTTGCGCGTATGCCACCATGGCGTCAAAATCGATCCGCCGCAATTCAATCCGCACGCAAATCACACTCCGTTTGTTCGTAATCGACGGGTTTTGTGATGGTCGGATGTTCCCCGCAAACCGCACAATTTGCACGGCGCGGCACGCGGATTGTGCGAAAATCCATCTTCAAAGCGTCATATGTCAGTAACCGCCCCGTGAGCAAATCGCCTTTGCCGATCACATATTTGACCGCCTCCATTGCTTGGAGCGATCCAATCACACCGCCCATCGCGCCGATCACGCCCGCTTGTTTGCAGGTGGGAACGGCGTCCTTGGGCGGTGGTTCTTTGAATATACAACGGTAGCACGCTCCTTGCCCCGGCACATAGGTCGTCAATTGCCCGCCGAAACGCAGTATCCCCGCGTGCGAAAACGGCTTGCCCGCCAGCACACACGCGTCGTTAATCAAAAATTTTGCGGGAAAATTATCCGTGCCGTCTATGATAAAATCATAATCGGCAATCAAATCCAAAATATTTGAAGCGTCCGCAAACATGAAATACGTGTTGACGGTGATTTCCGGATTGATCGCCAGCATAGTCTCTTTGGACGAAAGCGCTTTGGCTTTGCCAATATCGGCTGTCGTGTGGATCACCTGCCTTTGCAGATTTGAAAGATCCACTTCGTCCGCGTCAGCAATGCCGATTGTTCCAACGCCTGCCGCCGCCAAGTAGAGTGCCGCGGGTGCGCCCAAACCGCCCGCGCCGATGATCAGCACTTTGGCGTTCATCAGTTTGCGTTGCCCTTTTACGCCCACTTCGCTGAGCAAAATATGCCGCGAATACCGTTCGAGCTGTTCATTGGTGAATGGCATACGGTCGCCCTCCGCCCATGAAATATAAAAATTCCACACTGTCTCCCTCATGGAGCACGGTGTGCGGGAACGCACCCTGTTCAACGAACGTATCGTTGAGCGAAACGGTCACATACGCGGGGCTTTCCACATTTTCATCCGCAATCAATTGGGCGATTGTCAGTCCCTCCGCCGCTTGTTTTTCGATGCCTGTTACCACAATTTTCATTGCATTCCCTCCAATATTTGATTGAGCTTCGCGTCAAGTATTTCCTGCGTGATGAATCCCGTGCCGCGCCAGAGTTCTTTGCCGCAATGGAGCAAAAGCAGGGTCGGCAGGGTTTGCACGTCGTATGCCTCCGCCAGTTCGGGATGATTGCCCGCGTTGATTTTTTGGATTTCCACGCGCCCCTCAAACATTTGCGCCAATGCCGCCAATACGGGTTTGAGCCGCCTGCACGGGGCGCAGCTCTCGCTGTAAAAATCAAGCAGAACGGGCGTTTGAGCCGTGATTGCCGGCATATTAATCACCCTCCTTCCGCACAAGCAGGTTGTAAGTGCCGTCCTCATTTTGCGTCAGCTTGAGCACCTGATGCCCCTCTTCCTTGATGCTGCGCGGCACGTTTTGCACGGGTTCGCCGCCGTTGAGCCTGATTTGCAATTCCTGCCCATCGTCAAGCTCCTCCAGCGCAACTTTAACTTTGACGAATGTCACGGGACAAACGACATCCGTGATGTCCACAAATTCAGCCATACACTGCCTCCGTTATATATTTTTGAAAGCTTGCCCAACCTTCGCGTTCAATCGAGACACGAAAACGTTCGCCGGGTTTTCCATATTGATCAAAAAAAGCCAAGGCGGCGTCGCTCGCGCGGAAAATCTCTTCTTCGGTGTGCAGGATGGGCAAAATCGCTTCGCCCTTTGCAATCAAATTGCCGAACGTGCCGCCGAAACTGAGCAAATATACAGGTTCTCCGCTCCAAGCGTCAAATGGACAACTCTTCACGCATCGCCCGCAGTGATTGCATCGCGTATCGTCCATTGACAGACCGCCGCCGTCGATTGCAATCGCGTTTTCGCGGCAAGCGGGCACACAAACGCCGCACAGCGTGCATTTTTCGGGTAGCCAAGATACGGCATAACCGCCTTTGATACCGATGTCGTTTTCCTCCGCTTTGAGGCAGTTGTTCACGCATCCGACGACGCCGAACTTGAATTTATGCGGCAATGCGCGCCCAAAATAGCGTTCGCTGATCGCTTCCGCCAGCGGATATGTCTCAATGCATCCGCCAGGGCAAATCGCCCTCCCTTGGCAAGCCGTCACCGTGCGCACACGCGGACCGCAAACACCTGTATCCACACCGCCCTCCGCCAATTCCGTCCGAACACGTTCCACATCATCCAACTTGATAAACGGAATTTCCACGCCCTGCCGTGAAGTTAGGTGAACCGTGCCTCGCCCGTATTTGCGGCTGATTTCGGCAATCACGCAAAGCTGTTCCGCCGTTAAATTTCCGCCCACGACCTTGAGCCGCAAACTGAAACAATTTTTTTGCACTTGGCGCATGAATCCGCCGTTTTTGAGTGCCTTGTAATCAGGTGGCATCAATCGCTCGCCTCCAATCCTCTTTGAGATCCGCAATGTCTTCAATGCCGACGCTCACGCGGATGAGGTCGTCATATACGCCCGCCGCGCGTTTTTGCGCTTCGCTGCTGTGGAGATAAATCGTGCTGGACGGATGGATCACCAAGGTGCGCACATCGCCGATGTTCGACGCGATTTTCGCATAGCGCAGCGCGTTGATGAGCGCGAACGCCCGCGCTTTCGTCCCCGCCCGCACGGTTAGAATCGCACCGATCGCGGGATACCGCACCTCCAAACCCTGCTGTTCCAGATACGCCGCGAGTTCCGCCGCGTTGGCGCAAAGTCGCTCCATACGCAATCCAAGCGTTTCAAGCCCCAAACAGTTGAGATAGGCGTTTTCGGGCGCGAGGCAAGGACCGAAGTTGCGCCAAATATCTTGTCGTATCCGCTGCACATAGGCAAATTTGCCGTATTTTTGAAACGCTTCCAGCGCGGGCGTCGCCGGAACACGCGCACCCGGGATGATCACGCCCGAAATGCCGCTGCCGCCGCCGTTGATGTATTTTGAACTGCTGTGCACAACCACATGCGCACCCTCCTCCAAAGGTCTAATCAGCGCGGGCGTCGCCGTCGTGCTGTCGACGACCAACGCAATGCCGTGCGCGTCGGCGGCTTGCGCAACGGCGCGGATATTCGTTACATCCAATTTGGGATTGCCGATGTATTCCGCAAAAATAACGCGGGTGTTCGGCGTGACCGCCGAGTGAACAGCTTCGGCCGTGACGCTTTCAAGAAACGTAGTCTTGATACCAAACGCCGCAAAATTGCCCAACAGATCCAGTGTGCCGCCGAACAATCCACTGCCGGCTATGATTTCGTCGCCGCTTCGCAGGAACGCCAACAGTGCCATGCTGACCGCCGCCATCCCACTGGCACAGGCGATCGCGTCAATGCCGCCCTCAAGCACGGACATCCGTTTTTCAAAAGCCGCGACGGTTGGATTACCGATGCGCGAATAGGCAAATCCGGGCGCTTTGTTCTCAAATATTTTTTCGAGCTGTTCCGCGCTCTCGTGCGCAAAGGCGGAACTTTGCACAATCGGCGGCAGTGTCGCTCCATAGGGATTCGTTTGCGCGTCGCCATGCAAAAGCCGTGTATTAAAACGCATGCACCGAGCTCCTTTCCAAATTTGTGACACCGAATGCCGATTCCAACGCGCCGCTTGCGGGAAGATCCGCACACGCGCCGTCAAATATCAACCGCCCGTCACGCAACACCATGGCATAATCGCAAAACCGCAGCGCGAGGGGAATATCGTGGATTGCCATCAATATCTTTTTGTTCGGCAAGCTTTGCAACAGTTCCATCAATTCCAACTGCACTTTGATATCAAGGTATGTCGTCGGTTCATCGAGCAACAGCAAGGGGGTTTCCTGCGCCAGCGCCATGGCGAGCGCGGCTTTTTGCCGCTGTCCGCCTGAAATTTCCCCCAGCTTCCTGTGGAGGAACGCGATTGCGCCCGTTTGTTCCAACGCCGCGCCGATGATCTCCTTGTCGCGCGCGCGGAGCACGTGCCCCGCCGAAAGATGCGGGTAGCGTCCGTGGGCCGCGAGTTCATAAACCGTCAGTTCCGGCACGCGATTCCACTGCGGGAGCAAGGCAACGTTTTGCGCACGGATTTTCGGAGACTTGTATTGCGGCAGGATTTGACCGCTTTGCGGTTTCAGCAATCCGGCCGCGAGTTTGAGCAGTGTGCTCTTGCCGCCCGCGTTGGGCGAAAGTACGCATGTCATTCCGGTGCGCAACGCAAACGAAACGTCGTGCAGAACGGGTTTATCATATGCAAAATCAACATGACAAAACGAGAGCACGATGTTTCCTCCAAAGAAAATTTTTGCCGGATGAATCCGGATACGCGAAGCGGCTAAAGTCTTTTTGCTACTTTTTCTTCAGAAAAAGTAGATTTTTCTGAAGAAAAAGCAGGGCGTTTGTGGAGAAGCAAATAAAGAAAAAACGGACCGCCGATAAGACTGAGCGCAATGCCTGCGGGGAGTTCGTAGGGCGCGAACAACGTGCGGCTCATGGTGTCGCAAAACGTGACAAGCGCCGCACCCAACAGCAAGCACGCGGGCAACAGAACACTGTGCTTTGCCGTGCGGAAAATCATCCGCGCCAAGTGCGGGCTCATTAGCCCCACAAAGCCCAAAAGACCGCAGATGCTCACCGCCGCGCCCGCAAGAACCGCCCCCGCAAGCAACGCCGCCGCGCGAACAACATGCACGCGTTGCCCCAAGGATCGTGCCGTTTCATCGCCAAGCGCGAAAACATCCAACTGCCCGCAAAGCAAAAAAGCCGTTATGATCCCCGCGACCACAAAAAGATATGACGGCGTGATGCGTCGCCAGCTGACCGAACTGAAGTTGCCCAGCATGAACGCGCTGTAACTTGGCAACGCCGCGGGAAAAAGCGTGTGCACCGCGTCGATCGCCGCCGAAAACATGCTCAAGATTGCCGCGCCGGCCAACAGCAACGCGCTGCGTTTGGTGCGCAGGCTCAAACAAAAAATCAGCAACGAGGCGACCACCGCGCCGGCGAACGCAACCAATGGCAGATGTTTTGCCGCCAACGCAAGCACACCCGCGCCCGCAATCGCCAAACCCGCGCCCGCGTTCACGCCCAACAAAGCAGGGCTCGCAAGCGGATTGCCCAGCAATGTTTGGCTAAGCAATCCCGCCGCCGCCAACGCCGCCCCGCATAAAATACACGCGCAAACGCGCGGCAAACGCACCTGCAAAAAAATGGGGCTGTCCCACGCGGGAAGACGCACCGCACCCAACGAAAATCCCAGAAAAATCGCGGCAATCAACGCCGCCGCCAGTGCGCCGAACTTAATCGTAAAGGATTGCCGCAAGCTGTGCATAGGCTTCCCCCCAGCGTTCGTTCGGCTTGTAATGATAAAGATCTTTCGGCAGTGCGATAAATTGCCCCGTCAGGCTTCTCCACGACGGATCGAGCGCGTCAATCGCCGTTTGCGCATCGTCGATACCCTGCGGCACAACAAAAATGAACTGCGGATTTTCCCGCAGGATGATTTCAAGCGATAGCTCCCGCAACAGCGACGGCTCTTTTTGCGCAATATTGACCGCGCCCAAATCCCGCAAAATCTCTGCGGCGACCGTACCCTCGCTTTTGACTTGCACGCCGGAGGAATTTGCCCGCAATAACAACACGCTGCGCGGCGTTTTGCCCTGCGCGAGGACTTTTGCCTGTTTGATCTGCGCTTCGGGTGTGCCGATCAGCTTTTCGCGCAGATCGTCGCGTCCCGTGGACGACAAAAAATCTTCCATCATCACCTTGTATGCCTCAAACGTGTCGCAACCGTAATAGCGCGCGTCAATTTGCAGATTCAAAAATTGCGCTTGTAACGCCAATTGCCCAGGAACATCGGGCGACGCGAGAATTAAATCGGGCTCAAGGGCTAGGATTTTTTCCAAACTCGGGCGCGTGAGACTGCCCACCAACGCGGCGCCACCAACATCCAAATGGCGTTCGTTGACCGCGTCGTCCGTAACGCCCGCAAGGGATCCGCCCGCCGCCAGCCATGCCGCGCTGTAGGAGGCATAGAGCGAAACCACGCGCCGCGGCGTTTTCGCTTGCGTTTGCGCTTGTGCGGTCTTGGGCGTTGAAACTCCCGACGCGCCGCAGGCGGACAAAAACAACAGTGCCGAAAGCAACGCAATCATCTTTGAAATCGTCTTTTGCATAAATACCATATTCCTACAGATTTAATATGATTATAGCGCGTTCACGCGGTGCTGTCAACTGTTTTTTAAAATATAGCAATTTACACAAAAAGCAATCCCATATGTATACTATGTTTTTCAGTTGAACCGCTTGACAAGCGCAATGCGTTATCATATAATTCATATGGAAATAATATGATTATTTCCCCGCGCATCGTGCGCACGGTTTATGAATGATTATGAATGATTTAGAATGGAGCGATCGTGATGACGAAATTTCCGCAGGAAGGTTTGCCACGCGCGGAAGTCCTGCAAGCACTGGACGACTACAAAAAGCAGGACGGCGACTGGAAAGGCGGCAAAACTTGGAGCTTGGTGTACTACGCGGGGGACGAAATCACCCAATTGGCGGAAGAAGCATACTTGAAATATTTTCACGCCAACGGATTGAATCCTTTCGTGTTCCAAAGCCTCAAACGGCTTGAGACCGAAACGCTTTCCATGACGGCGGATCTTTTCCACGGCGATGCGTCTGTGGTTGGAGCGCTCACAAGCGGCGGCAGCGAGAGCATCTTGATGGCGCTCAAAACATACCGCGATGAAGCGCGCGCACTGAAACCCGAAATTGCACAGCCTGAGGTCATTGTGCCCATTAGCGTCCACGCGGCGTTTGAAAAGGCCGCGCACTACTTTGGATTGAGGCTGATCCACGCCCCCCTTGCCGACGACTACCGCGCGGACGTGAACGCCATCGAACAATTGATCACACCCAACACGATTTTGCTCGTCGGTTCCGCGCCGCAATATCCGCACGGCGTGATTGATCCGATTGAAGAGCTATCTCAGCTTGCGCTCAAATACCATTTGCGCCTGCATGTGGATGCCTGCCTCGGTGGATTTACACTGCCGTTTATCCGCGCGTTGGGCGGCGACGTGCCCGCGTTCGATTTTGAACTGCCTGGCGTCAGTAGTATTTCAGCCGATTTGCACAAATATGCTTTCGCCGCAAAGGGCGTTTCGGCACTGCTTTATCGTGATGCCGCACTGCGGGAGTATCAATATTTTGCCTACGGCGATTGGCCGGGCGGGTTATTCATTTCGCCCAGCGCGACAGGCACGCGGCCGGGCGGGGCAATTGCGTCGGCTTGGGCGGCGTTGCGCTGTATTGGGCGCGACGGCTACCTGCGCATCACCCAAGGCGTATTGGAAACAACCCAAAAACTGCTTGCGGGCATTCGGGCAATCCCCGAACTGCACGTGCTCGGAGATCCCCCTGCGGGCATTTTCGCTTTTGCCAGCGATATCCTCAACGTGCATGCGCTCGCCGACGCGCTGGAGCGCAAAGGTTGGGTGATCGACCAACAGGTGAATCCCGCAAATCTGCACTTCATGGTAACACCTGCCCACGCGGATGTCGCGGATGATTTTTTGAACGACTTGCGGGATGCCGTCGCCGAGGTCAAAGCGCATCCGGAACAATTTGCGCAGGGCAGCGCCGCCTTATATGGCATGCGCGCCGCCGTCAACGACCCATCCGTCGTGAATCAATTGATCAAGGGCGCATACAGTCGTTTTATGACAGACGGCGGGGTGTTTTCATTTGAATAACACTAGCCGCTTGCCGCGCGCGCAAACACCGGAAGAAGTCGGCGTGTCCGCGCGGCATATTTTGGATTTACTCGATACGTTCGACCGCAACCGGTTTGAACACCACGGATTGATGATCCTGCGCCACGGCAAGATCGTGTTTGAGCAATACCGCAAACCGTATGCCGCCGAAATCCCGCACAGCATCTACTCGTTCAGCAAAAGTATTGCCGCCACGGCGGCGGGCTTTGCCGCGGATGATGGCTTGTTTTCCCTCGACGACAAATTGGGCAAATATTTTCCTGAATACAGACCGGCCAAAAAAGCGGCATTATGGGATATGATCACCCTGCGGCACGTGATAACAATGACTTCAGGTTTGGCGTTCGACGTTTTTCATCAAAATAGCTCTCCCGATTGGATCAAAGACTATCTGCAAAGTCCGCTGCGCGATCCGCCGGGGAATATCTTCCACTATACAAACGAATGCGCCTATCTGTTCAGTGTGCTCATTCGCAAGCTGACGGGGCAGACCATGTGGGAATATCTCACACCGCGCCTGTTTGAACCGCTTGGCATTGATGTGCCGTTCACCGAAACCGATCACGACGGAAACCCCGGCGGCGGTTGGGGCGTGATCTGGAAACTGGAAGACAGCGCGAAGTTCATGCAGTGTTATCTCGACGACGGCAGATGGCAGGGCAAACAGATCATTCCCGCTTGGTGGGCGCGGGAAGCGACGCGCAAGCAAAGCGGCAACGCGGACAATCTCAAAGCCGACAGCAACAAAGGCTACGGCTATCAATTTTGGATGTGCCAACAGCAAAACGCGTTTGCGGCGCGTGGTATGTTCTGCCAGCACGGTTTCGTTATGCGCGATTATGACGCCGTATTTGTCTATTTCGGCGCGGATGCCGATGAGCAAAAGCCGTTCGATTTGATCTATCCGCACTTCCCCGTCGGCTTTTTTGACGGCGATCGTCCGTCAGATCCGCAGGTATTGGCGGCTTTGCGCGAACGGGAGCAATCGCTCAGTTTTCCGGTGCCGCCGATATCCCCGCGCGTTCCAAAGCGGGAGGCTTGGCTGAACGGCAAAACAATCAAACTGCGCAAACAGCTTTTGCTCAATGTTGCGGGTTATCCGCAGGGCTTGCTACCCATGACGGTCAACCAAATGTGCATTGATCGCGCGGGCAACATGACCGACCTGCAATTTGATTTTTCGGACGGCGAAGCGCGGTTTTCATGGCGGGAGGGCGATTGGAAAAACACGATTCCATTGGGTTTGGACGGTCAATACCGCGTTGGAAGCGTTGCGTTGGCGGGCTTTCGGTTTGATACCTACGCATGGGCGCAATGGCGCGACGAAAACACACTTTACATCAACATTAGACCCATTCAAACTTGCGTGAGCAACACGTTTCTCATTCAATTTCGCGGCAAGCGCGTCAAAATCACACCGCGCAGCACGCCGACGTTTGAAAGCATCGCCGCAAATTTGTGCAAACTTTCGTTTGCCTATTTGAACAACAATCCCTTGCTGTGCTTATTGTCACGCGCCATTTTCAAAATTGCGCCATATATTTTAGAAGGGAACCTTTACGGTGCCGGACGCTAGACGCTGGATTTAAGAAAAATCATTCATTCGATTGGGAGAGAAATATCTTTATGGAAAAATTTTCAGTCAAACGCACACTGTTGCTCTCGCTGCCCTATGCGTGGATATCGATTTTCAACGCCGTGCTGGACAACGGCTTGCCCGTGATTCTAACCGCCTCACCTGAGGACGGCGGCTTGGCTCTGAACTTCACACTCAAAGGCATCGTCATGGCGCTGGATAATATCCTCGGGCTGTTTTTGCTGCCGCTGTTCGGCTGGCTGAGCGACAAAAGCAAATCCCGGTGGGGGAAGCGCACGCCCTTCGCAATTGCCGGCGGTGTGCTGGCGGCATTGCTTTGGATCGGCACGGGACTTGCGCTCGGATTGCAATCGAAATGGCTGTTTTTGATTTTACTCGGCGGATCGCTTGCGAGCATCGCTTTTTCGCGCCCCGCGTCGCTTGCAATATTGCCCGATTTTACGCCCTTGGAACACCGCCGCACCGCCCAGGCAATCACCGATATCGTGAGTATCCTTTGCACGGTCGCTGGGATCGTGTTGATTTCGCTTGCCGCTCCGCATGGGTATCATACCATTTTTTACGCAAGCGCGGCATTGATGCTGCCGTTGATTGCGGCGTTTCTTTTCACGGTCAAAGAGCGCGCGTGGACGGCGCAAGCGGCAACCACGGCGGAACAAAACACCACCGACTCCGCGCAAACGAATAACCGCATATTGTTGCTGGCCGGCGTGTTCTTCTTTTATGTTGCCTACAACGGGCTGGTGTCGAGTCTCTCGAATTACGCCGTGGACATACTGCGTCTGAACAAGCAGCAATTCGTCCTGCCGCAGGGGCTGACGCTGTTGGCGGCGGTGCTGTTTTCCATCCCATCGGCAAAGCTGGCAAAACGATTTGCGCGAAAACGCTTGCTGTTGCTGGGGATTGCTATCATGGCGGCGGCGTTTGCGCTGGCAAGTTTGCAAAAAGGATTGGGATTGGCGATGTTCGCGTGTTTCTTCTTCACAGGCGCGGGTTTCGCCGCCGCGCTGACAAACCTTTATCCGTTTTTGCTGGAACTATCGGACGGCAAAAAGATTGGCGGCGCAACGGCCGCATTCAACATGGTGATGACCCTTGCAATGGTGATCACACCCATTGCCAGCGGCTTTTTGAGCGACCATACGCGCTGGGGGCTCAAGATTTTGTTTCCCTACTGCATCGCGTCGCTCGGTTTGAGCTTCCTATCCGTCCTGTTCATCAAAGAAAGGAAAAAGACGGCATGAAAAAAGAAGAAATATTGCTTTTGGATCAGCAATACAACCAGCATCCATGGTTACCCGGGAACACAGAACCGCTTGCAATCGCCCGCGGCGAGGGAATATACTTTTATGATTATGACGGCAAACGATATTATGACATGTCATGCCAGCTGAGCTGTTCGAACCTAGGCTTTTCGATTGATCCAATCAAAGAGGCAATCAAAGCGCAGTTGGACGATTTCGCCTATGTCGCGCCGGCACACGCCTTTGAGACGAAAAGCCGCTTGGCGCAAAAGCTGGTGCAATTGGCGGGCGGACACTTTGCGAAGGTGTTCTTCACCTGCGGCGGAAGCGATGCCAACGAGGCCGCGCTGAACATGGCGCGTACCGTCACGGGGCGTTCAAAAATCCTCTCGCGTTACCGCAGTTACCACGGCTCGACCTTGGGCAGCGGGAACATCTCGGGCGATCCCCGCCGTTTTGCGCTCGAAAACCCCGCCGCGAACGGCTTCCTCAAGTTTTTTGATCCCTATGTCTATCGGCGCGGCGGAACGGCGGAGAGCTATCTTGCTGAGCTTGAGGAGCAGATACAACACGAGAACCCAAAAGAGATTGCGGCGGTATTCGTCGAGAGCGTCACGGGCGCAAACGGGATTATCATTCCGCCCGACGGCTATTTGCAAGGATTGCGCGCATTGACAAAAAAATATGGCATTCTGCTTGTCTGCGATGAAGTCATGGCGGGATTTGGACGCACGGGCAAAGCGTTCGGATTCCGGCACTGGGATATTGAGCCGGATATTGTCAGTTTTGCGAAGGGGATCACCTGCGGTTACGTGCCGCTGGGCGGCGTGATTGTTTCGGACGCGGTCGCGCGTTTTTATCAGGACAGGGTGTTTCAATTTGGATTGACCTATTCGGGGCACGCGCTCGCCTGCGCGGCGGGGCTTGCGACACTGCAATATTACGAAGACAACGCGATTTTTGCGCAAACCGCCGCGCGCGGCAAGCTCTTGGGCGCGTTGCTCGAAGAACAAAAAAGCAAACATCCCTGCGTCGGCGACGTGCGCTATATCGGTTTGTTTTCGGCGGTTGAACTGGTGAAAAACCGCGCGAAAAAAGAGCCGATCGCGCCCTACGGTCAGCCGAACACAATCATGCCGCGCGTCTTCAAACTGCTGCGCGAACGCGGATTTTCAACATACGGGCGCGAAAACAACATCAACATCACGCCGCCGCTGATTATCACTGAAGCGGAACTGCGCGGCGCGTTTGAGGTGCTGGACGACGTGCTTTCCATTATTGATCAGGAGGTGGAGGGATGAGCCGCGCAAAAGTGCTCCTGCAAAAAATCCAAGACCAAAAACCGACAATCGACATTGAACGGAGCTTGTATTTTACACAATCGTTCAAACAAACCGAGGGGCAGGCGTTGCCTCTTCGCTGGGCGAAAGCGCTCTTGCGTTATGCGCAAAACGCAAGCATTTCAATTGATGAAGATCAGCTGATCGTTGGGCGCGCAAGCGCAAAACCGGGACGTTACGGCATACTCTATCCCGAATTGGACGGCAACGTGCTGGGGGACGCGGTTGCAAAATTGCCCGAACGCGCTTATTCGCCCTTTGATATCGCACCAGCGGACGCGCTTGCGATTCAGCGCGATATCGCGCCGTATTGGCAGGGAAAAACCTACCATGAGGCCCTTGCGCAAGCCCTATCGCCCGAAACCGTAAAACTGACATACAACACGGATCTCAGCTCGCGCTTTATCGTCAACGAAACAAGTTCTTTCCGTTCGTCCATCCAATGGGTACACGACTACGAAATTGTTCTGCAAAAAGGGTTAACAGGCATACAGGCGGAACTCTTTGCGCGGCTGAACGCCCTTGACCCGGACAGTCCTGTGGATCAAAGCGAAAAACGACCGTTCATCGAAGCCTTGCTGCTCGCGGGCGACGCGATTATCTTGTGGGCTAACCGCTATGCCGACCTCGCCGAGGAACTTGCGGGCAAAGAAAAAGACGCAATCCGAAAAACGGAACTGCGGCAAATTGCCCGAATTTGCAGGCACGTGCCCGCCTATCCCGCGCGGGATTTCCGCGAAGCGGTTCAAAGCCAATGGTTTGTTGCAATGTTTTCAAGGATCGAACAAAAGACGGGAACAGTGATCTCCAACGGCAGGATGGATCAATTCCTCCGACCGTTTTATGAGCGGGATATTGCAAACGGCACGATCACGGCGGCGCAGGCGCAGGAGTTGTTTGAATGCCTATGGGTACAAATGGCGCAGTTTATCGACCTTTATTTGAGCGAAACGGGCGGCGCGTTCAACGAGGGCTACGCGCATTGGGAGGCGGTGACCATCGGCGGGCAGACACCCGAGGGGCGCGACGCGACAAACGAATTGACCTATTTATTGCTCAAGAGCAAGCGGGATTTCCCCTTGCATTATCCCGATTTGGCGGCGCGTATACACACCCTCAGCCCGAAGCGTTACCTGCGCGAAGTGGCGGAGACAATCAAAGCCGGCGGCGGATTCCCGAAACTCATCAACGACGAGGAGGTGGTCCCGCTTCTGCTCGCAAAAGGCGCAAAATACGATGAAGCGCTTGATTACGCCGTATCGGGCTGTTCGGAATGCCGTATGCCGAACCGCGACACGTTCACATCCCCATGCGCCTACATCAACTTTGCCGCCGCGCTCGAAATAACGCTCTTCGGCGGGACGATGCGGAAATACGGCGATGAAAAAATCGGTTTGGATTTGGGAGACGATTTTGCTGATTACGACGCTTTTTTGCAGGCGTTTCTGCAGCAACAAACCTATTTTCTGCGCCACGCGTTTCAACAGCAATATCACATCATCCGTCTGCGGGCGCGGCATTTTGCAACGCCGCTGGGCAGTATTTTACACAAGCTCTGCCGCGAAAATTTGGTGGATCTCCACCAACCGCACATCCCCTGCGGCATTGATTTGGGTTATTTTGAATATATCGGCTACGCAACTGTGGTTGACAGCTTGGCGGCAATCAAAAAAGTGATTTTTGAAGAAAAGCTATTTTCGCTCGACGAGCTAAAAGCCGCCCTGCGCGCCGATTTTGACGGCTTTGAAGACCTGCGGCAAGCGCTGATCCATGCGCCAAAATACGGCAATGACGACGATTACGCCGACACCATCGCGCAACTCCTCGATCGCCACGCGATCGATTACACGGCGCGGTATTCGCACGAATTGGGCGTGCATTTGGATTTGCGTTTGGTGCCGTTCACCAGCCATGTGCCGTTCGGCAAGGTCGTCGGCGCAACGCCGAACGGTCGCCGCGCGTTCACGCCGCTCAGCGACGGCAGCAGTGCCTCGCAGGGCGCGGACATCAACGGTCCGACGGCCGTGTTGCTTTCCAATTTCAGCAGCAAAAACCAAGGGCGGCGCGAACGCGCGTCACGTCTGCTCAACATCAAGCTTAGCCCCGCGTGCGTTGCGGGGGAATCCGGCACCGAAAAACTTGAGGCGTTCATCGAGTCATGGCGTGATTTGCGGCTCTGGCATATACAATTCAACGTGCTGGAGCAAAAAACATTGTACGACGCGCAGAACGATCCCGAAAATCACCGCGATTTGCTTGTGCGGATCGCCGGGTATTCCGCGTATTTCACGCAGTTGACGCGCGATTTACAAGACGACATCATCGCTCGCACCCAACACGGCTGGGCTGCGGATTATCAAATTTGATTACCGATATAAAAAAACACATATTCTGTAAAAAACACCCTTTCGGGTGTTTTTTTTTGCGTCGCAACTCTTTAATATTGGATGCAACAACTATGAAGAGGAGGACTGCACAGCATGTTACGTCCAAAAGCACTGCAAACCAGTATCCAATATGCCGTCGTTATGACAAAGGGACACAATCCTGATGTTGGCACATACGACACCTACGGCTTGATCGCTATGTTCAATGGCAAACCCGTTCGCTTTGCGCCAGACGTTTCCGTCAATCGCAGGAAAGTCGAAACGCTAGCGATCAAATTCAACCGCATCCAGCTCTCGCCTGTCCATTTACTCGATGTGCTGGAGGATTTATTGTAAGATCATGCCAAAAATGCATGATGTCACATCGGTGATCGTGGATTTTGCAGGGAACATACCGCGTTCCCTGCAAATTGCCGCGAGAAATATCCGCAAACCCCTTGACAAACGCAACAAAAAAAGTTATACTTTGTGTTGTTGAGGCGCGGACTGCGATCACGTTCGATCCTTATTCGATTCATCAAATTAGGGGTATAGCTCAGTTGGTAGAGCAGCGGTCTCCAAAACCGCGTGTCGAGGGTTCAAGTCCTTCTGCCCCTGCCAGAAATTCACCTTTAAAAAAAATCGGGGAGTGCAGATGATGTGCACCTGATTTTTTTGTTTCCCTGTGCGATATCATTTATAATATTGTAGCAACTAATATTCATGACCGCGCCGAATCGAGGGCTTGTGTAGGGAATGAAAGGAGTTGAGAGCCTGTCGTGATGAATGAGATCAAACAGGCGTTGCTAGCTAAAGTGGATACGCATCAATTGTTAGAAAGTCATCCGCGCACACGTGTGTTTTTCAAGGGAATCACGATTTTTGGTCTGATTGTTCTAGCTCTACTGATAGCAACCCCATTTTTGGAGCTACCCATTTATGTGCCAATGATACCCATATTCATTTGTATTGTTATTGTGATTGGCTTTCTTGTTTGGGTAGTAGCAAAAGCTCCTAGGGTGTAGCAACTATATTCATGACCGCGCCGAATCAAGGACTTGTTCCTTGATTTCCGGTGCGGTCATTACTTGGCACAGAAATGGCACTAATTTTGTCCGTTCCTGATGCTACTATGCCTACTGTATTTTTTCCGTAGTTGCTGGTTTTGCAAAATTGCCCATCACTGCGCAAGATAACCTGCGCTTTTGAGAAGCGTATCGACACGATCCGTCAAAGTATTGTCCGAGACATAAACGATTGTCTCACTGATGATGGGCGACAACAAACTGTCGGATTCCAGTTCTTTGTCAAGATCGGAAACATCTCGGTTCACCTCAATCTCCAACACCTCTAAAAAAGTATCCATTGAGACGAAACAAGAAAGCAACGTTTCGCTTTCCAATTCAGCATCGGGCAATAAAGGCGAATCTTCCGCAATCACTGAAACGCACGAAAATTCTTTTTTGACTAGATCCGTCATTGTGACTCCGTGTTTATCTTCATCCCCCAAAACACCGATTGATGCTTCTATGGAATCCTTTGAAGTTCCCGCCGTATAGAACGTGTCGTCGGCAAGGCGATCCAATTTTTCGTTCAAAAGAAAAGCATGTTCTGCTGCAATACCATATAAAACAACGGATTTCTTCAATTCGTCGGAATAAATTTGTCCATTCGACCGATATATCGGTATCACTTGGGCTGTGTTTTTATATTCGCCCGACAGAAGGTTTTTGATTGCTAAAATATCATTCGATCCAATTTGATGGGGCCTCGCATTTGCATCTTTAGGGTCTGCATATCGCTGAACCCGGCACACACCCAACGCATGGTTGCCGGAAAAATCTTTTTTAGTTCCATCGTGTCGCTTCAAAAGCTGACCTGTTACGCTTGTCGCCAATAAGGAGATTGCGAATAAGGAGATTGCAATTATAAGAGTTAACCCTGCCTTTTTTTTGATTGGTTTTGCCGCATTCGCATTGTTCTCAGCCATTCGATATGTTCCAATCATCCTGAAAATAGATTATCGCATTTATTATACCATGAAGAAAGAAAAATGCAAGACATCTTTTTTTCTTTTTTCACATCTTTAAATGCATACGCGCGGGCTTTTACGCATAATCTTAGGGAAATCGAGCAATGCTTTTCTTTGCCGCATCTTTTTTTTGAGAAAATATAAAATCCCTCTTGCATTATCGCGGTAAAGGTGTTATACTGTAATTTACAGATTTAGCAAACGCATTTGCGCGGTTGGGTGTGCAGTGCGCGTTTTCTTCGCGGAGAAGAAGAAAGGATGTGAAATTTGGACACACTTTTGTATGCTTGGTTGCCCGCGCTGGTCGCAGCGGCGGCGGCATTGTCGGTGATGCTTTGTGTCGGGCTGATCGTGCGGCGCAAATGGAAACTGCTCAACGCCGACCATCAGCTGTTTTTGGATGAAATCGCGCGTACGCAAGCCCAAATGCTGGAATTTCGCTTGGCAAACGCGCGTATGCGTTCACTTTTGCCAAACGGCGTGTCGCCGGAAAATCCCGCGCCGCACGACAGCCCTTCCGGCTTCGCCGCGCCCGAAGACGAGCGGTTGCCCACGCCGATGAGCCGTTTTCCACAACTACGCACGTTGGACGCGCTCCCGCCTGTTATTGCGAACGAAAAAACGTCGCTGCCCGCGCTCATGGTGCATCTGCAGCGGTTTGCGGCGGCTCGGTATGGCATTTACGCGCCGCGTTCGCTTTTCGGCGGCTATTTGGCGACGCTGGCATGCGGAAATTTCGTGATCGCGCACGATTCAAACACGCTGAAAGCGCTTCCATTTTTGGACGCTATGGCAAAAGCGTTGGGTAATCCAATGGATTTATTCGCCGTTTCATCCAATTGGACGACGCCCGCGCTGCTGATCGGTCAGGCACACGCGTTGCATAAGCGCTATGAAGAGCGTGACTTTTTGCTTTGTGTTTATCAAGCGCGGCGCAACGCGCACGCCTGTTTTGCCACGCTGGAGAACTTTTTTGCCGCAAACCCTGAGGATTATTTTTCGCCGATGCTCACGCAATACGAAAAACATCCGACCGATATCGCCTGCGGCGGCTTGCGTTTGGCGGATGGCTCGTGGCCGAACGATCCCCTGTTGCTCGAAAACGGCACACTGCCGTTGCCGAACAATCTTTGGGTGTTCGGCACGGTGTCCGTTGCCACGCCGCCCATGTCCGCGCGCGTACAAACGGCGGCGGTGTGTTTTTCGTTGCCTCAAAGCGAGACGCGCCCTTTTTTGGTCCCCTGGACCGAACCCATGCACGTTTCGGCGGCGCATTTGCGCGATCTATTCGCACGCGCCGATGATATCTACGACATTCCTGAAAAAATTGCGGCGGCGTTCGACGCGATGGAACGTTATGCCGCCGAACATCTGTGCTTGAGTCTCGGCGTGAACGCGCGTGTAAATCTGCGGCGTTTTATGAGCACCGCCCTCGCCTGCGGGCTTGGTTCGCGTGAAGCGTTCGACGCTTACTTGTATCACAGCGGCTTGCGAGCCATTCAGGCCGCCGATGCCGACACCCTTCACTATGGACTGCCGTTGTTTATCGCCTTTTTGCACAAACAGTGCAACGCGAGTTCACTCCCGACGACAATGGCGATGCTTGGACGTTGTTCCCAAAAAGAAATATGAAGTTTTTCCCCTTCACGCTGTCATGAAAATCAAAATGAAGCAAAAAAGACATTTGACAATTGTCTCAAAATTTGATATACTTCCAGAGAGAACAGTTGATAATAGCGCAATTCATGTGGTGTCAATTAAAAAAGGAGGAAAAAGATGGAATTAACCGGAAGCCGCACTGAACAAAACCTATGGACAGCATTTGCGGGCGAATCACAGGCAAGGAACAAATACACCTTTTTTGCAAGCAAGGCACGCAAGGACGGCTATGTGCAAATTGCTCAAATATTTGAGCAAACCGCCGCGAACGAAAAAGAACACGCTGAGATTTGGTACAAAATCCTCGTGGGCGGCGCGTTGCCGAACACCGCGCAAAATCTGAACGATGCCGCCGACGGCGAACGCTACGAATGGACGGACATGTATGCCCAATTCGCGCGGATCGCCCGCGAAGAAGGCTTTGACCACATCGCGTTTTTGTTTGACGAAGTCGGCAAAATCGAAAAGACGCACGAAGAGCGTTACCGCAAACTGCTTGCCAATGTGCAGGGCGGCATTGTTTTTTCACGCGATGGCGATCAAATTTGGGAGTGCAGCAATTGCGGACACATCCACATTGGGCAAAACGCGCCGAAGATCTGCCCCGTATGCACACATCCGCAGGCATATTTTGTGCTGCACAGCGAAAATTATTGATCCCCCTTGCGCGCCTGTAGCTCAGCAGGATAGAGCGTCCGCCTCCTAAGCGGAAGGTCGCGCGTTCGAATCGCGCCAGGCGTGCCAGTCGTATTCTTTTGTGTTCATTATAATCCACCTGATAAGCGTAGCCGCCGTCTGACCAATAAGGAGTAAGGAGATGAAAAACGACAAACAGATAGAACGCGTGGCGCAGAACAAAAAAGCCTACCACGAATATTTTATCATTGAGAGCTTTGAAGCCGGCATTGCGCTGAGCGGCACGGAGGTCAAATCCCTGCGGCAAGGCAAATGCAATCTTAAGGATGGCTGGTGTTCCATCAAGGACGGCGAACTTTTTGTGCACGGCATGCACATCAGTCCCTACGAACAAGGCAATATTTTCAACCGCGATCCCGTGCGTGTGCGCAAATTGCTCATGCACAAACGCGAAATTCTGCACTTGTTTCAGGAATTCAAACAGCAAGGGCTGACCATTATCCCGCTGAGTCTCTATTTTTCACGTGGCAAAGCCAAATTGCAAATCGGGCTTTGCAAAGGCAAAAAACTCTATGACAAGCGCGAAGTCGCCGCAAAACGCGATGCCATGCGCGACATCGACCGCCACATGCGCGGCCGATAACCCGATTTTCCGGCGTTCCGCTCCAAAACGATATGGGGATGAAAGGATTTCGACGGGGATTGTGCAATCAAGGAAGCGAGCAGCGGCGCGGACCCGCTATAAAAGCCGCAGTTTAGAAATAAACGACACAGATAATTATCAACTCCAAGCTGCTTAATTAGCGGCTTGCGTACCCCCCGAGAGTACTGCGGCTTGGGATGGTGCGTCATTCAGCAGTGCACGTGCATGCGTTCGTCGTCTTGCGGCGCGTCATGAATAAACAGGGCTACCGTAGCGCACAGCCTGCCCGTTGGCGGTGCGTGAAGGGAATTCCAAACATCGGGATACGCTCGTAGAAACCTTGGTGAATCGATTTTCGGACGCGGTTTCAATTACCGCCATCTCCACCACAAACGCAAGCCAGTGAAAATTTTTCACCGGCTTGCGTTATTTTATTTGGTCGTTGAACGCTTAACCCTCGCGTTTTTGTAATACCCGAATACCCGCTCAATCGCGCCTCGCGTCTAGGCTCCGGTTCGCGATCTTTTTTGCCGTGAGCATGATGTTCACGCCCGCGTGCAGCGACAATTCGACATTTTGATTGGTGAAGAGGATCATGTGCAGATGTGCGCCGCCGCCAATCTCGGCGAATGCCTTGCCGTGCAATTCAAAATGATCGCCGCAATTGACTTGCTTCACGATGTCAGTGCAAGGAATCAGCATACCGTCGTTGGCAATCCCAACATGGAGCGCACCGTTCGCCCGCCCTTCCGCCCGCAGGGTAAAATGAATCTCATAAACGCCGTTTTCTTTTGTAACAATCGAGTGGCGTTCGTCGTACAAAATGCCAAAATTGGGCAATACGTCCGAAAATTTGATTGTAACGATTTCGTCCGCGCTGATTTTGAAGCTATCCGCCGAGACGTTGTAGAGACCGCCGAAAACTTGCGCCGCGCCGATGCCTGTAGCGCCGCGCGCTCCCGGAATTCCAGGCAAACCTTGCGGACCTGTCGCGCCGCGCACTCCCGCCGCACCGGCGGGGATAACAAATGTAAGCTCCGCGTTGGTGTCGTTCCCGGCGTTGAGCACAGCCGCGTTGCTGCCCGGTTTGCCTGTGATCGTTCGCAAGATTTCAACGCTCGCGGGCGTTCCGGCAGGTCCTTGCGGTCCCTGTTCGCCCTGCGGACCCGTTTCGCCCCGTGCGCCTGTTGCGCCTGTCGCCCCTTGCGCACCGGTCACGCCGCGAAAATATTTGCAGCAATATGTCGGCTCAGCAAACCCGACGGCGTATGGATCAAATTGTCCTTGCGTGTTGGACACGGTCATCAATCCTTCCCATCTCATTTCATCTCATATCATTACTATACTATATTCGTTGCGCGGCAGAACGTTCGCCAAATCCGTGTAATAATTTCACAACCCATTTTTTGGGAGAAAAAACTATATCTAGCGGTGAAAATTGGATGATATCGGTTTGCACTACAAAAGCGGGGCGAATATTCGGTTCTTATGCAACGAAACGCTCTTGACAAGCCTAAAAAATGTGATATAATAAAAAAAGCGAGTGGATCTCGCCCAAATTACGAAAAAATATCTTCAAAAAACGCTTTTCAGTGTGCAATTGTGGAAAACCCTGTGGAAAGTGTGAATAACGCGAAAGGAGGCGGCAAGACTTGCGGTTGATTCAAAAAAACGCGGAAGGTACAATCGACGCAAAATCACGCGTGTCGATGCCGACTCGTTTCCGTTCCTGTTTTGAGGAAGATGCCAATCTCGTGCTGTGGTTTCCGTTCGGCGAGAAATTCCCCTATTTGATTTTAGCGGACGAAACGGTGTTCCGCAAGATCAAAAAGCGCGAATACGCAAGAGCGCCGCAAGAAAAACGCAGCGAAGTCAACCGACTGTTCAACGCCTACAGCGAATCAGTCGCGCTGGACAAAAACGCGCGTTTTGTGATTCCGCCCGCCTTTATGGAGCGTAGCAAACTGGAGTGCGAAAAAAAGGCGTTTTATGTTGGGCAAGACACGCATTTGGAAATTTGGGCTTTGGATGTTTGGAAAGAACGTGAACAAGCCTTCATGGCGGGGATTTTTTCAGGGCAAAGCATGTGTCCAATCAACTTCGCGCCCGAACCCTCCGATTTGGAAGAAGACGAAGAGGGTGAAATCTAAATGGATCAACCTTTCACGCATGAATCCGTGCTTTTGGACGAAACGGTACAAGCGCTCAACCCTCGTGCGGATGGAATTTATATGGACGGCACGGGCGGCGGCGGCGGTCATACGGCGCGTTTGCGTGAACTCTTGGGCAAAACGGGGCGCATCGTTGTCTTTGACCGCGATCCCGACGCTATCACGGCGCTCCGTGCGCGTTTTGCGGACGATCACATGACCACAGTTGTGCACGCCAACTTTTTTGAGGCGGCGCACGTGTTGCACGGCATGGGGATTCCCGCCTTGGATGGCGTGATGCTTGATTTGGGTGTCAGTTCCCCCCAGCTCGATCGTCCCGAACGGGGATTTAGCTACCACGCGGATGGTTTTTTGGATATGCGCATGGATCAATCGGGAAAAACGGCGGCGGATGTCATTCATTCGCTTTCCGCGGAAGCCCTGCGCGATATTTTCCGCGATTACGGGCAGGAGCCATATGCCGCCCCCATGGCGCGCGCGATTTTGCGCGCCCGCGCACACGGCGCGATTCAAACGACCACGCAATTGGCCGAAATTCTCGCAAACGCCGTCCCTGCGGCGGCGCGGCGCGGCGGTCATCCCGCCAAACGCGCGTTTATGGCGTTGCGCTATTACTGCAACGGCGAAATCGATGGTTTATCCGACGCGCTGCTGTCGTTGTTCGATTCCCTCAACCCCAATGGGCGCATGGCCGTAATCAGCTTCAACAGCCTCGAAGACGGCATTGTCAAACGCACGTTTGCGCCGTTGCTTGTCGGGTGCACCTGTCCCAAAGATTTTCCCGTCTGCGTTTGCGGAAAAAAGCCGAGGGCAAGAACCGCGCAGAAGCCCCGAACGCCGTCCGACGCGGAAATCCAGCGCAATCCGCGTAGCCGCAGCGCAAAATTGCGCGTGATTGAAAAAATACCAAGAATAATTGAGAATGAATAATTGGGTATAAAACCCAAAATGAAATCCGGAATCAAGAAGGAGGGCGCGAAAATGCCGTTGACGCAAGAAGACTACGATTTTTTGGGAATTGAAAATCTCGCCGGTATCGCGGCGGTCGCGCGCGCTTTGCCTCACGATGCCACGCAATCGCAACCCGAGCCGCAATTAAAACCCGTACCATCGCGCAGCGTATCCGTCGCGAGAAAAAAAGCGGAAGCCCGCCTTGCGTGGATACGCGTGATCAAGGTGTTTTGTGTGATCGCGATTGTCGGCACTTTGTTCGGCGCCGCGCTGAATTCCTACGCCAAAACGGCGGTTGCGCGGAGCGTATACGAAACACAGACGGAACAGCTGGAAGCCGCCCAACGCAAGCGGATCAGCCTGCAAACGCAAATTGCGCAAAAATATTCCCTCAACGCCATTCGGGACTACGCTGAAAACGTGTTGCACATGAAGCCGATTGAGGGCGGACGCATGGTTTATATCACCGCCAACCGCACGGACAAGGTGCTTGATATCACCGAGTAACCGTCTTGCGTCTATTCAACGCGTCTATTCTATTTGACGGCGCATATATTTGTGTGGAAAGTCTTTTTGCTTCTTTTTCTTCAAAAAAAGAAGACTATGTATCATCGCAAAAGGGGGCGTTTGCTTGGCAAAGCAAAAACAAAAACGAAAAACCGGGCAAAGCGAACGTCTCTATTTGCGCGCGATGATCGTCTTGTTCCTGCTAACCATCGTTGGCTTTATCGGCTTTGGCGGCTATGGTCTTGTGAATGTTATGCTCATCCATGGCAAGGAATACGCCGAAGACGCAAAAGCCATCCAGCAAAGCAGCAAGGAAGTTCCCGCGCCGCGCGGCGCGATTTACACGGCAAACAACCTGCAAACCCCCATTGCGCAGAGCGCGACGGCCGACAGGGTCTACATCAACCCCAGCCGATTGGACAACTGCCCCAAAAAAGAGGAAGTCCTTGATGCGCTTTGCAAAAATCTTGCCCCGTTGCTTGGGATTACAGAGGAAAAAATCCGCAAACAGGCGAGTTACACGGCATATCAGGATATGACGCTCAAAGGGCAGGTGGGTTACCTCACCATGCAGAAGGTCAACGCGTTTTTGTCCACTGAATTTGAGTTGAAACGGGATTCAAAAAACAAACCTGTGATGCAGACTTACAGCCACTACGTGGGAACGCAACCCGACGTGATCCGCGAATATCCAAAGGGTTCGTTCGCGGGCAATGTGATTGGCTTCACCGGCATGGGCGATATCGGGCGCACAGGTTTGGAACTTTACTACAACAAACAGCTGATCGGCACGGCGGGGCGCGTGCTGGAATCGCCCAACGTGGAAAGCGATTTGTTCTCCGCGGCGTATGACGAAATGCAAGCGCCGACACCCGGCAACAGCCTTGTGCTCACGATCGACGAAAAAATACAGGAGTTTTTGGAGCGATCCTTGGAACAAGCCAAAACGGACGCGCAGGCAAAAGCGGCTTACGGCATTGTGATGGAAGTCAAAACAGGAAAAATCCTCGGCATGGCAAGCGTCACCAGTTATGATCCCGGGGATTATGAAAGGATTGCGGACGAGAAAAAACGCGCCGAAATTGAAGCGATCACGGATGAAACCGAACGCAAAAAAGAATATAACAACGCGATGTTCGCCCAATGGCGCAACGGCGCGATTGAATTGACGTATGAACCCGGCTCAGTCTTCAAAACCGTCACCGTCGCGGCGGCGCTCGAAGAAAACGTCATCTCCATGGATGAAACTTACACCTGCACGGGGAGTATCCATATTGCCAACCGCACCATCTCCTGCCACAACCGCTCAGGGCACGGCACACAGGATTTGACAAAAGGACTGATGAATTCGTGCAACCCGTTCATGATCAATATCGGTCAAAAGCTGGGAGTCGAACGGTTTTATAAGTATTTTTCAGGATTCGGCTTCACGGAAAAAACGGGTATCGACCTGCCCGGCGAAGCCAAGCCAACCGAAGGGCTTACCATCCACGCAAAAAACAAAATGGGCACGGTCGAGCTTGCCTCCTGTTCGTTCGGGCAATCGTTCGAAGCCTCGCCCATCCAAATTCTCAGCGCGGTTGCGGCAATCGCCAACGGCGGAAAATTGATGAAGCCGTATGTGGTTGATAAAATCATCGATGCCGATAACCGCGTCGTCAGTCAAACCGTCCCCACGGTGCGGCGGCAGGTCATATCCGCGCAAACGGCCGAAAAGGTCGCCGGCATGATGGAACAGGTCGTGATCGCCGGAACGGGCAAAAACGGCTATGTGGCGGGCGCGCGCGTCGCGGGCAAAACAGGAACTTCCGAAAAACTCTCGGCGGGTGAAGGCTATGTCGCCTCCTTTTGCGCGTTTGCCCCTGTCGACGCTCCCGAAGTCGCGATGCTGATTGCCATCGACGAACCTGTTGGACTAATCAACGGCGGTCAGATTGCCGCGCCGCCGGCCGCTGAAATAATGGAAGAAGTTTTGGTGTATAAAAACATCGAAATGCGCTACAATGAAAAAGAGCAGGCGGAACTTGGCGGCATCACGCCGAAAATGACGGGATTGACGGTTGAAAAGGCTCGCGAAAACGCGCGGAACGACGGTTATCAAGTGCGTGTGATCGGCGGCGGCGCGTCCGTCGTGCGCCAACTGCCCGAAAACGGGCAGAGCATTGCGAAAAACGGTCTGCTTGTGCTCTATACCGACGCATCGGCGGAAAACCAAACGACCGTCGTACCAAAACTGACATCAATGTCAATCAGCGAAGCGAACCGCATCGCCGCGGAGGCGGGGCTGAATATCACGCTAACAGGCAATTTTGACAGCAATTATCTTACAACATATCGTCAAAGCATTGCCGAGGGCGACAAAGTACCGCTGGGCACGACGGTGACGGTGCATTTTGTGTCGAACAACGGCGTAATTGATCGCTGAAAAAAAACAGAAGAGGATGGAAACGAAACGTGCGTTTAGGCGAACTTTTGCATGATTTGGAATACAGCGGCACAACAGACTTGCCGTTGGAGGAAATGGTAACATGTGTGACGGACGACTCACGCAAAGTGAGCCGAGGCGCGGTTTTTGTCTGCGTCAAGGGTGCGCGGTTCGACGGTCACACAATGGCGCGGGAAGCCCTTGCGGCTGGCGCGCTGTGTGTCGTCGCCCAAAAGAAAACGGGCGCGGATCGTGAAATCATCACCAAAAACACCCGTGCTGCCTATGCGTCGCTCTGCGCGGCGTTTTTTGGCTATCCGGCACGCAAACTCAAATTGATTGGCGTAACAGGAACAAACGGAAAGACGACGATCGCTTTTTTGCTCAAAGAGATCTTCGATGCCGCGGGCTATAAAACAGGCTTGATCGGTACGCTGGTCAATATGGTCGGCACCGAATCCAAGGAAGCATGCCTAACGACGCCCGATCCTTGGGAACTGCACGGCTTGTTTGCGCGGATGGCCGAAGAGGGTTGCGCATATTGCTTTATGGAAGTATCCTCCCAAGCCTTGGCGCAGGATCGCGTTTGCGGCTTGACGTTTGAAGCGGCAATATTCACCAACCTGACGCAGGATCATTTGGATTATCATGGGTCGTTCCAAGCCTATGCAAGCGCGAAACAGAGGCTTTTCCGTCAAACAAAATTTGCGGTCGTCAACCTCGACGACTCCGCCAGCGAAACCATGGTCGATGGCTCTAACGCCCGTGTCGTCACATATTCGATTCGCGAAATGCGCGCGGATTATACCGCGAAAAACGTGCAGTATGCCATGAACGGCGTTGTGTATGAACTCGTCGGACGGCAAACCATCGGTAGACTTCGCTTTGCCGTGCCGGGCGCGTTTTCGGTTTATAACTCCATGGCGGCGGCATGCACCGCGGTGGAACTCGGTTTGGATTTGCATCAAACGCTCACATCGCTTGCGCAATCGCGCGGCGTGAGGGGGCGCATGGAAGTCGTGCCGGTTGACACTGGCTTCACCGTTTTGATCGACTATGCTCACACGCCCGACGGTTTGGAAAATATACTAAAAGCCTTGCAAAACACGGCAAAAGGGCGTATACTGTTGGTGTTTGGTTGCGGGGGCGACCGCGACAAAACCAAACGCCCCATCATGGGTAAAATCGCGCAGGAATACGCCAACATCGTCATTGTCAGTTCGGATAACCCGCGTTCCGAAGATCCCCTTGCGATTATAGCCGATATTCTTGCGGGCATGAAACATTCCAATCACGTGCATACAGAGCCGGACCGCATCAAAGCGATCGCGCTTGCGCTCAAACTCGCCAAAAAAGACGACGTTGTCGTGCTTGCGGGCAAAGGGCAGGAAACCTATCAGATTTTGGCTTCCGGAAAAATACATTTGGATGAACGCGAAGTTGTGCGCAATATTTTGGGCGTGTGAAAAAACACGGGCGTGGAGGTGGGTTGATTGCGGTTGACCTTGTTGATTTTGGCGGCTTGCGGCGCGTTCGGCATCACGGCACTGTTGGGTTATCCGGTGATTCCGTGGCTGCGCAAGCTCAAATTCGGGCAGATTATTTTAGACATTGGTCCCAAATGGCACAAGCACAAACAAGGCACGCCGACAATGGGCGGCATGATGTTCATTGCGGGGATTGCGCTCAGCGCGGCGACGGCGTTCGCGGCAAACGTATGGCTCGGTCTTGGGCTTTTTGACGTGCCCGACATAGGCGTGTTCACGTTGCGGACTTCGCGCGAAATCACCATCAAACTGGTTGCGGGATTGATCATGGCTGTCACGTTCGGATTGTTGGGTTTTGCCGACGACTATGTGAAAGTCGTCAAAAAGCGTAACAAGGGGTTGTCGATCAGCCAAAAATCCGTTTTGCAAATTTTAATCAGCGTCGGCTATCTTTATAGCCTTTATTTGGCTATGCACAAAAGCCCTTACACCGTCATTCCTTTTGTCGGCTCAGTGCATTTGGGCTGGTTTTTTTGGATTTTCGGCTTTTGTGTGCTGTATGCCACAACCAACGCGGTGAATTTCACCGACGGCGTGGATGGATTGTGTTCCAGCGTGACAGTGACCGCGGGGGTTGCGCTGGCCGTGATTGCCGTCATGCGCGGGCTGTTCGGCGCGGGCGTTTTGGCGGCGGCGATGGTCGGCGGCTGCGCGGGCTTTTTGGTGTGGAATCGCAACCCCGCAAAGGTTTTTATGGGCGACACGGGCGCACTGTTTTTGGGCGGATTGCTTATCGCAATCACCTTTGCGCTGGATATGCCGATTATTTTGCTGTTGGTCGGTTTGGTTTATGTGATTGAAGGTATGTCCGATGTCATACAGATTGGATACTTCAAGCTCACGCATGGCAAGCGAATTTTCCGCATGGCACCGTTCCACCACCACTTGGAGCGCGGCGGATGGAATGAGAAAAAAATCACATTGGTGCTATCGCTTGTCAATCTAATCGGCTGTATCGCAGGCATTGCGGCGGTGTGGTTCGGTGTGCCTCGGCTTTCATAAATTTGCAAAAGAAGGAGGACTGCACATGCAAAAACGCAAGGGGAAATGGAGTGCCCTGAAAGATCTTATCACGCCTGAACAGGGCGCGTTCGACCCGCCGTTCATGGTGCTGGTGCTGGTGCTGCTCGTGATTGGTTTGCTCATGCTGTTCTCCGCGAGTATGTATACGTCAATCAAAGAAAACGACGGCAATCCATATGTCTATCTATCCAAACAGCTGATGTTCGCGGTGATCGGTTTGGCGGCGATGCTGTTCATGTCGAAGGTCAATCTCAAATTCCTGCGCAAGCTTTCGTGGCCCGCCCTCATCGTTGCAACAGGATTGCTCGTGTTGGTTCTGTTTTACTACAAGGGAACCGGCGATTTCAAACGGTGGATTCCGATCCCGATTATCGGTCAGATTCAGCCGTCCGAAATCGCGAAGCTCTCTCTGATCCTGTTTTTCGCCTACGCAATGGATCAATACCAAAAATCCGCGACCGAACGCAAGTCGCTTGAGCCTACGGCAAGCAAATTCGCAAAATGGATGATCAAAGGCGCGGCGCCATGGGTTTTGCTGGGTATTCTTGCCATGTTCGGCGGGCTGATTTTGCTTGAAAAGCATCTTTCGGGGATGATCATTACGCTGGGGATCGGCGCGACGATGTTTTTTATCGGCGAACAAAAATTTTCGACCAAAATGTATGTTCTCATCGGCGTTTGCGCCGTTGCGGTCGTCTTGTTTTTTTTGAACAAGCCCGAACTGCTGGGCAACTATTGGAGCGCGCGCATCATTTCGTTCAAAGATGTCACAAGCGATCCGCAGGGCGACGGTTGGCAAACCATCCAATCGCTCAACGCCATCGGTTCGGGGGGATTGTTCGGGCAGGGTCCCGGGCAATCGTAGCAAAAGCTGTCATTTCTGCCGTATCCTTACACAGATTTCATTTTTTCGGTCGTCTGCGAAGAACTCGGCTTTTGCGGCGCGTTTTTTATTTTGCTGTTATTCGTCGCGCTGATTGCGCGCGGTTTTTTGATTGCTTTGCACGCAACCCGCAACCGCTTTGCGTCGTTGCTTGTGATTGGTATCATGTTACATGTCGGTTTGCAGGCGGTTCTCAATGTGGGCGTGGCGACGGCGGTGATTCCGAACACGGGTGTGCTGTTGCCGTTTTTCAGCTACGGAGGCACGGGGTTGGTGATCTTGCTTGCCGAAATGGGTATTGTGCTTGGCGTTTCGCGCATCGCCCCGCGCGTAAGAGTGAAGGAGACATGGCGAAATGAACGTAGAAAAGACAACCTATCTCATCGCGGCAGGCGGCACGGCGGGGCATATTAACCCCGCGCTCGCGGTGGCGGGGATCATCCGCTACCTGCACCCTGAAGCAAAGATCGTTTTTGTCGGCACGGCGGATCACATGGAGGCCCGTCTTGTGCCGGCGGCCGGTTTTGCGTTGGAGACCATCGACATCAGCGGCTTCCAGCGGAGCATGCGTTTGGAGAACATCAAGCGCAACCTCGGCACAATCAAGCGGTTGTTGCGCGTGACGGGATCGGTCGGGAAGATATTCGACCGCGTGAAACCCGATGTCGTCGTGGGTTTCGGCGGTTATGTGAGCGGACCTGTTCTGCGCTTGGCATACAAAAAGGGAATACCCACCGCAATCCATGAGCAAAACGCGTTCCCTGGCGTGACGAACAAAACCCTGGCAAAACATGTTGACGCCGTGATGCTCGGTGCCGCGCAGGCGCAGGCGCACATGCGGTGCAAGAATCCGCCGATTGTCACGGGTATCCCTGTGCGGCGTGAGATGTTTTTGGCACAATCCGCGCTCTGCCGCAGGGAATTGGGGCTGGACGAACGCCCGATGGTTTTGTCGATGGGCGGTTCGCTCGGCGCACGGGCGATGAACGACGCGGTTGTTGGTATGCTGGGCTTGCTGACGGATAAAAAGATTTGTTTTCATCACGCCTATGGGCAATACGGCAAATGGGTACCCGAAGCGGTTGCAAAAAAGGGTCTTACAATCGCGCCGCCCGCGCTTGTTTTGCGGGAATACATCGACGACATGCCGCGATGCATGAATGCGGCGGATTTGGTGATCAGCCGCGCGGGCGCAAGCGCGATCAGCGAATTGCAGGCGATGGGCAAGCCGTCCATTCTTGTGCCGTCGCCGAATGTTTCCGAAAATCATCAATACCATAACGCCAAGGCTTTGGCGGACGCGGGCGCGGCGGTTTTGATTGAGGAAAAAGATCTCACGCCGCAATTGCTTGCCGCAGTCGTTGAGGAACTAATTTCCAATCCTGAAAAGCGCAGTTCGATGGCGGCGGCGGCAAAAGCGATGGCGATTGCGGACGCGGCGGAACGGATTTATGACGTGATCGTTTCGTTATTATCCATTGTCAATTAAAGATTGAGTCACATATTCCTTGCCTTTGCATAAAATAGTATGATACAACTTTATGCACTGCAAGGAGGGAAGTATTGCATGGCGTCTTTTGTGATTCATGGCGGCAACCCCTTACGGGGCGAACATACGGTGCAGGGGGCAAAAAACAGCGCGTTGCCCATTTTGGCGGCGGCTGTCGCGACGAAATCAAAATGCGTCGTCCATCGTTGCCCCATGCTCAGCGACGTGACGGCGACTTTGCAAATCCTGCGGCATTTGGGCTGCCGTGTCACGCAGACAAATGGTTGTGTGGAAGTCGACGCAAGCACGCTGACAAGCGCGGAAATTCCCATGTGTTTGATGCGCGAAATGCGCTCGTCCATCATTTTTATGGGACCGCTCTTGTGCGCGGTGGGCGAGGCGACGCTGTGTGCGCCCGGAGGGTGCGAGATTGGCTTGCGCCCCATTGATATGCATGTGGATGCCTTGTGCGCACTCGGCGTACAAATTGACGAGCAGAACGGATTGTTGCGATGCACCGTGCCGAACGGACTAATCGGTGCGCGTATCGCACTGCAATTCGCAAGCGTCGGCGCAACCGAAAACGCAATGATCGCCGCAACGGCGGCACGGGGCGTAACAGTGATCAGCAACGCGGCGCGTGAACCTGAGATCGCCGATTTGGCGCGTTTTCTCAACCGATGCGGCGCGCGCATCCACGGCGCGGGGGAGGGCGTGATCGTGGTGGAGGGTGTTAAAACCCTGCACGGCGCGGAACACACGGTGATCCCCGACCGCATTGCGGCAATGACGTTGCTTTGCGCGGCGGCGGTCACAAAAGGCGAAATCCTCCTGCGCGGCGCGGCGCAGGATCACATGGACGCCATGCGTAACCTCTTGGAACGCATTGGATGCACCCTGCGCCAATTTCCGAACGGGGATCTGGCACTGAAGCTGAAGCGACGTCTCGATTCTTTTCCATCCATACATACCGCGCCGTATCCCGGCTTTCCGACCGATGCGCAAGCGGCGGCAATGGTGCTTGCGAGCTTGGCGAATGGCACGGCAATCATCAAGGAAACTATTTTTGAAAACCGCTTCCGCCACGTGAGCGAATTGCGGCGCATGGGTGCGCGTATCCGTGTTGAAGAACGCGTCGCAGTGGTGGAGGGCGTGGAAAAACTCCATGGCGCACATGTGGATGCCTGCGATTTGCGCGCGGGCTCGGCGTTGGTTTTGGCGGGTTTGGCGGCGGAAGGCACGACGGTCGTCAACAATATTTGGCATATTGACCGCGGTTGTGAGCAGTTTGAAATCACGTTAAAACAATTGGGAGCCGATATCAAGAGGGAGGAAGTATGACGGCACAAGAGAAAAAATCAAAAGCAAAACGAAATCATAGGAAGCTGATCGGTTGTGCGTTCCTTTTCACCGCGGCAATTGTTTTGGTCGTGCTTTCGCTCACCATTTGGTTTTCGGCGGAGCAATGCAGTATTGAGGGGAAAACGCGCTACACAAAGCGGGACTTTTGGTCGGCAATGCAACTGGACAAGCAATCGCAAAACATATTCACAAGCAACAAAAAAGAGCTCGCGCAAAAAATCAAAAAGCAACTGCCGTATATTGACTCGGTCAAAATTTATGCCGAACCGCCCGGCACACTGCGCTTGATCGTCTCGGAACGTCAGGCGGCGTTCGCGCAATATGACAGCGTGATTTTTCGGCATTTACAGCCGGTGAAAGAATTGCTGAGCCAATTGGGCTACACAACGCTGCAGGACAGCGTCATATGGTGGCAGTTTGCGGCGTTGTCGCCGCTTTTGGACGTGCTTTCGGCCGAAAATCCAAAACCGCACTGGTGGCTGATGGATGCCGACGGCGTTTTATTGGAGCGCGCGGCGGTGTGTCCCGACGGTTTGATTGCCGTGCGCGGCGCGTTCCTGGATCACCCGCAGGCGGGTGCGCAGGCCAAATGGTACGGTGCGCAGGGCGGCGCGTTGGCGTTGTTATATACGCTTGTGCGCAATTCGTCGTTCAGTGCGGATATCACAGGCGTGACGCTTCAAAAAGCGGGTCTGCCCTATTTCATATATCAAAATCGTATCGCGTTGGATTTTGGCAACGCGGTTACGGCGCAAACGGCGGATATGGAACAAAATCTGTATGGAAAACTCAAAATCGCCGAAACGATATTGCAAAAACTTGACGCGCAGGACGATTTGCAGCACGGCATATTGGATTTATCAACCGCGGGAAAGGGCTATTTTCGAAGCGATTGGAGCATCCGATAAATTTTTTTGCAAATTTTTGTATGTTGTGTCCGTTTTCACTTGAATTTTCAGCCGTATTGTGTTATGATGTGATATCCGAAACAAATATTTAGGGAGGATCCCCATGTCGGTTTTTGAAATTGCGAATGATATCTGCGAAACAGTGCAAATAAAAGTGATTGGTGTTGGCGGCGGCGGCGGCAACGCCGTGAACCGTATGGTCGAAAGCGGGGTGCAGGGCGCGGAGTTCATCGCCGTGAACACCGATCGGCAAATATTGAACCGTTCGTCCGCGACGCACAAAATTCAAATTGGCGACAAGACGACCCGCGGCATGGGTGCGGGCGGACGTCCCGAAATCGGTGCGAAAGCGGCGGAAGAAAGCCGCGAAGTGATCACCGATTTGTTGCGGGGTGCCGACATGGTTTTCATCACCGCCGGCATGGGCGGCGGAACGGGCACGGGCGCGGCTCCCGTGGTGGCGCAAGCGGCGAAGGAATTGGGCATTTTGACGGTCGCGGTTGTAACGAAGCCGTTCAAATTTGAAGGTCTGCCGCGCATGCGCCAAGCGTTGGAAGGCATCGAAAAGCTCTCAAAAACGGTCGATAGCCTGATTGTAATACCAAACGAATATCTGCGCCGCCTGAGCGATCAAAAACTGCCTATCAAGCAAGCGTTCCAGTTGGCGGATCAAGTTTTGCTTGAGGGTGTGCGCAATATCTCAGATCTCATCAAAAACCCCAGTTATATCAATTTGGATTTCGCCGATGTCGTCGCCGTTATGAAAGACGCGGGCTTCGCGCACCTCGGCGTGGGATACGGTCAAGGCGAAAACATGGCGCACGATGCCGCGCAGGCGGCAATCTCCAGTCCCCTGCTCGAAACATCCCTTGAAGGCGCACACGGTCTGATCATCAACATCCGCGCGAGTGAGGATATTGATTTGGGCGATGTAGAAGAAGCTGTCGGCATGATCTCGGAGAGCGCCGACAAAGAAGCGCACATCATTTGGGGTCTTGCCATGGATGACGGGATGAAAGACGAGATTGCAATCACCGTGGTCGCTACGGGGTTAAAGCACCAAGCGGATGCCCAGCAAGTGCCGAAAATTCAAACGGGAAGCATAGCGGGTCAATATCTCACGCCCTCGCTTGCCGCCGCGATTGCGCCGCAGCAACCCACCGCACAAACGCCGGTTCGCACACAACTTGAAACCGACGCCGACATCGACCGCCAGCACGAAAGCCTTTTGAACATGCTGGACACGCACAGGCATCATCAGAGCAAATAAAGCGAGTGACGGGAACGAAAACCGACTGCAAAAATAGAGCGAGCAGTGAAAAATCTGCTCGCTTTCCGCATATTGGGATTTATTACCGAAGAAACAGGTGAAATTTTGCAAAAAAATTGAAAAATTTGCAAAGAATGCTTGACAAGGCATAGCAAAACGTGACATAATTTGAGTGTGAAAAGGGATGAGCATGATTAAGATTGGAGTATCCCGTGAGAGTGATTACCGGAAGTGCGCGAGGCGCAAAGTTACAAACGCTGGCCGGCGGCGACGTGATTCGACCAACTTCACAGCGCGTCAAAGAAGCCATGTTCAGCTCCGTGCAATTTGAAATTGCGGGTCGTGAGGTTCTCGACGCTTTTGCGGGCACGGGGCAATTGGGGATTGAGGCGCTCAGCCGCGGCGCGGTCATTTGCCATTTTCTTGAGCAAAACGCACAGGCGCAAGCGGTGCTTCGGCAAAACCTCGAGCATACGCAACTATCCGCCCAAAGCAAAGTGTTGCAAGCGGACGCTCTGCTGTTTTTGCGCAACACCGTTTTGCTGTTTGATGTGATTTTTTTAGATCCGCCCTACGGCAAGCAAATTTTGCAGGCCGCTTTGCCTTTTGCGGCGGCGCGTTTGCGTCCCAACGGCGTGATTTTGTGCGAAGCGCCCAAGGGCGAATCGTTGCAAGATCAGATCGGCACGGTCGTTTTGGAGCGTAGCTATCACCATGGCAAAACATCCGTCCACCGTTATCGAAATACCGCGAAAGGATGAGTGGTGCGTGAAAATTGCGATTTACCCGGGCAGTTTTGATCCCGTCACAAACGGGCATGTGGATATCATTCGCCGCGCGGTGCGGGTTTTTGACCGGCTGATTGTGGTCGTTGCGTCCAATGTGCGCAAAGAAACTCTGTTCACCATGGAAGAGCGGGTCGCTTTATTGCGGCGTTGCACGTCGGATTTGCCCAATGTGCGTGTGGATGCCGACGCGGGTTTGATTGCGCATTATGCCCAGCGCGTGGGCGCGATGGCAATTGTGAAAGGCTTGCGCGCCATGTCGGATTTTGATTACGAATTCCAGCAAGCGTTAACAAACCGCAAGCTGAACAACGCGATTGAAACCGTATTTTTTGCCGCCGACGGAGAAAGTATGTTTTTGTCGTCCAGCATGGTGAAGCAGGTGTTCTTTTTGGGCGGCGATGTGAGCGGCTTCGTGCCGCCGGAAGCATTGAACGCGCTGGAAAATGCAAGGTAACCCCCGCTTTTTTGCTTTTGATGTAATAACGCAATAGTCGTAAAAGATAAAAAATAAATGTGAAAGAGGTAATCCAATGGCTGATCAAGCGGATACATTGCTGTTGCAAATCCAAGAACAAATCGAAAACGGCAAAAAGTTGGCCAAACTACGCATCGTGAATCCGGAAATCTTGGGCGATTTACTGGAATCCTTGCGAGCCTCATTGCCTGGCGTGATCGAAGAGGCAAAAAAAATTGTGGCGGAACGCGGCAAGCTCCTTACCGATGCCCGCACACAGGCGGAACGGCTCGTGCAGGAAGCCCAAGACCGCGCGGATCAAATTGAAACGCATGCCAACAACAAGGTGCATGAGGTCGTTGCGCAGGCGAAGGAACATGTTATGCAGTCGCACCAGCAGAGCGCGAATATCATTGCCCAAGCGGAGGCGCAGGCGGTACAGTTGGTGCAGGAGCATGTCATTACGCAATCGGCACGCGAAAGCGCGGAGCAAATACTCCAGCAGGCGCGCGCGGCGGCGGAGGAGATTGAACGCGAAACCCGAGCCCGCTGCGACCAACATCAATCCGAAGTGCAAGCCTATTGCCAAAATCTCCAGCAACAAGTCGAAACGGCAGCATCACAGCGATGGACTTATGTTGTGGATCGAACACTGGAATTTTTGGGCGAGACGGAAGGCATTTTGGAAAGCAATCTGACAGATGTCCGCAACATGAAAAAACGTCTTCAAGCCCGTGCGGAGCAAGCGGAACAACCGGCGGACTAATGCCTGCCGATGCAGAGCGCAACATACAGCGTCGCGATTGTCATGCCGATCGGGAATCGGGCTTGCATCCATTGCAAAGCCGTTGCGGCGGCAAAAAAAAACAAAATCACCAAAGACACCGCGAACGTGACCATGTTTGCGGTGCTTTCTTTGCCAACGCGGCACAGCAAAAAATACAGTGTGCGTCCGCCGTCAAGTTCCTCGACGGGTAGCATGTTGAATACGGCGAAACCAGAATTGATCCAAAAACCGTTTTCGATCAGCCAAAGCCAAATCGCGTTTTTTGAAGCGCCGACCAATAGCGGCAAGGCAAACAATCCGCCAAGGCACGCGCTGGCGGCAGGGCCGGCAAGCGCAATGATGATTTCCTGACGATAGCTCAAACGCAAGGATGGCGGGCGGCACAACCGCACACCCGCCGCGCTGAGCGTGATTTTGTTCGGTTTTGCTCCAAAAATACGCATCGCCGCGAGATGCCCGCATTCGTGGATTGCCGCAAAAAAAAGTCCGAGGGAAATTCTCCGCACGGAATCAGCACAAAAACACAACACGACGAAAGCGGCGAATGTGATACTCATCTCAATCACAGCGCCTTCCTTTTTGAGGAGCATTGCATACCGCCTTATTTTTCGCTGAATTGATAGCCATTTTCGCCGAACAGCGGCGCAGGATCGGCGCGCACGCCGTTGATGCGGATCTCAAAGTGCAAGTGCGGTCCGTTCGATACGCCGGTCGAACCCACCAGAGCAATGACTTCGCCCGCTCGGATAACCATGCCCGCCTCCACCAACAACTCGGAGCAATGCGCATAAAGCGTTTGCATGCCGTCTTTGTGATTCAAGAGCACAAAATTGCCGTATTCGGGATCGACCGCCGCCTTTGCCACCGTGCCGTAAAATGCCGCGGCGATGGGTGCGCCCATGTCCGCGCCGATGTCCATGCCGGTGTGGAAGCTCTCCGTTTGTGTCACGGGATGGATGCGAACACCAAAAGAGGATGTCAGCCGCCCTTTTTCGATGGGTCGTTTCGGCGCGACGGTTGTGATCACGGCGGCCATGGTGCAGTTTTTGGCGGCGATGTCAATCGAAACATCCTTGCCGCCAACCCCGCTTTCGGTGGTGTTCCGCACGGGTTCATCCGCGGGAGCAATCACATAGATTTCCTCTTTGAGCGAGCTGAACACAGCTTTCACATGTGCCCAAACCTCCTTGGCGGTCATATCGGTTTTCATCATTTGCTGATAGGATGCCCGCAACTGCCGGTATGTGTTCGGTGCGATTTTGGTTGTGCAAAACGCCGCGCCCAAAAGGATTGCGCAAACGAGGATTTGCGCAAGGACGACATGCGTGTAGCTTCCTTTTTTGCCGTTTGCAACGTCCGCGAACGGTGAATCCGGGGCTTCAAACGCCTGCCGCCTTTGTGCGCGTGAGGCGCGGATTTCGGCGTAGCGGGATTCGGTATCGCAAGCGTTTTGTGCGCTGTCGTAACGATCCATTGCAGTTCATCCTTTGCACGGTGATGTCGTTTGTCCAAACTTATGCTTCTGTGCAAAAAAATATGAATCCGTAACCTGCAAATAACCGCGCGAAAGCGATAAAGTCAAAACGCAAACTGCGTAATCGCAACATAGAGTTGATCCGGACGAAGTGCGCAACTTGGAAACGCGGGATGATTCGGCGTGTCGGGATAGCATTGTGTTTCGAGGCAAAAGCCGCTGTGCCGGGTTTGCCGTGCGCCGTTTTTGCCAACGGCATCCAAAAAGTTTGCGGTGTAAAGCTGAACGCCCACTTGGTTGGTATAAACGCGCATCTCACGCCCCGATTTTGGATCAATCACCGTTGCAATGGGATCGGATGTGCTTGGCGTGACACAAAAATTGTGATCATATCCTTTGCATTGCACAAGTTGGGGATCGTTTTGTCCAATGTCCCGCCCAATCGGTTTTGGTGTCCTAAAATCAAACGCCGTGTCCGCCACCGGGCGCAGTTCACCCGTTGGAATGGATTTCGCGTCAATCGGCAAGAAGTGTTCCGCATTGATTTGCAACACATGATTAAGCACGTCGCCGGCTGCGGCAAGATTAAAATACGCGTGATTAGTCATGTTGATCACGGTCGTCTGATTGGTTTCGGCGGTGTATGTTACAAAAAGCGAACGATCTTTCAATTCATAATGCACCATCGCCGAGACGCATCCGGGGAAGCCGTCCGCGCCGTCAGGGCTTACGTGACGCAGTTGAACGGATGCCGCGTCGCATTGCACAACATCCCAAACCGTGCGCGAAAACGCACCCCCGCCGTGGAGACACGTTTCGCCGTTTTCGTTCGCGGTCACATGGTATGTCTTGCCGTCCAGATCAAAACAGGCGTTTGCAATACGGTTGGCGTAACGCCCGACGCTTTCGCCCTGGTAATCGCTGTATTGCAAACGATCTTCCAATGTATCAAAACCCAAGAGCACATCCGCTTGAACGCCGTTTTTGTCGGGCACAAAGAGGGATTGCAGCGTTGCGCCAAGCGTAAGGATTTCGGTGCGTAAAATGCCGTTGTCGAGGGTATAAATCTCCGCTGTTTCACCGTTCGGCAGAGTGCCGTAATGTTTTTTTTCAGCTTGCATGGCGTTTGCCCTCTTTCGTTTTTGTCTGTTTCAATCGGTTAGTATAACCCATTTTACTCAATTTGTCAAGGGTTTGCGCAAGGATAATTGTGACATCGATTTTTTGCATAATTATACCTGATTTGTATTGACATTGCATAAAAACGGTGATATAATACATAAAAATGATAAATTATACAATAACAATACAGGAGTGAGCGAAATGCAATCAAGTTCGCGCAAGGGTGTTTGCGCACCGATTGGTTTTTTTGCGAATGGGGTGCATTGCGGCATCCGCAAAAACAGGAGCAAGCCCGACCTTGCGCTGATTGTCAGCGAATGCCCGGCGGCGGCGGCGGCAATCTATACACAAAATTTGGTGAAAGGCGCACCGCTGTTTGTAACGCGGAATCACCTCGAAGACAATACGGCGCAGGCGATCATCTGCAACAGCGGCAACGCGAACACCTGCAATGCCGACGGTATCAAAATTGCCGAGGGCATGTGTGCGCTTGTCCAAACGCATTGTGGTATCCGCGCGGAAAACGTGCTGGTTGCATCCACAGGCGTGATCGGTCAGCCGCTTTCGCTCAATCCAATCGCCGGCGGCATGCAATCGCTGAAAGAGGGGCTTTCGGTTGACGGCACGGCGGCGGCCGAAGCAATCATGACGACCGACACGTTTTCAAAGCAAACCAGCGTCGCTTTTGATGTCGGCGGTGTTACTTGCACCATCGGCGGCATGGGCAAGGGTTCGGGTATGATCCACCCGAATATGGCGACAATGCTTGTGTTCATCACCAGCGATATCGCCATTGCCCCCGCGCTTTTGCGGCCTTTACTCAAAGAGATTGCTGACGATACATTTAACATGATCACCGTCGACGGCGACACATCCACCAATGACAACGTGATTTTGCTTGCCAACGGAATGGCCGGCAATCGTGAAATCACAAGCGCGCAAGACGCCGGCTACGCCGCGTTTAAGGACGCTCTGCTTTGTGTGATGACGACTCTTTCAAAAATGCTTGCCGGCGACGGCGAAGGTGCGACGCATTTGATTGCCTGCCGCGTCAGCGGCGCGAAAACAAAAACCGATGCCCGCGCGATGGCGAAAGGTGTCGTCGGTTCAAGTTTGCTCAAAGCCGCTATTTTCGGCAGTGACGCCAACTGGGGGCGCGTACTCTGCGCAATCGGCTATTGCGGTGCGGATGTGGATGTGCAAAAAATCGGCGTTGCGTTTCAATCAATCAACGGCGAGGTTATGGTGTGCAAAAACGGCGCGGGCGTGCCGTTCAGCGAAGAGATCGCCAAACACGTGCTGAGCGCAAGCGAGATCACCATTCAAGTAACCGCGCAGGACGGCAATGCCGCGGCAACCGCGTGGGGTTGCGATTTGACCTATGATTATGTAAAAATCAACGGGGATTACAGAACATAAAACATTATGAAAAAGAAAGTGAATATCAACATGGACAAAATTGCCAACGCGCAACGTGCCACTATCTTGATGGAAGCATTGCCTTACATCCAAAAATACCACAAAAAAATCATCGTCATCAAGTACGGCGGGAGCGCGATGCTCAACGAGGATCTCAAACGGCAGGTGATGGGCGATATCGCGCTGTTGCATTTGGTGGGTATCCGTGTGGTTTTGGTGCACGGAGGCGGACCTGAAATTTCAGATTTGCTCAACCGCATGGGCAAACGCAGTGAATTTGTGGGCGGCTTGCGCGTGACGGACAAAGAAACCGCCGAAGTGGTGCAAATGGTGCTTGCGGGCAAAATCAACAAAGGCTTGGTTGCGCTGATGGAGACATTCGGGCGCCATGCCATTGGATTAAGCGGCTTGGACGGCAAAATGATTCAAGCGCGCAAAATGGATGAACGGCTTGGCTATGTGGGCGAAATTACGGGGATCGACCCCGCGCCGATTTTGGGTGTGCTCGAAAACGGATACATCCCCATTGTTTCGACGATCGGCTGCGACGATGCCGGAGATGTCTATAACATCAACGCCGACACGGCGGCGGCTCGGATTGCGGCGGCGCTCGGTGCGGAGAGCTTGCTTTCCATGTCGGATATTCCGGGTCTTTTGCGGGATATCAATCAAGAAGACAGCCTTATCTCGCGCGTGACGATGGGCGAAGAGCAAGCGTTGATTGACGACGGTGTTATTTCAGGCGGGATGATTCCAAAAATTGAATGCTGCTTGGAAGCGTTGCGCGGCGGCGTGCGTCGCGTGTTTATTTTGGACGGACGCATTCCGCACTCCATTTTAATTGAGGTTCTCACGGACGCGGGTATTGGGACGATGTTCACGAAGTAGCTATTGAATTGGGGATTTCATTCCCGGAAAAGCGTCATAGGTCGAACAAGCCCGTCTCCCTTCCCCTCGTTGCAAAAAATCGCGCAATCATACATGTTTTTTCTTATTGACTTTTCGCACAGAATATAGTACAATTTTGTCAGTTGATTGTGCTTGTTGACAATCACAAAAACAGACAAGGGAGTGTGCGATGTGAAAGGTATTATTTTGACCGGTGGATCCGGCACTCGACTTTATCCGCTCACAAAAGTCACCAGCAAACAACTCCTTCCCGTTTACGACAAACCGATGGTTTACTACCCCCTCTCAACGCTCATGCTCGCGGGTATCCGCGAAATCCTGATCATTTCCACCCCTGCCGACACGCCGAAATTTGAGGCGTTGCTCGGCAACGGCGAACAACTGGGATTGCGTTTGTGCTACGCCGTGCAACCCGAACCGAAAGGGCTTGCGCAGGCGTTCCTGATCGGCGAGGATTTCATTGGTCAGGATTCTGTCGCCATGATTTTGGGCGACAACATTTTTTATGGCAGCGGCATGGGCTATTTGCTCCGTCAAGCTGTTTTGCAACTGAGCACGAGCAACTCGGCAACCATTTTTGCCTACTACGTCGACCATCCCGAACACTTCGGCGTGGTGGAGTTCGGCGCACAGCAAAAGGCAATCTCACTGGAAGAAAAGCCCCGCAAGCCTAAGTCGAATTATGCCGTAACCGGTCTGTATTTTTACACCAATCAAGTGGTGGAATACGCAAAATCACTCAAGCCGTCCGATCGGGGCGAATTGGAGATCACCGACATCAACCGTCTATATTTGGAAGCGGGGACGCTTGATGTCAAAATCCTTGGGCGCGGTTATGCGTGGCTCGACACGGGAACTGTCGAAAACCTAATGCGCGCCGCCAATTTTGTGCACTCAATTGAATCAATGCAGGGCATCAAAATTTCCGCGCCCGAAGAAATCGCTTACCACATGCGCTGGATTTCGGAAGGACAGCTGTTGCATGCGGCGACCAAATACGGCACAAGCGAATATGGGAAGCATTTGATGCGCGTTTATGAAGGCAAAATACTCTACGGCACGGCGCACCAACCGCACCCATACTGGGGCAGGGAGGGCGAACAGCCCGAAGAAGGGCATCACGATCTGCACTGACGGCTGCAATCTCACCAAAAGAAAAGGAGCTCCACTTGAACGCAATCGAACTCAACGTCTCAGGTGTGTTTTTGATTGAACCAACCGTATACGGCGACACGCGCGGCTGGTTTTATGAAGTATTTTCACAACGCGAATTACAAAAAATCGGTATCATCAATCCGTTTGTGCAGGACAATCGTTCGTTTTCGGCGCAATGCGGCACTTTGCGTGGCTTACACTGCCAAAGTGAACCCGCCGCGCAGGGAAAACTCTTCACATGCACACGCGGCGGGTTGCTGGATGTCGCCGTAGATGTGCGCGAAGGATCACCGAGCTATCTGCAATGGGCTTGCGCCGAATTGACCGCCGAAAACAAACGGCAGCTGTGGATTCCGCGCGGATGTTTGCATGGCTTTGTGACGCTTGCACCCGAAACGGAAGTCTACTACAAAGTCGATGCCTACTATTCGCCTGAACATGACCGCAGTATACGCTTCGACGATCCGCAGTTTGGTGTCAAATGGGGGATAGACGCGCCGATTTTGTCTCAAAAAGATCTCAACGCGCCGCTTTGGCGCGACGCGGGGTTGCGTTTTCGCTATGGCGGTTGAACGGCGTTTGCGACTTCCCCGCGCAGATTGTCAGCCCGGAAAGGAACATCAAAAGCATGACCGTGTTAGTCACAGGTGCGCAAGGGCAATTGGGCTTTGACGTGTGCAAAGAACTGCGCCGCCGTAGCGTCAATTGCGTTGGCGTTGACCGCGAAGACTTCGATTTGGCGGATTCGTCAGCAATCAGGCAAGCGTTGCGCACAATCAAACCCGATTTTGTGGTGCATTGCGCGGCGTATACGGCTGTCGACCGCGCGGAGGACGAACCGCAAATCGCAAAGCAAATCAATACGATTGCAACGCAAGAGATCGCCGCGCATTGCGGTGAGAACAATATTTGGATGATCTACATCAGCACCGACTATGTTTTCGACGGCGGCGGCAATGCGCCTTGGACGGTTGAGGATATCCCAAATCCATTGAGCGTCTATGGCGTCACAAAACTGGGCGGCGAGTTGGGCGCCTACGCCGCGTGCAAAAAGCTGATGATCGTGCGCACGTCGTGGGTGTTTGGGCAAAATGGGAGCAATTTCGTGAAAACAATGTTACGCCTGAGCAAAAGCAGGCCAACCCTCAACGTCGTTTGCGATCAAATCGGCGCACCAACTTACACCGTCGATTTGGCGCGTCTGCTTTGCGATATGATTGAAAAACCCGTTGCGGGCATCTATCATGCCGCCAATGAGGGCGCGTGCTCTTGGGCTGATTTTGCCAAAGAGATTTTTGCGCAAACAAACGCGCAAACGCTCGTCAACCCAATCCCGTCGAGCGCCTACCCGCAAAAAGCGGTGCGCCCGAAAAATTCGCGTCTCTCCCTTGTTGGTTTGGATCGCGCGGGCTATCAACGTCTGCCGCACTGGCGAGATGCGCTCAGGCTGTTTTTGCGGGAAATGGAATGATCCGATTGCCGAAAAAAAACTTGACAAAATCTTTCAAATGTGCTATCATGCTAATATAATTGAATATTGATAAAGACTGTGAAGGAAAGAAGACGCATTTTACATGCAGGGTTTTGCGTTGGCGCAAAATCCGCCAGAGAGCCAAGGTTGCTGTGAGCTTGGTGCATCGTGTTTGCGTGTATACTCGTTCCGGAGTTGCCAGCCTCAACGCCTTTTGGGGTTTATAGGGTTGGACGCGTGGACTGCGTCAACGTCGGGATCTTGCCGGAGATCCGCTGAGGGTGCGCCGAGAGACGCGCTGAATTAGGGTGGTACCGCGGTGGATATCATCGCCCCTAGGTCGTGCTTTTTGCATGGCTTGAGGGGATTTTTTTATTGGCAATGCGCATCTGTTCATTGATCTGGCATAAAAACACCAATTTATACAAAGGAGAAGAGCGATGAGGACTGGACACGAAAAGTATATTCCGTTTCAACCGATTTTGAAGCCTGACAGGCGGTGGCCTTCGCTCCGTCTCTCGCGCGCGCCCCTGTGGTGCTCCGTCGATTTGCGCGACGGCAACCAAGCATTGATCAATCCCATGAATTTGCGCGAAAAACTTGCGTATTTTCACATGCTGTGCAATATCGGCATCAAAGAGATTGAAGTCGGTTTTCCGTCGGCATCCGAAACGGAATACGAAATACTGCGCACACTGATCGATGGCGGGCATATCCCCGACGACGTGACAATCCAAGTTTTGGTGCAGGCGCGCGAGCATCTGATCCGCAAAACATTTGAGGCAATCGACGGCGCAAAAAATGTGATTTTGCATTTTTATAATTCCACATCCGCCATGCAACGCAAAGTCGTTTTTGAAACCGACATGGCGGGCGTGGTGGATATCGCCGTAACGGGCGCGAAGCTGATCAAGCAATTGGGCGACGCGTTTTCGGCGCGCACGGGGGCGAATCTGCGCTACGAATATTCCCCCGAAAGCTTCATGGGCACAGAACCCGACAACGCCATTTGGGTCTGCCGCCGCGTGATGGAAGAATTGGGCGCGAGCGAGACAAACAAGATTATTTTAAATTTGCCGTCGACGGTCGAAAATTGTCTGCCCAACCAGTTTGCCGATTTGATCGAGTATTTTTGCGACAACCTGCCCAATCGGCAGCACGCCGTGATTAGCCTGCACCCGCACAACGACAGAGGAACGGCGACCGCCACGGCGGAACTGGGATTGCTTGCCGGTGCGGAACGCTTGGAGGGCACGCTTTTTGGCAACGGCGAACGCACGGGCAATTGCGATATCGTCACCGTCGCGCTCAATTTGTTCACACAGGCGATCGATCCGCAATTGGATTTGAGCGACATCAACGGCATCCGCGCACTCTATGAGCAGGTGACCAAAATGCAGGTGCACGAGCGGCACCCTTACGCGGGCGATTTGGTGTTCACGGCGTTTTCAGGGTCGCATCAGGATGCAATCAACAAAGGCAGTGCCTACATGGCGCACCATGGCGGCGATTTTTGGGAAAATCCCTATCTCCCGCTTGATCCCGCCGATGTCGGGCGGCAATATGAGCCGATCGTGCGTATCAACAGCCAATCGGGCAAGGGCGGCGCGGCGTTTGTGATGGAGCAATCTTTTGGATATCATCTGCCGAAAGCGATGCACCCAAGTTTTGGCGCGGCGGTGAAAAAGTATTGCGATGCCGTGGGACGCGAAATCAGTCCCGACGAGGTTTTGCGTATTTTCACAAATGAATATGTCGATTTTGTCGGAAAATACCGCTTGCTTTCCTATCGATTGACCGAAATTGAAGACACAAACGAAGCGAACTTCGTGCGTTTTGAGGGCAAAATTGAAGTGGACGGCGGCACGTGCGAAATCAGCGGCGAGGGCAACGGTCCCATCAACGCCGCATGCAACGCGCTCAATCAATTGGGGTTGGAGCGTTATCGGTTTGTGGCTTACACCGAGCACGCCGTCGGCGAAGGCGCGAACGCAATGGGTGTCGCTTACATTCAAATTGAATCGCCGGCGGGCAAAACGCTTTTCGGCGTCGGTGTCAGCCCGAACATCAATACGGCCGCCATTCGGGGCGTCATTTGCGCCGTGAACCGAGATTTGCAATAAAAATCTACTCTTTATAACAGACAATATGATAAATCAAAATAGCAAGAAATAGCAAGGAGAACAGTTGTCATGCCGAAACCATACGATACAAGCGCGGTCGAAAAAAAATGGCAAGACCGTTGGGAACAAAACGGCGTTTTTCACGCCAAACAGGATTTTTCGCTTCCCGCGTTTTTTCCCCTGATTGAGTTTCCCTACCCATCCTCGCAGGGATTGCACGTGGGGCATCCGCGCCCCTACACGGGCCTTGATATAATCGCCCGCAAACGCCGTTTGCAAGGGTTTAACGTTTTGTTTCCCATCGGTTGGGATGCTTTCGGCTTGCCCGCCGAAAATTTTGCCATCAAAAATCATGTGCATCCGTCGGGGATCACACAGCAAAATATCGCCAATTTCCGCAAGCAGATGCAGTCGCTTGGGCTGTCGTTCGACTGGAGCCGCGAGGTCGATACCACCGATCCGCAGTATTACAAATGGACGCAGTGGATTTTTTTGCAGATGCTCAAAAGAGGGCTTGCCTACAAAAATGAAATGGCGGTCAATTGGTGCACCTCCTGCAACTGCGTGCTGGCGAACGAAGAAGTTGTTAACGGCACGTGCGAGCGTTGCGGCAGCGATGTTGTTCGGAAGAAAAAAAGCCAATGGATGCTTAAAATCACCGCCTACGCACAGCGTTTGAGCGACGATTTGGACGATGTGGATTTTGTGGATCGCGTCAAAATCCAGCAGCGCAATTGGATCGGCGCCTCCACAGGCGCACAGGTGCGTTTTCCAACAACCGCGGGCGAAACGCTGGAAATTTATACAACACGCCCCGATACTCTCTTCGGCGCAACCTACATGGTCATATCTCCCGAACATCCACTGTTGGAAGCATGGGCGCGTTTGCTGCAAAATCCGGAGGAAATCAAAGACTATCAGCGGGAGGCATCCAAAAAATCCGATTTTGAACGCACGGAGATGAACAAAGAAAAAACGGGTGTGCGTTTGCGTGGTGTGCGAGCGGTCAATCCCGTCAACGGCAAAGAAATCCCCATTTTCATTTCGGATTATGTGCTCAGTTCCTATGGCACGGGAGCGATTATGGCTGTGCCGGGGCACGACGACCGCGACTGGGCGTTTGCAAAGATCTTTGATTTGCCGATTGTGGAAGTCGTGCAGGGCGGCGATGTAACAAAAGAGGCGTTCACGGATTGCGCCACCGGCATCATGGTCAATTCGGGGTTTTTGGATGGTCTTTCGGTCGAAGACGCGAAAAAAAAGATTTTGACTTGGCTGGAAGAACAAAAAATCGGCGAAAAGAAAACCAATTTTAAACTGCGCGATTGGGTTTTTGCGCGCCAGCGTTATTGGGGCGAACCAATCCCTGTGGTGTTTTGTCCGCATTGCGGCACAGTCGCGCTGCCCGAAGAAAGCCTGCCGCTGGAGCTGCCCAACGTGGAACACTACGAGCCGACGACCAATGGCGATTCGCCGCTGGCATTGCTCGACGACTGGGTCAACGTGCCGTGCCCGCAATGCGGCGCGCCCGCCAAGCGCGAAACCGACACCATGCCCCAATGGGCGGGATCGTCATGGTATTTTTTGCGCTACTGCGATCCGCACAATCCAAACGAAATCGCCTCCCAAGAAGCCTTGCGCTATTGGTTGCCCGTCGATTGGTACAACGGCGGCATGGAGCACACGACATTGCATTTGCTTTACAGCCGCTTTTGGTATAAATTTTTATATGATATCGGCGTTGTGCCGACCAAAGAGCCATACAAAAAACGCACGTCGAACGGCATGATTTTGGGCGAAGATGGGCAGAAAATGAGCAAATCCCGCGGCAATGTCGTCAATCCCGACCAAATTATTGCCCAATACGGCGCGGATGCCATGCGGCTTTATGAGATGTTCATCGGCGATTTTGAAAAAACAGCTCCGTGGAACAACGCGTCCATCAAGGGATGCCGCCGCTTTTTGGATCGCGTCTGGGCGTTGCAGGATATCTTGACGCCCGAAGAAACTTTCAGCAAGACGCTTGAAAGCGCGTTCCACAAAACAATTAAAAAAGTGAGCGAAGACACTGAGGCACTCAAGCATAACACGGCGATCGCCGCCCTGATGAGTTTGCTTAACGCCATCCAGACGCACGGCGCAATCACAAGCGGTGAATTGCGGTGTTTCTTAATTTTGCTCAATCCGTTTGCGCCGCACTTGACCGAAGAACTTTGGGAAACCTGCGCGTTCGGCGGTGTGATTACAAACCAGACCTGGCCGACTTTTGACGAAGAAAAATGCAAAGAGGACGAAGCGGAAATTCTGGTGCAAATCAACGGCAAAGGCAAGGCGCGCCTCACCGTCGCCGCAGATATCGCCGAAGCCGAAATGCTCGCGCTGGCAAAAGCCAACGATCAAATTGCGCCGTTGCTTGACGGAAAGACAATCGTCAAAGAGCTTTTTGTGCCGGGACGCTTGGTCAATATCGTTGTGCGAGGCTGATATGATTGCTTTTTTGATTGAGTTGAATCGATATATTTTGCCTGTTCTGGCGATTGCGCTATTGCTGGGATGCATGATTTCATTGCTTCGCAAACGCAGCAATCCGCCGCCGGAGGCATGGCTGATCAATGCCGTCAACGGGGTGCGCATCAACTTGGAACGCTGGGAAAACTCGATCGGTCGGCACAATCGTTGCGATATTGTGCTCAGTTATGACATCGTTTCGCGCTTCCACGCGGTGATTGCCTGCCGCAAAAAAGGCTGGATCGTGATCGACACTGATTCCAGCACGGGAACTATGGTCAACGGGGAGCGCATTGGCAAATCGCGCAACTGGTTGACAAAGCAGTTTGCCGCCAAAAGCCATCCCCTGCGCTGTGGCGACAAAATATGCTTCGGTCCGCTGGTGTTCACGTTCCAAGAGGAACTGGAAATTTGAACCAAACCGGACAAATCACAAAACCGCCGCCGTACAACCAACATGTACAGCGGCGGTTTTGCACAGCGCAACCCTATGCAGGGCGGCTGTGATATGGTCGGAGTGTCGAGATTCGAACTCGAGGCCTCTTGGTCCCGAACCAAGCGCGATACCAAGCTTCGCCACACCCCGGAAATGATGCCGACAGCAATTGAGCGCGATCTCACATCTTGGAGATTATACCGCATTTTGGGCGATATGTCAAGCTTTTTTTGATGTTATTTTGCGGCGATTTGGCATCGTTGCGGCAGCAAGCAAACTTTTGTCTGCGCTTTCACAGTCATCCGCGATTGAAGGCAACCTAAAAATTCGCATAAAAACCCTTGCAAAATCAGCAAAATATGGTATAATAAATGTGATAATCTATTTTCAGGATGATTGGGGATATCGCATGGCGAAAGATAAAGCTTTGGCGAAAAAAAACGAGTATGACGGCGTGACAACATACACGTTCAAAGAGCGCAACCTGTTTTTGACGGGTCTCTTCGGGCAGAATGTCATTTACAATGTGCTCAACACGTTGTTTATCGGTTACTACATCCGCAACGTGCTGTTTCTCCCGGCCGTTGCAATCGGCGTGATTGTCGGTGTTGCCCAGGTGTGGGATGCTTTCAACGACATCGTCATGGGTACGATTGTGGACAAGACGCGCAGCAAGTGGGGCAAATGCCGCCCGTATTTGCTTTTTACACCGCCTGTGATTCTTGCGGTTTCGGTTTTGTGCTTTGCGACCGATGTTTACAACGGTGCGGAGAACATGTTTTCGGCACACAACATTTTTGTTCTGCTTTGGGCGGGCGTTGCCTACATCTGTTGGGGGATGAGCTACACGGCGGGCGATATCCCGCTGTGGGGCATCACATCAATGCTCACGCAAAACGAAAAGCATCGCCGCAACCTCCACGCTTTGTGCCGCACCGTGGCGGGCATCGCCAGCGCGATTGCCGTGCTGGGGCTTGTGCCGATTTCACAGGCAGTGGCGGGAATCTTTGAAAAACGCGGCGTGGAAGGCGCGGAACGCTTGGGATATTTTGCGGTCGGCGCAGTGTTTTTGCTGATCGCCTCCATCTGCTTCCAGCTCACGGCCATCAAGGCAAAAGAGCGTGTCAAGCCGTCCAAAGAAAGATACACGGTGCTTCAAAACCTCAAGCTCATGTGGAAAAACAAACCCTACCGCGCCATTTTGCTTTCGGGTATTTTTGCGGGGCCGCGCGGCATCATGATGCTCGTCGCCATGAGTTTGGTTCAGTTTTATTATGCCGACAAAAACCCGCTTAAGGCCTTGCTCTACTTGGCGATTTTGGGCGGCGGATTGTTCGGCGGCATGCTCATTTGCCAGATGCTTGCGCCGAAACTTGCCGATCGATTTGAAAAAAAGACGCTTTACAACTTCTCCATGCTCATCGGCGTACCTCCCGGGATTATCATTTTCAGCTGTTACATGATTAGCCCCAGCGGTATGTCTCAACCGATTATGCTGATTTTCACCGCGCTGGCGTTCACGATGCTTGGCATTGGGTTGGGGCTTTATATGGTTCTGCAATCCAACATGATTGCCGACGCGATTGATTACGAAGAATACACGAGCGGTGTGCGCCCCGACGCGGTGTTTTATTCAGGGCAGACGTTTATCACCAAAATCGGTTCGGCGATTTCGACGATTATCTATGGTGCGCTGTGCGGTTTGGTTGGGTTTTCCGACATCAAAGTTGAGGCGCTCAGCCAATTCATCAACAGCGGCGGCATTCCGCGCGAGCAGTTCAGCCGCGGAGCGGAGATTGTGAACGGCTTCGTCGAAAACGCTGCGGCGACGCTGACGGGCGACGAAGTGGGCAAATACATGATGATCATGTTCTTTGCGCTGAGTATTCCGCCGTCCATTTCCAGTTTGCTGGCGGTTTTGCCGACCCGTCACTACGATTTGAGCCGCGAAAAACTGAGCAATATTTTGGCGGAACTCAAAGTACGCAGAGAAGAACAGAACTAAATTCCGGAGTTCAGAGACTTAAACAAAGGTGGAAACCCGCAATGAAAAAATTCTCTACCCTGATATTCGCGCTGGTGCTGGTGCTCTCTCTCGCCGCTTGCGGCGGCAACGGCATCGACACGAACACTGCCCCGTCTGCGACTCCGTCATCTGGTGGGCAGTCGGCGGCGGCAACCGACGACTTGGCGGTATATCAGTTTCCCGAAAACACAACGCTACCCCGGCAAAAGGAAATCACGGTCACGCGTGAAGGATTCGAGGAAGCGTTCGTGGGCACTTTGGTTACAAGCAGCCGTTTCAACTATTCCATCTATATGCTCCCCGACTTTGAGTTTCTGGAACTGGACGACTGCGACTACATCAGACCCATATACGAACCGGGAACGGTTATGCCGGTTGATATCGGGATAAAGCTTTACAGCGCGGATTCGAGTCAAGAACGCCGAGACGACATCGAAACCGATGAGAAAAACGAGGCGTATATCGAATACGCATATTGGAAACTCCGAGACATCGTGATTCAAGTAGAATTTACCTACACTTTTGAAATGGCCGATGGCATGGCGGTGCTTATGCGGGCAATGGCGGAAACCATGCAAGACGCTCCCGTTTCGTAATGTGCCGGTCGAAGAGTGTACTAAAGGAGGGCAGAATGATGGACAGCAATCATGTGCTTTGGTACGACGCGCCCGCCATTGAATGGACGCAAGCGTTACCGATTGGCAATGGTCACTTGGGCGGCATGGTGCGCGGCGGAGAAAAAAGTTTGGTTTTGGATTTGAATCACGATGAATTGTGGTCTGGTCTGCCGCGCGACACGACGATTCCGGGGGCTGCGGATGTTTTCAAAAAGGCCCGTGCACTGGCGTTGACGGGCGATCTCAAAGGCGCGCAGACGCTTGCGGAGTCTGACGATTTTCATGGCGATTGGAGCAACTGCTATCTGCCGCTCGGCACGATGCGGGCGGATTTGCGTGTTGACGGCGCGGCGACGAACTATCGCCGTCAGTTGGATTTGCGCAACGGCGTTCAAACGACGCAATACACATTGGATGGCAAACGGTTTATCTATGAGGTTTACGCGTCACATCCCGCCAATCTCATTGCCGCAAGTATACTTTGCGACGACACGTTCAGCGCGGATATTTCGCTGTCGACCCGGATCAAAGGCACAATCACGGCGGAGGGCGGCAATATCTTTTTGCGGGGCGAGTGTCCCGCGCGGTTCACCCGTTCGCAGGGCGACGGCAATGGCGGGGCATACACCTATTTTGATGAGCCTGATATGCGCGGAATCCAATTTTTGGCGGGATTGCGCGTGTGCGCGGACGGCGTGACGGAGGTGCGTAACAATGCGATTCATGTGCAAAACGCAACGATGATCGTGTGCTACTTCACTGCCGAAACAAGTTTTGCGGGTTGGAACAAGCATCCGTTCCTGCAGGGTAAGCCATTTGAAGAACCTGTTAAACGTGCCTTGGAGTCGTTGACTTTGGAGGATTACGGCGAAATCCATGCCATGCATCTTGAAGATTACAGCGGATTTTATGACCGCGTCGATTTGCAGATTGAAACCGAGACATCCAATGCGCATTTGCCGACCGATGCGCGTCTGAATGCTTTTTTGGAGGACGATACCGACTTATCCTTGCCTGTTTTGCTGTTCAATTACGGACGGTATTTGGCGATCGCCTCCAGTCGACCCAATACCCAGCCAACAAATTTGCAGGGAATTTGGAACGATCAAATCGAACCGCCGTGGAACTCCAATTATACCGTGAACATCAACACGGAGATGAATTATTGGCCTGTTTTGCCTTGTGCCATGCCCGAACTGGCCGAGCCGCTGATTGAGATGGTGCGCGAGCTTGCCGTTGCGGGGCGGCATACGGCGCGGGTGCAATATGACGCGCCCGGGTTTTGCGCACACCACAACACCGATTTGTGGCGGTTTAGTACGCCTGTTCCGGGCGCGGCGCAATGGTCGTTTTGGCCGATGGCCGGCGCGTGGCTGGCGCGGCATTTGTATGAACAGTATCTCTACACGCAGGATATTGATTACTTGCGGAATACCGCCTATCCCATTTTGGCGGAAGCGGCAAAATTCCTTTTGCATCTTTTGATCGCGGATGAAAACGGGTATTTGATCATTGCCCCATCCACATCGCCTGAGAACGCGTTTTGCCGCAATGGCGAAAGAGTGGATGTGGACAAAACAACGACGATCACAATGGAAATCACCAAAGATTTGTTCGGCAATCTTTTGAACATCGCGGACGCGCTCTATTTGCGGGATGAAACGACGGAGGCGGTGCAAGCCGCTTTGCCGCGGTTATTGCCGTTCAAAATCGGAAGCAAAGGGCAGCTGCTGGAGTGGTCGGAGGAATATGACGAGCCTGATCCCCATCACCGCCACTGTTCGCACATGTATGCTTTGCATCCCGCGCGGTTGATTATCCCCGCGCGCGACAAAGAACTTGCCGCTGCTTGCCGCAAATCGCTTGCACTGCGCGGCGACGATGGCACAGGTTGGTCGTTGGGTTGGAAAATCAACTTTTGGGCGCGTCTGCTGGACGGCAACCACGCGTGGGAGTTGATCAAGATGCAGTTGCGTCCCGCGCGGCAAAGGAAAAACCATAGTTACGCCAACGGCGGCGGCACGTATGACAATCTCTTCGATGCCCATCCGCCGTTCCAGATCGACGGCAATTTCGGTATGACGGCAGGTGTTTGCGAGATGCTTGTGCAGGTTTATGGAAAAACCATCCATTTGCTCCCCGCGTTGCCCGACGCGTGGAAAAACGGCAGTGTGAAAGGTTTGGCGATCCCCGGCAATTGCCGCGTCAACATTGTTTGGCGTGACGGCAAGCTCAAAAGCTACAGCATTATTGGGAATCCGTCCGGCATGAAAGTTGTTTGCCAAGGTGTCGTGCTGGTTTAGGGTTAGCCGCGGGGACGTGGAGCGCAAAACGCAAGACAAAAAACTTTCTCTTCACAAAACACGATGGATAGCCATGTTTGGATTTTTTGGATTTGGAGTGTGCAATGAACCCGAAAAATTTGCTCGATTTGCATATACACACGGATAATTCGTTTGACGGTAACCATTCGGCAATTTTTTTGTGCGAAACCGCCGTTTCGCGCGGCCTGCGCGCTGTCGCTTTGACCGATCATCTGGAAATGGATCACTTCTTCGACCAGAATTTTGACCGCACCGCGATGCAGTCCTATTTTGAAATTGTGAAAGCGCGGTCGGCTTTTCGTGGCACGTTGGTGGTTCTTGCGGGTGTCGAGTTGGGCGATCCGACCTATGATATTCCGCAATCCGAAGCCCTCCTGCGGCAATATGACTACGATTTTGTGATTGGATCAATTCACAATTTGCGGAATACGGCGGATTTTTGGTTTTTGCGCTACGATGAAATAACCGACGACGAGATCAGAACGCTTTTGGAGCAATATTTTGAGGAAGTTCTCGCGCTGGCACGGTGGGGAAAATTTGACGCGTTGGCTCACCTGACATACCCGTTGCGTTACATTTGTGGCGAACACGGGCGCAAGGTGGATTTGCACGTCTACGCGCAGCAAATCGACGCCATTTTGGAAACGGCGGCGAAAAATCAGCTGGCACTCGAAATCAATACGTCGGGCTTACGGCAAAAAATCGGCGTTACGATGCCTAATCTTGATATTGTGCGGCGTTTTCGCGCGTTGGGCGGCAAGCGCGTGACGATAGGATCGGACGCGCATTTTGCGAAAGATCTTGGCGCGGGTATCGCCGAGGGCATGGAGATCGCGTTGCGGGCGGGTTTTAGCCATGTGAGCCTCTATCAAAACCGCGAACCGATAGAAATTTTGATTGCGTAGCATATATTTGACCGAATGAAAACATGATTGATTTGCGGAAAGGGAACATCAAAAGATATGAAATCGTACACATTGGCAGTCATTGAGGGCGACGGAATTGGTCCTGAAATCGTGCGCGAAAGCGTGAAAGTGCTGGACATCGTCGGGGAACGGTTCGGCATTTCGTTTGACTATAAGCCCTGCCTGATGGGCGGTTGCGCCATCGACGCAACGGGCGTGCCGTTGCCGCGGGAGACCATTGACATCTGCAAAGCCAGCGACAGCGTGCTTTTGGGCGCGGTCGGCGGCGAAAAGTGGGATACGCTGCCCGGGCATCTGCGCCCCGAAGCGGGGTTGCTCGGCATCCGCGGCGCGCTTGGGCTTTACGCCAACCTTCGCCCCGCGCGTATTTTCGCGCCCCTCAAAACGGCGTCGCCAATCAAAGAGAGCATCATCGGCGACGGGCTAGATATCATGGTCGTTCGGGAATTGACGGGCGGTATCTATTTCGGCGAGCGCGGACGCAAGGAAATCAACGGCGCGGCGGCGGCATACGATACCGAGATGTACACCGTGCCCGAAATTGAGCGCATCTGCCGCGTGGGTTTCGAAATGGCGCAAAAACGCAGGAAAAAGCTCTGTTCCGTCGACAAAGCAAATGTGTTGGAATCCTCCCGCCTGTGGCGCGAGACCGTGACGCGGCTGGCGACGGATTATCCCGACGTCACGCTTTCCTATATGTATGTGGATAACTGCGCCATGCAATTGGTGCGCAATCCGCGCCAATTCGACGTGATCGTAACATCCAATATTTTCGGCGATATTTTGTCGGACGAAGCGTCGATGATCAGCGGATCAATTGGCATGTTGGCGTCGGCGAGTTTGGGGCAGGGGTCGTTTGGATTGTACGAACCGATCCATGGATCGGCCCCCGACATTGCGGGGCAGGGTGTCGCGAATCCATTGGCGACCATTTTGTCGGTTGCGATGCTCCTGCAATATTCCCTCAACGAGCAGGAAGCCGCTGCGGCGATTGAACGCGCGGTGAACGACGTGCTTTGCGAGCTGCGCACGGCGGATATTTTTGAGGAAGGCTATCAAAAAGTTGGCACTGCCGCCATGGGCGACGCGGTGTGCGCAAGAATCAAACCGGCCAAATCGGCTTAGGGGGAAGGGGAATGACAAAAAAAATCGGTTGCTTTTTGGCAAAAAAAGTCGTCCCGTGGATCAATCTCCTTGCAATCTTGAGCGCGGCATTTTTCGCGCTGATGCTTGCGGCGTATGCAATCCCCCAAAGCGCGATCGAAAAAAACGCGAAGGCGAGCATTGACGCGCTGGCGACGGGTGAAATGTGGCCGCATTATGCCACCAGCAAAAGCGGTGTGAGCATGGATTACAAAACGGATCAGCGCATGTTTGAATACGCGCTTGCGGAGGATGGCGACAGTGTTTTCCGCGCCGCGCAAGTGCCGTCGTATGCCCGTTATTGGCATGGTTATCAAGCCTATTTGCGCCCATTGCTTGTGTTCATGAGCTTGACCAGCATGCGTGGGCTGAACGCTTTCTTTTTGTTCGCAATGGTTGGGTTGCTGATGGGATTGATTGCGAAGCGGCTGAACACGGTGTTTGCCGTTTGTTTCGGCGCGTCGTTGGCGATGGCGGGGTTTCAGATCGTGCCGCTTTCGTTTCAGTTTTCAAGCGTGTTTTTCGTCATGCTGATCGCAAGCGTCTTGTTGCTTTTGCTGTATGACAAACCATGGTTTCGGGCGCGTATTGGCATGTTCTTTTTTTGCGTCGGTGCGGTTACGGTGTTTTTGGATTTGCTCACCGCTCCGATTGTGTCGCTCGGCGTGCCGCTGATACTCTTGCTCCTGCTGCAAATGCGCGATCAAACCGATCCTTTGAAAAGCAGTTTGCATATTGTTACAAAATCCGTCGCCTGGGGTGCGGGATATGTCTCTTTGTGGTTCAGCAAATGGCTGATCGCCTCCGTCGCGCTCGGGCGCAACGAAATTCGTATTTCGATTGAACAAATTTTTTTCCGCACGGGCACGTCCGCCCAGGGTTATATCAACATTGACGCGGGCGAAACGGCATCGTTGCAAACCTGGGGCGACTTTGCGTCCCTCAACAGATTCGACGCTTTGGGATTGGCTTTCTCCACGTGGTTGAACGACGAGCATGTGCCAATTTTTGTCACTGCGCTGGTGCTGTTGTGCTTTGCCGCCCTTTGGAGCAAGTATGCCCGGGATGCCATTCCGAACGCTCTTATATTGTTGGTGACGGCGTTGATTCCCATGGCATGGCTTGTGTTGCTCGGTCAGCACACGGCGTTTCACTTTTACTTTTCATACCGCAATTTGCTTGTTGCAGGCTTTGCGCTGTTCAGTGTGCCGGCTTATTTATGGCTTCAGGCGTGGCGGGGCAGGTTGAAGAGAACGCCTACTTTTTCTGAAGAAAAATCTACTTTTTCTGAAGAAAAAGTAGCAAAAAGACTTTAGCCGCTTCGCGCGATCATTTTAGACTATTTATATTTGCGCGGGCTAAATATGACAGCGCGAAGCGACTGCTCCCCGCAGGGGCGCGCGGTCATTTGAGGCGCGAAGTTTAGCCAACAAATCAGAAAGTGAGTATCGTATGCGTGACTTTATTCGCGCACAAAATCTCAAAAAACAAATCTGTGCTATGCTTGCGCTTTTTGTGCTGTTGCCCTGTTTGTTCACGCTGTTGATGACGCTCAGCTACGCCATACCGAATGCGGCGGTTGAACAAAGCGCGGCACGATCCATCGCGATGCTGGAGGAAGAGGGGATTTATGCTTCGGTCAATCTTGGCGCACGTGTGGTACGCACGGACAACTGGACGGATCGCCTGATGCTGGAAAAAACACAAAAAGCCGCAGGAAATTCTCTCTTACGCGCCGCGATGATTCCGGATTATGCTCGCTATTGGCATGGGTATCAAGTGCTTTTGCGCCCCGCGCTTGCCATTTGCAATCTGACTGTTTCGTCAATCGAAAAACAAATTTCAACAGATGCCGCGCAACCGCTCCCTGCTTTGGCGATGCTACGCCGCGTGAATGAGATCGTGTTGCTGGCGCTGTTGGCGGCTGTGTTGATTTTAATCGTCAAACAGCTGAATGGCTGGATTGCGCTGTGTTTTGTGATCGCAGTCGGTTTCGGCGACGCGATTGTCGTGCCAATGTCGTTGCAATATTCCGTTGCGGCATATGTAATGCTGTTGGCTTGCCTTGCTTTGCTCTTGTTTTGCCATAATCCGCGCTTTTGTGAGCATGTTTGCGTGGGTTTCTTTTTGATTGGCGCGACAACAAGCTTTTTTGATTTGCTCACCGTGCCGCTAATCACGTTCGGTATGCCCGCCGCGCTGTTGGTTATGATAGAGATGGCGTCCGCGAAGTGCGTGCGATTGGATATTGCGCGATTGGCACTGCGTGGTGTCTGTTGGGCTTTTGGCTACGGCGGTATTTGGGCCTGCAAATGGGCGATAGCTTCAATTGTTTTGCGCCGCAATGTGTTCGCCGAGGCGTTGAATCAAATGCGGCTACGCGCATTTGGCGACGCGCCTTTGCCCGTGAACCTGCCGCCGACGATCTATACATTGCTCAACAATCTGACGCATTTGATTTTCCCAATCGCGCTTTTGATTGCCGCAATTGCCGCTTTGGCTGTGATTGCCGTCATGCTGTGCAGACATCGCGCGAATACCGTGCGAATCGTAAAAACGTCGATACCGTTGTTTTTGCTTTGCATTGCGCCGTATGTTTGGTATTTGATCTTTTTGAATCACTCGCAGGAGCACGGTCGTTTTACCTACCGTGCGCAGATCATTGCTGTTTTTGCGATATTGGGTTTTTTCGTTTGCTTGTTAAAAGAAAAAAAGGAGCGGTCACATGGATGAAATCGCTGTTTTGATTCCCTGTTACAACGAAGCGCTGACAGTGGCGCAAGTCGTCAAAGACTACAAAGCCGCGTTGCCGAACGCGGTTGTGTATGTGTATGACAACAATTCCAGCGACGGCACTGCCGAAATTGCGGCGGCGGCGGGCGCGGTCGTGCGCCGCGAATACGCGCAGGGCAAGGGCAATGTCGTGCGCCGGATGTTCCGAGAAATCGACGCCAAGGTCTATGTGATGACCGACGGAGACGACACCTATCCCGCCGAATCCGCGCCCGAAATGGTGCGTGTGGCACTCGAACGCCAAGCGGATATGGTGATCGGCGACCGTTTGAGTTCCACTTATTTCACCGAAAACAAACGCCGTTTTCACAACTTCGGCAATGTGCTGGTGCGCGGCGGCATCAACACGTTCTTTGGGTGCGACGTCCGCGATATCATGACGGGCATGCGGGTGTTCAGCCGCCAATTTGTGAAGACATTTCCCGTGCTGTCGCAAGGCTTCGAGATCGAAACAGAAATGACAATCCACTGCGTGGACAAAAATCTGCGTCTCGAAACGGTCGTCGTCGACTATCGCGATCGCCCCGCAGGGTCGGTTTCCAAACTCAGCACGGTGAAAGACGGTGTCAAAGTGCTGCGCATGATTTTGGTGATGGTCAAAAATTACAAGCCGTTCGCGTTTTTTAGCTCGTTGGCGGCGATTTTGCTGTTGGTTGCCATTGGATGTTTTATCCCCGTGCTGTTGGATTTTATCCACACAGGGCTTGTGCCGCGCATGCCGACGCTGATTATGAGCGTATTTTTTGGGCTGGCAGCCGTGCAAAGTTTTTTCGGCGGCATGATTTTGGACAATATTTGCCGTAAAAATCGTCAGGATTTTGAGATGCTTCTGCAAAAAATCGCCTCAACCGCGCAGGAATAGGAGAGAACTGATCGTCGTCGCGGCGTTATCCCGCATAAACCCTGCACTCATACGGTTGTGTAGTGAACCGGTTGGTTTGCGCGGCGGGCTTCGCATAGTTCCCGAACACCTGCACGGCTTGCGCAAAATCCCACCCATCAGGTGCGGAGACGCGTTGCGGCTTTTCGCTGAACGAACATATCACAAGCAGTTTTTTGCCCTCGTGCGCGCGTTCATAAACATACAAATTGCGGCTGTTTTTGTAATATTCTTTGTAATCCCCAAGCAAAATGAGGGGATTATCTTTGCGGAACTTGAGCAGTGCGCGATACCAGTGCAACAAGGAATTTGGGTCTGCCTCCGCGTCTTCCGCGTTGATTTCGGTGTAATTGGGGTTGACGCGAAACCATGGGTCTGCTTCGCTGAATCCGCCGTTCGGCGCGTTGTTCCATTGCATGGGCGTGCGGGCGTTTTCGCGGGAACAGCGGTTCGCAATCCGCAAATAGCGGTCGCCCTTGATGCCGAACATGGCGTAGAGCTTTTGACTGTTGAACGTGAGCACATCTTTGAACTGATCCATTGAAGACATGCGGATGTTCGTCATGCCGATTTCCTGTCCCTGATAAATAAACGGCGTGCCGCTTTGCAAAAGATACATCGCCGCGAGCGTTTTGCCGCTTTCGACACGGTATTTTTCGCTGCCGTAGCGGCTGATGATGCGCGGATGGTCGTGGTTTTCCAAATAGAGCGCGTTCCAAGCGACACCGCGCATCTCGCGTTGCCATGTGCCGAGGGCTTTTTTGAGCTTCTTCAGGTGAAAGCGCGTGGGGATAAAATCCGTCAAAAAGCAATCGGCTTCCATATGCTGGAAGTGGAACATCAAATTGAGCAGTTGATCGCCGCCCTCTGTAATGTATTTTTTTGCCAACTTAGGCGTCATCATGGGGGCTTCGCCCACGGTGAAAGCGTCGTAGCGGCGCAGAACGTCGTCGCGGAATTCGCGCAAATAGTCCTTGACCGCGGGGCGGCTTGTGTAGTGTTCCAATCCCGCGCCGACAGGCAGGGGAATCCCGTTGGGCAAGCCCTCGTCTTTGGCAATGTATGTAATCACGTCCTCGCGGAAGCCGTCCACGCCCATTTCGAGCCAGAAACGCATCACGTCTTTGACTTCCTCACGGACTTTTGGATTGCTCATGTTCAAATCGGGCTGTTTTTTGGCGAAGATGTGCAAATAGTATTCGCCGGTCTCCTCCGCGCGCACCCACGCACTGCCCTCAAACACCGATTTCCAATTGTTCGGCGGCTTTTTGCCGTTTCCCTTGCGCCAATAATAATAATCATGATAGGGACTGTTGACATCCTTGGACTTTTGAAACCACTCGTGCTCGTCCGAGGTGTGATTGATCACCAGATCCATGATTACTTTCAGCCCGCGATCATGTGCCTCCGCCAGCACTTTTTGGAACAACTCCAATGTGCCGTAATCCTCCGCAATTCCGCGATAATCGGCGATATCGTAGCCGTAATCGGCGTTTGGGGTGGGGTAGAGCGGCGAAAACCAAATGGCATCCACGCCAAGGCTTTTGATATAATCCAGTTTTTGCAGAACCCCCCACAAGTCGCCGATCCCGTCGCCGTTGCCGTCAAAAAAACTGCGCGGCCAAATTTGATAGACTGCCATTGTTTTCCACCAAGCCAGTGGTTTTGTGATTTCCGCCATTGCGCCATCCTCCGTTTCAAAATCAATATATAACATAGATGAGACCAAAACGATACGCTCAACAAGTCAGAAAAGCATCAACGTCATCAAAACGGCGTCTTCGGCCGGTTTGGTATAGTAATTTTTGCGGCATCCAACCGTCGTGTAACCATGCCGCCGATAAAGCGCGATGGCCGCCTCATTCGATTGACGCACCTCGAGCTGGATCTCATGGCATCCGCGCATAACCAGGCACACATGCATCCGCGCCAAAAGCGCGTTGGCAATGCCCTGTTTGCGCCAGTCGGGATGCACGGCAATGTGCGAAACATCCGCTTGATCGAGCACTTGCGACGCGCCCGCGAACGCAATCGCTTGACCATGCCGCACCGCAACCAACGCGCAGGCTTCTTTGCGCATGAACATCCGATGCAGATCTTCTTCCCGCCACGGAACGGAAAAACACAGATGATCCAGCCGGACGACATCCGGTAAATCATCGGCGGTCATGGCGCGGATTTCACATGGACAGCCGCTGATTTCGCGCAGGATGGACGGCAGATAAGCCGCGATTTGATTTGCGCATATGTCGTAGTCACGGGCATCGCCGCCGAAAGGATCAGGAATCCCGCCGCCGAGCAGACGCAATTTTTCGAGCGGAACGGAATAGGAAAGCCCGTGAAGGTGGTTTGCGCTCATGCAAACAATCAAATCGAACTTTGCGAGCAACGCGTTGACGGCAGCTTTGGAGCGATGCGCGGCAAGCCGATCGCTAAGGTTAAAACGGCGGGCGGTTTGCGTCATCAAAGATGCTGCGGGTTCACCAGGGATGACCGCCAACCCCGCGCTGGCGACCTCAACCGACAAATCAACGCCCGCGCACATTTGCGCGAACAAAGCTTCCGCCATTGGGCTGCGGCAAGTGTTTCCTGAGCAGACGAATAAAACATGCGGTACGCGATCCATAATTGAACACTTTCCAATCAAATTTTGAGCAAGCGAATCACAAGCAACATCAGCTTTTTGGAATCCGCGCGCGTGCCAAAGCGTCACAGCGTTCGTTTTCGGGGTGTCCGTTGTGTCCGCGCACCCAGTGCAGCGTGACGCTGTGCTTCGCGATTTCGGCGAGCAACGCTTCCCAAAGTTCAGGGTTCAGGGCGGGGGATTTATCCGCTTTGCGCCAACCGTTTTGTTGCCAGCGCACAGCCCAGCCTTTGGAGATACCATCGGCGACGTAGCGGGAATCCGTTGTGACAATCACCTTGCACGGCTCTTTGAGCGCGCGGAGACCTTCCAGCAGGGCCGTGAGTTCCATGCGGTTGTTCGTGGTTTGCGCTTCACCGCCCGATAGCTCTTTTTCGTGTCCGTTATAGCGCAGTACGCATCCCCAACCGCCTGGACCGGGGTTACCCGAACACGCGCCGTCACAAAAGAGTTCAATTTTTTTCATACGCGGTCAATCTTCATCCTATCTTCTGTGTTTTTTACGTGATGCTATGTCAAATATTCCACGATAGCTGCTCCTGCTTATGCGCAAACGTGTGCATGTATGCAAATATTTCATCCGTGTTGTATAAAATGCCATGCTTGCGGCAGGTTTCGCTGAAAATCTGATGAAGCCGTGCGCTGTTCGGGCTTTCGCAGATGTAAGCATCGCCGAACGCGCGGATATATCGTTGCTTCATCCCTGGAAAATGCTCATCCAGCTTTGCGTAAAAATACTCCCTGTCGCCGTCGCGAAGCGTGACACCAAACCCGAACGTGATAATCCCCAACACATTCGCGCGGACGCAATCATCTAAAATCGCCCGTAAATTCTCCTCGGTGTCGTTGATGAACGGCAGGATGGGACACAGCCAAACAACACTGGGAATGCCCTCAAGGCGGAAAACCTCCAGTGCGCGAACGCGTTCGGCAGTGACGGACACGCGTGGTTCAATCACACGGCAGAGCGCTTCGTCGCCCGTTGTGAGTGTCATTTGCACCACGCATTTGGCTTTTTTGTGGATGGCGGTGAGCAAATCCAAATCGCGCAGGATACGCGCGGATTTTGTGAGAATTGTCAACCCAAACCCGTAGCGTTCGATGATTGCAATACATTGCCGCGTGAGGCACAGTTTATCCTCAAGCGGGATATAGGGGTCGCACATCGCGCCGGTGGCAATCATACAGGGGCGTCGCTTTTTGCGGAGCTGCGTTTCCAAAATCGCCGCGGCATCCGTTTTGACCTCGATGTCCTCAAAGTCGTGATTCATCTGGTAGCACGCGGAACGCGCATCGCAATATATACAGCCGTGGGTGCAGCCTCGGTAAAGATTCATTCCGTTTTTTGGAGACAAGATTGTTTTATACGCGGCATAATGCACGGCGGTTTACCTCGTTTCAACGGGTAGGTCTATATTTTTGGCTGTCTTGTATTATACGCATACCCTATTTTAGCACATTCCATCGCCTTGCGCAACTTTTATTTGCGGCGTACGAGCGATTTCATCAAAAAAGGCTTGAATTGCCCGCGTTTATGTGGTATAACTAGTGAGGGGAGTTGACAATCTTTTCGACTAACTGAGAAAGAACCCGTTCCAATGAAGAAAGGATGAACTGATGAAACAGAAAACATTGCGATTGCGCGCCATCTTGCTTGTGTTGCCCATGCTTCTCACAGGCGTTTTGGTTGCGTGCGACGAACAGGACGACCTAACGACGACAGAATCCACAACGCAATATGTTTTTAACAGCAACGATCAAGAGACGACCGAAGATATCTGGGCCACTTGGGACACAACGGAAGCATCCTCTGAGGAAGAAACGACAGAAGAGACGGAAGTGCCGGTGGTTGGGACGACCGCAAAACACAAAACGACCACGACGAAAAAACGCACAACAACAACCAAGCGCACAACCACAACCAAAAAGACATCCACCAAAACAACATCGACGACGAAGACGACCGCAAAATCAACGTCGACCAAACCCACAACCATTCCCGATAACCAGAATCCGGGCAGTTCAACAACCACCACGACCAAACCGACAACAACAACCACAACAACCACGGCAACCACGACGACTGCACCCGTGCGCGTGACGGGCGTTACGGTTGCGCCCAAAACGGCTCAGCTCGAGGTTGGTGATAAATTGCAGTTGACCATCACGGTTACGCCAAGTTCGGCAAGCAACAAAACATATGCAATCAGTTCCACCAGCAACGCCATTGCAACGGTATCCAATACAGGGCTTATTACGGCAAAATCCGCCGGTACGGCGGTGATCACCGTTACAACCGTCGACGGCGGCTACACAGCAACCTGTAGCGTGACTGTGACTCCACCCGCGCCTGTGCCCGTGACCGATATCAATATTTATTGGATCAGCGGCACTTCGCCAATTAAGTTGGGCAAGACCGCGAAGCTCGGTGGTACGGTTAAGCCATTGAATGCCGACAAAACAACCATTGTTTGGAGTAGCAGCGACACACGGATTGCTACCGTGAGCAACAACGGCACGGTCACTGCCAATGACGATGGTTGGACGGGTCTCGTAACCATCACGGCGACCATTGTCGGCGGCGGCGTGAACGGTGCGGACTTCGTAAAAACCGTGGGCGTGCGTGTAGAAGAATAACCGCATTCCAACGCAAAATGAACCGCCTGCGGAGATTTTTTCCGCAGGCGGTGGTTTTTGCCTCGCAGTTCGCCGTTGGGTTACTGTTTGCACTCAAACGAATGGCAGCACGTTGCGTGCTCGCTTGCGGGATCCTTGGCTTCGGCAATGATGTCAATCTGTTCCAACGAACAGCACTGCTCGTTTTTGCAATGAAATCGGCATTGATCGACGTTGCAGCCAATGTTTCGCCTGGGTATTTTTTGTTGCTGAGACATGACGGTTCTCCTTTTTGTTTGTGATTGAATACATATTAAATGAATGGGGATCAGTCATAGTATCGTCAGCGGAACAGGAATTATGCGCGGTCTTTGAACGGCAAAAATTGTGCGTCCAACTGCTCGGCGAGGTCGTCGACAGTCACAAGTTCATTTTTGACGCACGAAAATAGTTCTTGAAACACCAACCGTTCCATCTCTTTGATGCCGCACAGCTCGAATAATGCGCCGGCGAACATGAGCGGGTCAATCCCCGCAGGGCGGAGCGCTTCAAACGCGGGCGGCAATTGAGGCGCGGTGCCGCGCACGATGCGGCAGGCACGCAAACTTGCCGTTCGGTTCGCCGTCAGAATCATCCCGCGTTCCTTGCCTGTAAAATGCGAAAAATCCTCGGCGACCACCACATTGCTGTTCGCGAAACATCCCGGTGAATCGCTCAAAATCAGTGTGACGCCAAATCGCTGGAGAAGCAGGGAGGCGGTTTGGCGATACGACGCCAAATCCGTTGTATAGACACGCAGGCTTCCCGCGAGCATCACAAGCGGTTCGATCGCGCGGGTGAGCACGCATTTTGGATCGACAAGCGTCACACTCAAATGCTGTGCCGGCGTATTGCACCGCCGCAAAACTTGCTGTGCCGTTTGCAGCGCGAGCAAAAGCGGCAACCGTTTTGGCACAAAGCATCGCAGACCAAAATCGAGCGACGCACCGTGCGCCATTGGATTATTTTTTGGATTATTTTGCGGCGGCATTTTGATGCCGTCGGGCAAAAGCACACGCGTGCGGCATTTGCCGGCCGCCTGCTCCACCGCTTGCCACGGGATATCGCCTTTGCGGTTTGGGATATCCAAACGAAAAAAAGGTGCGCCGCTTGGCGTATCCACGCGCACCATTTGCGGCGGCGCGGG